>NZ_JBYSYP010000019.1:0-67384 GCF_058783565.1 Novosphingobium sp. FW305-C-111
AATGGCCGGTTTTTACACCGCCGCGCTCAGCAAAACGCCGGCGCTCCATTGGCCTGGTTTGTCACCGCCATGCACAGTCGAGGATATTGCCGCCAACTTCCACGAAGTCAGCGAACTGCGCGATTTCAGTTTGCCGGCACACAACTACGACGAATTCACGATCGCTGCGAAAGTGGCACGCGCGCGCGGCATTCATTCCTGAGTTCGACGCCACAAGAGTACGGGCTCGCGCTGGCCCAACGATCCTGACAGACGACGTGGACGGCCAACTGGCCGTCCGCGATCCTGCATCGTCTGCTGGCTAGGGTAACGCACCCCGGACCTCACGAATGCAAGGTGCAGCTCGGCCACGGTACGCGATGTGCTCGCGGTTGTAGCAAAATCACTCCCAGGCGGCGACGACCCGCGCAAAGTTCTCGATCACCGAATTGCCGGTCTCGTCGGCTGCCTTGGCCGCGACCATCGCGCGCACCATTTCGTTGGTCAAGGTCCGGAACGGGGGCATTTCGGCTAAAACGACATCGACAACGATCGCGGCGACGTCCGCCGACGATTGCCCCTGAGTGGAGAATGCCTGTGCCGAAAGCGCATGGTAATTCTCGGCGATCCGGTCATAGGGGGGCGCCATTGCGGCCAAAGCATGCTTCGATGCCGCATTCGCACTTGTCATGAATTCCGTATTCACCGGCCCGGGTGCGACGACACTCACCCTTATGCCCATCGCCAGCGCGATCGGCGCAAGCGATTCCATCATCCCTTCGACCGCGAACTTGGCCGCGCAGTAGGCGTCATTGAGCGGTTGACCGACCATCCCGCCAACGCTGGTGACGCTGACGATCCGGCCCTTCGCCGCCTTCCGCATGTGGGGAACCACCGCTTTGGTGAGGTTCCAGACGCCGAAGAAGTTGACGTCCATTATCCAGCGGAGGTCAGCGTCGGAAGTCTGCTCAAGCGGAGCGATGATGCCGGCACCCGCATTGTTGACCAGCACGTCGATCCGGCCGTAATCGGCAATCAGTTCGGCCACGCAGGTATCGATCATGGCCGGATCGGTTACGTCAAGCGCACGGATGTCGAGTTCGACACCTGCACTCGCGGCTTCGGCCAGCAGGCCCTGCCGCTTGCCAAGGTCGCGCATCGTGGCAACAACTCGATGGCCCGCCTGGGCCAGGCCGACGGCGATGTGCACGCCGATCCCTGTTGAACACCCGGTCACCAGTACGACCGGTTGACCCGTCATCATCATTTCCTTCCTGGTTGACCGGAGCGCCGCGCCAAAGAGCAGACGTCTGGTATCTGGCAGGGGGCCGGCGCATGAGACATGGACGCCGTGTGCCGACCCTCCCTTGCGGCCCAGCGACGGCTTGTCACCAAGGCTTCAGCCGACCTGCGGTTGCGAGCCAGGTCTCACTGCGCAAGATCGCCCGAAGCCCCGTTACGTCGAACAGCGCCTCAGGCCGCCTTCGGATCGAACAGGACGTAAAGATGCTCCGGAACGCGCATCATGTAGCCGCGTATGGCCGGTTCGGGCATGTCCGGATCAAGACGCAGATTGTGCAGATTATCGATCACTGCATGCAGCGCACGCGTCATCTCAACCCGTGCCAGGTGCTGACCCACGCAGATGTGCGGCCCACGCGCGAACGAATAGTGCGGGTGGCGCGAACGCTTGATGTCGAACCGGTCGGGATCGGGATAAATCGCGGGATCGCGATTGGCCGCGCCGGCAAGCACGTCAAGGAACGAGCCGGCGGGAATTTTCACGCCGGCGATTTCCGTATCCTCCTTTGCGACGCGCAGCTGGCTGAGCACCGGTCCATCCCAGCGCAGTCCTTCCTCGATTGCGGCGGGAATCAGGCTGGGGTCATTGCGCAACGCCTCGAGCTGCTCGGGGTTGCGCAGAAGCGCGGTGAGGAGGATGCTGGTGCCCCGATAGGTTGTGTCGCCTGCCGCGTTCATCAACTGGCGCAGGAAGGACACCAGAACGAGTTCCGGCAGGTGCTCACCGTCAACCTCGGTCGTGGCCAGAAGGCTGATCAGGTCGTCGCCCGGATTGGCGCGGCGTTCGTCGATAAGCGCCTTGAAGTATTCGCCGAGCTTCACGCCGGCTTCCATGGCTTGCGCCATATGCTCGAAATCGGTCTGCCCGATCGCCAGACGCTGGAACGTATCCACGTCGCTACGCGGCAGATCGAGCTGGTGGTAGATGACCTCGAACGGATAGGCGTGGGTGAAATCCTGCACGAGGTCGGCTTTGCCCGACGGCAGGAATTTCGACATCAGGCTCGTCACGACCGGGTCGACGATCGTGTCGCCCCACAATTTGACGTGCTGCGGCAGAAAGATCTTCTGAAAGATCTTGCGCCAGCGACCGTGCACCGGATTGTCCATGACGCTGATGCTGCCCATTCCGAACGTGGGCCCAAGCGTCAGTTCGTAGCCGGAGTTCGAGAAGCGGTTCGCCTCGACGAGAACCTGTTCGACCTCTTTGCTGCCGACGATCGTAAAACTCGGTGCGTCGCCGTAATAGCAGTGGTAGCCGAGAAGGGAGCGGAACGATCCGGGGATGACCGCCCCTTTCGCGCGAAGCTCGTGGATGAACGGATAGGGATCGGCTTCTGACCCGAAATTGTCCTCGTGAGAGAGAAACGGATTGTACGACGGATCGTCGAATTCCTGGATCTTGATTGCGGTGGCCATGGCGTCATCTCTCTCCAAAATGTAGCATCTGCTACATAAGCTGGAGCGCCTGTTTCGTCAACTCGCGGTATCCCGGTTGGCAAGGGGATCGAGTGCTCGATCGACCAGCAGTTCCAGCAGATCGACCAGTTGTTCGCGAGGAGGAGCACCGTCGGGAAACAGCCAGTCGCGCATCAGGACAGTCGAAGCCAGCATGCCGAAGGCAAGGCGAATCGCGAGCCCCATGTCGAAAGGCGGTGCCACGCCCAGGTCTGCGTATTTTTGTGTCTGTTCCGAAGCGGCGGCATTGAAGAATGGCAAGAGGCCGGTGAACGACGGCTCGCCGCCATCGTCTGCAGGCGTTCCTTTTGCGGCCAGCAGTGCAATGAACACGAAATGGTTCTTCTCGAACAATTCGTAAGCGGCCGCGAAATTGCGACGCTCGCCGGTCTTGCGATCCTCGTGCGTAGGATACTGCTCCAGGAACTCCTGCATCAGCCGGTTGAACGGCTGGACGATGACTTCCTCGAACAGGATGGCCTTGCTGCCGTAATAGCGGAACAACAGAGTTTCCGACACATCGGCAACACTCGCGATGCCCCGGGTGGTCGCCCCGTGATACCCTCGCTCCGCAAAGACCTGTCGCGCGGCGTCGCAAATCCGCTCCTCGACGTTTTCGCGCGTGCGACGACGACGACGACCGTCACAGGACGGCGTGCCGTCGCTTTCCGGCTCCTGCCTCAATACCGCTTTCGGTTTGGTCGCGCTCATGCCCGTAGGGTTTTCTTTCATCCATCATCGCACCGCGCCCGCCACTTGGGGCAAGGCATGGCAGCGCGTTGGAAACCCCAAGCGCTCGGCGGTGCTATAGCAGCCAGCGGCGGGGTGCCAAGCGTGTGCCGACTATTACATCAATGCGCTCAACGCCTCGACCGTTTCACTCCGGACAGCGCCCAGCACTGCATGTTCAGCCGCCTTTTCGGCATAACCGGCGAGACAGGGAAAATCTCGCAGGATGCTCTCAACCCCGAAAAGATGCTCGATGATGTCGATCAGCAGCAGGGTCGGCAAGATCATGCAATCGGCCTTGGTGAGCACGCCAGCCGTGGCAAAGGGAGCATCGTCGACGAAATGCTGCACCAGACCAAGACCGTTTCGCAACTGGGCTAGTTCCGCCGCCACGATACCGGCATCTCGCAGCGCCGGATCCATCTGACCGAAGAGGCGAAAGAGGGCGGGCACAACGTAAAGCTCGGTCGTCCGGATCGCATTGCGCATCCGGACGCGGTCCGCCGTTCCGGGCGGGATCAGCGATGGTTCGGGAAACGTGTCCTCGAGATAATCGATGATCGTTTCCGATTCCGCGATGACGAGACCATCGTCAGTGATCAGCACCGGCAGCTTGCCGATCGGATTGATGGCAAGGTATTCGGTCGAACGCGTGCTCCCGCCTGGTAGCGCCACCTGCTCGAACGGAACGCCCTTCACACGTAGCGCCATCCTGACGCGCGCAGCGAAGGGCGAATGGGTCACGGCATGGAGTTTCAATTTTCCGCCCTTCATCTTCAGAGACACGATAGGAACAACGCGGCCCGGATCCGGCTGTCCATAACCGGATCGCCGGCAGTCTAGATTGTCCCGGGCCGACCGATCGCCTCGGTCCCGCCATCCACATAAAGGATCTGCCCGACGAGGTAGCGCCCGCGCAGGGTAGCAAGGAAACTGATGACTTCGGCCAGCTCCTCCGGCTTGCCGTAAGGGCAGTCGGAAAGCGCGATGGGAGTCGCCTCGTCAAGCATGGCGCGCCCTTCCTCGGTCGCGAAGAAAGGCTCGGTCATTGGCGTGAGCGTGCGGCCCGGTGCGACGCCGTTCAGCAAAATTCCCGACCCGGCCCAGTCGGGCGATGTGGCTTCGCGGCGAAGCCACCTCGCGAGCGCATGCTTGCTGCTCGCATATCCCGTCGCTGAGTTTGGATCGACGTTTTCGGCGCGAATCAGCGTCGCGGGCTCGTCGCCCGCAAGGCAGGAATCGACCAGCGCCGGGTCGTAGTCCGTCAGCGAGGCGGTCGACGTGATCGCCACGGCGCGCGGCGCGTCCGACTTCAGCAGCAGGGGCCGCAGCAGTTCGAGGGTCGCGACCGCACCGAAATAGTTGAGCGCCAGGATCGCGGGGACGGGCGCTGGCGCGGGCCTGCCCGCCACCGCGATCACCGCATCGATGCCGTCAGGTGCCAGTGCAGCCACCTCATTCGCCATGGAAGCGCGCCCGGCAGAGGTCGACAGATCGGCCACGACCTCCACTCCATGCAGGTCTACGCCAATGATGCGGTGGCCTTGGCCCTCCAAGGTCGTTCGCGTGGCGCGCCCGATACCCGAAGCCGCACCGGTTATTACTATCGTGCCCATAGCAGCCTGATACTCCGTGTTGATGGACGCGCGATGGCCCGGCCCATTGGCCAGAAGGAGATAAGGCTAGGCCGATGGCCCCGCTGCGCGATGAGGGGACAGGACCACGATGGCAATCGCCAGCAGGACGGCCAGCATGGCATAGACCATGGGCGGGCCGAAGGCGCCGCCCACGATGCCCGCCACCACCGGAAACAAGACTTGCGGCAGATACAGCGCAAGGCTGACCATGCCGGTGGCCGCGCCAGGATCGCCGGCCAGACCGATGGATTCGATCGCCAGTGCGTAAGACGCCGCGCCGAACATCGCCAGCCCTGCCCCCATCAGGCCCAACGCCACGATTATGACCGGAAGCCCGCCGCCCACGAAAAGCAGCACGCATCCCGCGGCGGCGAGCGCCATGGCTAGGAGCACCATGAACTTGGTGCCCAGCCACTTCTGGGCAAAGCCGTAAGATCCCGACCCGACGAGCGAACACATGGCCATGACCGACAACACCATGCCGACCCGCTCCGGGCTTGTGACGCCCTTAGCCGCCAGATAGAATGGTGAATAGATGCTGGTCGAAACGATTGCCCAGCCAACGACCGCTGCGGCGACAAGCAGTTGCGGCGGCACGCCGGCGGTTCGTCCCACCCCCTTCGCCGCCGCGACCGATGATCCGCCGGTCTGCCGGTGACGGGGCAGGAACAGCGCCATGACCGCAGCCGGAAGCAGCATGAGGTGGACAAGAAACGCCGGTCGCCAATCGGCTGCGGCAAGGTTGCCAACGAGCGGATAGGCGAAGATCGCCAGTCCGCCGCCGACGAACGCCGTCAGGCCGTACATGATATGGCGCTGGCCCTCCGGCATTCGCGCGATACCGGCCATCCCTGCGGTAAATGCGCCGGCAACGCCGATGCCAACGAGCACCCGCAAAGCAAGGATGACGATCAGGGAGTCGCTCACGGCGGGGGCGATGCCAGCGATCGTGAAGATCAGCACCGATGCGAGATAGACTGCTTTTACGCCGTAACGACCGACATATCGACCCGCCAACGGCGAGGCCAAAGCAAAGGCCGGCGCTCCGACACTGCCGATCAACTGGATGAGCAAGGCGGCGTTGGGCTGGTCAGCGAAATCGGCTTGCAAGGGAGGCAAGGCGGCGCCCAGCGAAAACAGGCCGACCGAAATGAAGGTCCCGACGATTGCCAGTGCACCCTTGGCCGCCAAGTTGAGCGACGCCCATTCGTCAACTGGGTTTGCTTGCGGGCTTTCTTCGTGCAGGCTTGCCACGTGCTCAGGTTCTCCCGCTTCCCAGGCATTCTCGTGCCCGCTTCTCGCTCTGTGATGCACGCTAGGCGGGCCGCACCTGCGCGACCAGACACTCCCGCCAACGATTATAACCATGATGCCGCGAGCGGCATTTCGGCGGACAGCGCATGTCCGACCTGCCGGGCTGGCAATGGCGCGGCCCATCCGTGGCGATATCAGATAGCAGATCACGTCTGCACTTACGGCCGATGGCAAGGGATTGCGCTTGCAAAAGGTGCGACCGCTCAACAGACTTTGGTCCATGACCAACATTGACTACATCATTGTCGGCGGCGGATCTGCCGGCTGCGTGCTCGCCGATCAGCTTTCGGCGGATCCCGATTGCAACGTCCTGCTCGTGGAAGAGGGTCAGGGGGGCGATGGCTTCCTGGTCGAAATGCCCAAGGGCTTCGGGAAAACGCTGACAGATCCGAAGACCGCGCATTACTACCCGACCGTGAATGCGCGTGAGGGCGGTGCGGGGCCGGAAGTATGGGTCCGCGGCAAGATGCTCGGCGGATCTAGCGGCGTGAACGGCATGGTGTGGAACCGGGGCGTCGCGGCCGACTATGACAGGCTTGGGGAACTGGCGGGCGAGCAGTGGTCGTGGGAGTATATGCGCCCCATCTTCCTGTCGCTGGAAAATCACGCCAGTGGGGCCAGCGAAGACCGCGGTGTCGGTGGGCCGATCCAGGTCAAGACCCACCCCTCGCCCTCGCCGCTGATGAATGCCTGGATCGAGGCCGGCCGCGAAATGGGACTTCCGGTCAAGTCCGACCATTCGGATCCGCGGCAGGAAGGAATCGGGCCGCTGCAGTGGAACATTGACGCCAAGGGACGCCGCGTGTCGGCGGCACGGGGCTTCCTTGCCAGGGCACGCAACCGCCCCAATCTCCGGGTTGAAACCGGCGTGCGGACCGATCGCGTCATCGTCGAAGGGCGTCGAGCGGTGGGCATCGCCGGCACGCGCAGCGACGGCTCCGCGGTGGAGTACCGCTGCCGCGGCGAAGTCATCCTTTCCGCAGGCGCAATCGGATCGCCGCGCATCCTCCAGCTTTCAGGCATCGGCGCGCATGACGACCTGAGAAACGCGGGGATCGACGTGCTGCTCGATAGCCCCGGCATCGGCCACAATATGCGCGAGCACGTTCTCGTGATGATGAACTGGCGGCTGCGGCACATGCGTGACACCGTCAACAATCAGTTCGGAGGCGCCAGACTCCTTGCCAACGTGGCCAAGCATGTCCTCGGCATCAACAACGTGATGAGCTACGGATCGTCGGAGGCGGCGGCCTTCGTCAAGGCCCTGCCCGAGAGCGAGCGGCCGGACAGCCAGCTCATGTACGCGCCCTATTCGCTCGACCCGGCGAAAGGCATGGCGATGGAAGACGAGCCCGGCATGCAGGTATTTACCATGACCTTGCGGCCGCGCAGCGAAGGCCATGTTCTGGTGACGAGCGCGGACCCGGCGGCCATGCTCAACATCGTTCCCAACCACCTCGCGCACGAATACGATCGCCGAGCGGCCGTCGCGCAGTTCCGCTTCGTGCGCAAGCTCATGGCTCAGCCCGCGCTGCAGCCTTTCGTCGTGGGCGAAACCGATTTCACCGCCAAGGCGCAGACCGATGAGGAGATCCTGGATCTCTTCCGTCTCTATGGCGGGGCGGGATATCATGCCACCGCAACGGTGCGGATGGGCCGGGACAATTCCGCGCCCCTCGACGGCCGGCTCAAGCTGCGGGGGATTGAAGGGCTGCGCGTCATCGACTGCTCGGTCTTCCCCGAGATGATTGCGGGCAACACGAACGCCCCGACGATGGGGATGGCGATGCGCGCCGCGCAGCTCGTGCAGGAGGATCGGCGAGAGGCCCGCGCACAGGCGGCCTGAAATCCGCCAGGTGCCAAGAGCTTCTATCCTACCCCGGCGGGAACAGCGCCTTGCAAAGCCGATAAGGGCTGCGTGACGCCGTTCGGCCTGGCCAGGATCCGGGAGACGTGGGAAACAGATCTTCGCTCACCCACCACTTCGGAGATCACAAGGGATTGCTGCGAGCGGTCTCGGAATGGTGCCTTCCCCTCTTCGGCGAATCTGCGGCAAGCCGTTGCGCAAGGGCCGACGCCGCCAGGAAGCTGGGCAATCCCGCAACGGTTCTGCGCGCCGTGGAGAAGCCCGGCTCGTGGTTCTGGATGTTTCCATTCGCCGCTCGCGCCAGATCCAGTCCTGAGCGCCACGTGACAATTTTCGCTGATTTGCTGGATCGAGCCGCAAACAAACGGTATCCCGCGCGCTAGTGCACCCATTGCCGTGCGCCCCGACAGGGCTGACAAGGACAAATCGGATGACGACCTCGACGAGGTTTCCGGTGGCCATTCACATCTTGGCGGGCATCGCTCTCCACGATGGCGAGGCCGTGCGATCGGAGGATCTCGCAGGCAGCATCAATACGAACGCGTCGGTCGTCCGCCGAATTATCGGGCTGCTTACAGATGCAGGCATTACTCGCTCGCAGCTTGGCCAAGGGGGCGGTTCTTTCTTGGCGCGGCCCGCCAACGAGATCACTCTTCTCGATGTGTTGCGCGCCGTCGAGGAGCCCGGCTTCTTCACTCTCCCCCGATCCGAGCCAAATCAGCAATGTTCGCTGGGTCGCAACATTCTGCCCGTGCTTGATGCCGAACTGGGGCGTGTGTCGGCGACCATGGAGGCTGCGCTTGCGAAGACGACGCTGATCGATGTTATCCGGAAGGTCGAAGCCCATGCCGGAAAGCCTTTTGCACCCCAGAATTGGCGCGCCGCTGCCAGGGGTCGATCAACCGCCGCAATCGGCTGAGGCCATCATCGGGCAGACCAGGCGGTCCTGCATTCTCATCCGCCAGCGGGTATCCGACAGGAGAAATGCCGGATCCCTCCGGGACGGAGTGACTGCCAACACGACTGCGTTCGCTTTTCGATGACCCGAAATGCACTCACGTCCGGCGGGCGTGTCACGGCCGAACATGGCGGCGGCATTCCGGCCGTTGCGCCCGGCAGTGCGAGGCCGCGACAATCTCCTACCTGATACATATCAGGCCCGCTGATCCTCCGGCCGAGCCCGCCTTGCGGCCGGATCGCCTGCGCCAGTGAAAAGCCACATAGAGCCAGTCCGTTAAACTTTACTTCTATAACAATGCCTTAAATAGGCCTGAGCGCTTTGCCCATGGCCTGCTTGAGGCCGCAAAGACCTCGCGCGACTACGCTGATCGCGGACTCCTGTCGGGCGGCTCCACCTCGCCGCGCCAAAAAGAGCGATGTCTTTTTGTGCGCACAATAAATACACATTCACCAGCCCTCTAACCTCGACAAGCAGGAGAAGAACATGAAAGTTGCAGTCCTCGGCGCCGGCGGCAAAGCCGGTAAGGAACTTGTCAAGGAATTGCGTTTGCGAGGCCATGAGGTGATCGCAATTGGCCGCAGTGCCGGCAACTTGCCCTCGGGAGAAGGTATCCAAACCCGCGTTGCCGATCTGTCCGAAGCAGATGCGTTGGCCGAAGCGGTCGACGGTGCTGAAGCTGTGATCAGCGCGCTGACCTTCAACGTAACCGCCAACACCATTTTCGAAGGAATGAAGAAGGCAGGAATTGGTCGCCTGATCGTTATCGGAGGCGCGTCCAGCCTCCGCATGCCCGATGGGACGCGCATTTACGATACACCGGGCTATCCCAACGCTCTGGCGCGGTTGGTGTTGCCCGGCATCCACCACCTCGACTGGATGAAACTCGAGCAGGACGTGAACTGGAGCTATTTCTCTCCCGGTCGCATGCTGTTCGAAGGCGAACGCCTGGGCAAGTTCCGGCTCGATACCGACAACCTGATTCTGGATGAAAACGGCGAGAGCAGGATCAGTTACGCCGACGCGGCGATTGCCATGGTCGACGAGCTTGAGCAGAACAAGCATCCGTTCAGCCGCTGGCACGCCAGTTATTGATTTTGCGCCGGGGTCGCCTGCCGACCCCGGCAACCGGCTGGGACCAACTTGCGGCAATTCCGCATCGCCGATGATAGCCAAGCGGGGACGTCGCCTGCAACTCGGTGACATCATCCGCCAATGCTTCGTGCGTTCGGCCTGACCAGCAGGAACAAGCACTCGCTATCGGCTAGCTTGTAGGCTCGATCGCGTGGCTTGGCGCTCTTGGCTTGAGCCTCCGTCAACGGCCTGGGGGTAACGCTCGTTGCGGACGCTCCGCAGGACTAACCTCCCCACCAAATCTGGCTGCATGTGAAAGGCCATCGACGCATGTGGGCGCAAATCATGCGCCGCTCTTTGCCATTCTTCCGATTTCTTGAAAGAATGCGGCAGCTGTCGGAAGCGTCCGGATAAGGGAATGGTAGCGGAGGAGGGACATTTTTTCTAGACTTAACGTATTGCGTATAAATGATATTTTAGAACTCTTGGAATCAAATACCCCCATCGGTACCCCCATAGTCTGGGAAATGCGACAGTCCGCTCCAATCGTAAGTTAGAGTGAACAAATTTGAAGTGCCCTCCCCTCGCCTACCTGTGCAGGCTCTCCGCATCCCCGCACGGCTCGGTTTCTGTCTGGATCGTTGCGTGGTGAATGGCGAAGCGCGTTTCGAGCATGTCGACAACCGCCTGCCGGATCGGCTCCGCCCGATCGGCATCGATCACGGCAACATGCGCGGTCAGGCTGGCGTCGTCGCCTGCGACCGACCAGAGATGAAGGTCGTGAACGCCCGTCACACCCGCGACCTCGCCCATCGCCGCGCGGATCGCCTTGAGGTCAAACCCGCGCGGAACGCCTTGCAAGAGGATGTGCGCAGTGTCGCCGAGCAGGTTCCAGGTGCGCGGCAGCACCCACAGGCCGATGGCGATGGCAACCACCGGATCGATCCAGTTGAGCCGCGTGAAGTAGATCGCGATGGCCGCGCCGATCACGCCGAGCGAACCCAGCATGTCGGCCCAGACCTCGAGATAGGCCCCCTTGACGTTGAGGCTGTCGGCCTTGCCGCCCGCGAGGACGCGCATCGAGATCAGGTTCACCACCAGGCCGATGCTGGCGACGATCAGCATGCCGACGGACTCGACCGGCCGCGGATCGAAGAAGCGCAGCACGCCTTCGACCAGCACGTAACCCGCGACCGCGAACAGCAGGATCGCATTGAAGGCGGCAGCGAGGATCTCGAAGCGGCGATAGCCGAAAGTGCGTTGGTCGTCGGGCGGGCGCTGGCCGATCCTGACCGCCGCGAGCGCGATAGCGAGCGCGGCGCTGTCGGTGAACATGTGCGCCGCGTCGGAGAGCAGCGCGAGGCTGCCGAACACAAAAGCGCCGACCAGCTCGGCAATCAGGAAGGCAGTGGTCAGCCCAAGGGCAATGGCGAGCCGCCGGGTGCTGGCCCCGGCGCCGTGATTGTGGCCTGCGTGTCCGCCGGTCTCCGATTCCTGCTTCTCGGCCATTACTGAGCTCCCGTCTGGTGACCGGCATACCACAGGTCATGGGCGTTGATCCGCAGCCGCGATATTGCCCGCGATGCCTCGGCCCGCGCGGCGGTTTCCGCCTTCAGGGCATCCTGTGCCTGGCGCTCGGCGTAGAGCAGATCGGCAAGGTCCACGCCGCCGAGCCGGTAGCCCTGACGCAGACGGTAGGCGGCCTGTTCACTGCTGGTCCGGGCGTCGACGCTGCGCTGCCATGCCGTCCAGCTGTTGATCGCCTGGGCAAAATCGGTGGCCGCCGCTTCTTCGGCGGTAAAGCGCGCGGCAGCGAATTCGGCGGTCGCGGCGCGCGCTTCGGCATCGGCCTGATCGGCCGAGGCGGACCGGCCCGCGCCGCCGATCGGAATCGAGGCCACGACCCCGATGCCCCTTTCGGCACCGCCGCGTTCACTGAACAGACGCACGCCGAGCGTTGGGTCGGGCGTGCGGTCGCGGCGCGCGCGTTCAGCCAGGATGGTCTGCCGGTCGGCCTCGGCCCGCGCGATCGCCATGCCGTGATCCTGGGCGAGCGCCTGATCTCGCAGTGTTACGAGCATGACCAGCGGCAGCTCTGGGTCCGGCAGGTCCGGCACCTCGACCGGCAGCGGAAGCGACGGGAACTGCACCTCGAGCCGCGAGCGAGCGATCTGGACGCGCGACCGGCTCTGGTCGAGCGCGACCCCTGCGGTTGCCAGTGCCGCGCGCGCCCGGTCGGCATCGACCGGTGCGGCGTCCTGCAGGGCGACGCGGCGTTCGACCGAGGCCAGATCCGCTGTCAGGTTGGCGACCGCAGCTACATTGGCCTTAACTTCTGCACCGGCGGCCAACCAGTCCCACCAGATATCATTGAGCAGTTGCACCGCGCCGTGTCGGGCTCCGGCAATCCGGAAGTCCGCAGCCGACACGCCGAACTCGCCCGCCCGGCGGTCAAGCGCGGCCTTGCCCGGCAGGCGGAATCCCCGCTCGAGCGTCACATCGTATTCGCTGAATTCGCCTTCGCGGTCGATCCGGCGCCGCGCATAGGACCCGCTGACGGTGAACTCATAGGGGCCGGCGCGCTGGCCCCGGGCCGCCCCGCGCGCGGCGTCGCCGCGGGCAATGCTCGCCTGGACCAGGGGATGCTCGTCAACCGCGCGTTCGACGGCTTCGGCGGGCAACAGGGTCGTGACTTCATTGGCCAACGCCGCTCCGGACAACAGCAGCGCGGGCAGGATCAGATAGTGTTTCATGCAGGGTATCCCTCATTGTCGCCCTCGGCTTCGCGCTCGGCGCGGTTCTCGCCGAAGCGCTCGTAGAGCATCGGCAGCAGCACCAGGGTCAGCAGGGTGGATGTGATCAGACCGCCGATCACGACGATCGCCAGCGGCTTCTGGATTTCGGAGCCGGGGCCGGTGGCGAACAGCAGGGGCACGAGACCAAAGCCGGTGATCGCCGCCGTCATCAGCACCGGTCGCAAGCGCCGCTCCGCGCCGCGCCTCACCGCCTCGGCCATGCTCAGCCCGCTTTCGCGCAGCTGCCGGAAGTAGGACACCATCACGAGGCCGTTGAGCACCGCGATGCCGAGCAGTGCGATGAAGCCGACCGAGGCGGGCACCGAGAGGTATTCCCCGGTGACAAGTAAGGCGACGATGCCGCCGACAACCGCGAACGGAATGTTGGCGATGATCAGCAGTGAGGCCCGGACCGAGCGCAAGGTGACATAGAGCACGATGAAGATCAGGATCAGCGCGATCGGCAGCACCACCGTCAGCCGCGCCGAGGCGCGCTGCTGGTTCTCGAACTGCCCACCCCATTCGAGCCGGTATCCGCTAGGAAGCGGTACATTCTTGGCGAGATCGGCCTTGGCCTCATCGACAAAGCCGACCAGATCGCGGCCCGACACGAAGGCCTGGACCAGCGCGAAGCGCGAGCCGTTCTCATGCTCGAGCTTGACCGGACCCTCGGTGCGGGTGACCCGCGCAACATCGCTGACCCGGACACTCATCCCGCTGGGGCTGACAATGGTCTGGTCGGTGAACAGCGTCGGATCGCTCGCCAGCGCTGGATCGCCGCGGATAACGATCGGCACGCGGCGATTGCCCTCTGCCACCACCCCGGCGCGCACGCCTTCGACCTGCGCCCGCAAGGCGTCCTGCAGGTTCTGGACGGGCATGCCGGCGCGCCCGGCAGCCAGCCGGTCGATGTCGAGCTGAAGATACTCGACACTGTCGTCGGCAACCGTAATCACCTCGGTCGCCCCCTCGATCTTGCGCAGCCGCCCGTCGATCCGGGCCGCGAGCTCGCCCAAGACCTTGAGGTCGGGGCCGAACAGCTTTATCGCCAGATCGCCGCGCGAGCCCGTCAGCATTTCGGATACGCGCATTTCGATGGGCTGGGTGAAGGCGTGCTCGAACCCGGGCAGTTCTTCCATCGCTTGCCGGATTTGCTCGATGAGCCAGTCCTTGTCCTGCACACGCCATTCATTGCGTGGCTTCAGGCGCAGGAAAGTGTCGGTATCGTTGAGCGACATCGGATCAAGCCCGAGTTCGTCGCTGCCGACCCGTCCGACGATCTCGAGAATCTCGGGCACCTTGGCCATCAGCAGCTTTTGGACGCGCAAATCGCCTTCGATGCTGTGCTGAAGGCTGATGCTCGGGTGCTTTTCGATCTGCAGCAGCACCGCGCCTTCGTCCATGGTAGGCAGGAAGGTTTTGCCGACGAACGAGTAAGCCGCCACCGCGACCAGCAGAGCAGCACCTGCCGAACTGTAAACCACCGTCTTGCGGGCGAATGCCCAGTCGAGCAGGCGGTGATAGCGCGGCGAAAGCTGGCGCATCAGCCAGGGCTCCTTGTGATCGCCGTCGGCCTTGAGGCCGTAGGAGGCGAGCACGGGAACCAGGGTCAGCGCCAGGACAAGCGAGCTGGCCAAGGCCAGCACGATGGTCATAGCCACGGGTCCAAACAGCTTGCCTTCGAGCCCTTCGAGCGTGAGCAGAGGCAGGAACACGAGTGCGATGATCAGCAGCCCCGAGGCGACCGGCACGACGACTTCACTGGTCGCCACCAGCACGCGGTTGAGTTTGCTCGCATGGGCATGGCCGGGATCGGACAATCGCTCGACGACGTTCTCGATCACCACCACGGCGCCATCCACAAGCATCCCGATGGCGATCGCCAGCCCGCCCAGGCTCATCAGATTGGCCGACATGCCGAACTGCTTCATCAGGATGAAGGTCACCAACGTGGCCATCGGCAAGGCTGCGGCAACGATCAACGAAGCGCGGATATCGCCGAGGAACAGCAGCAGCAGAATGACCACCAAGATGGTCGCTTCAAGCAGAGCTTCCTCGACCGTCCCGACGGCGCGGCCGACAAGTTCCGAGCGGTCATAGAAGACATTGATCGTCATGCCCTTGGGCAGGCTGCGCTGGACTTCGGCGACGCGGTCCTGGACCTCGCGCACGACCTTGCTGGCGTCGGAGCCCTTCAAGGCGATGACAATACCCTGCACGGCCTCGCCGGTGCCGTTGCGGGTCACCGCGCCGTAACGGGTGAGACTGCCGGTACCGACCGTCGCGACATCGCTCAGCCGAAGCACACCATCCTTCTGGGCTTTGACCACAACCGACCGCAAATCGTCCTCGGTCTTGATTGCACCGACGGCACGCACGATCAGCGCTTCGTCGCCGACCGAAAGCCGCCCGGCACCGTCGTTGCGGTTTCCCGCCCCGATCGCCGTGGCAATATCGTCATAGGTGAGGCCCGCCGCCGCCATCAGATTGGGATCGGGCCGGACCTCGAAAGTCTCGGCCCGTCCGCCGAGCGAGTTGACATCGGCGACACCCGGCACGGTGCGCAGCGCCGGCCGGATCGTCCAGTCGAGCACGCGCCGCTTTTCAGCCAGGCTTTGCGGGCCTTCCAGCGTGAACATGTAAACGTCGGTCAGCGGCGTCGCGATCGGCGCCATCCCGCCTTCAACCGATGGCGGCATGTCTTCCATGATCCCGGTCAGGCGTTCGTTCACCTGGCTGCGCGCCCAGTAGACATCGGTGCCATCCTGAAAATCGATGGTGATGTCGGCGATGCCGTATTTGGCGATGGAGCGCAGGATCGCCTGCTTGGGAATTCCCAGCATTTCCATCTCGATCGGGGTGATGACCCGGCTCTCGACCTCCTCGGGGGTCATGCCGGGGGCCTTCAGGATGATCTTCACCTGGGTCAAGGAAATGTCCGGAAAGGCATCGACCGGCAGATTGAGAAAGGACCAGCCGCCGATACCGGCGAGCGCGAGCGCGAGGCCCAGCACGGCGAGCCGCGCCGAGAGCGAGAGTTCTACGAGACGACGCAGCATGGTCTATTCGCCGCCCAGCGTCATTTTGATCTCGGTCAGACCCGAGATGGCGATCACTTCGCCTGCTGCCAGGCCCTCGACAATAACCGTGACGCCGTCTGCGCTGCCGCCGACGACTACGACACGCTTTTCAAAACCCTTGGCGGTTCTGACGAAGACTACGTCTGCCCCGTCGAGGCGAGTGACGGCATTGGAGGGGACAGCGATGGCACTCTGCTGCGCACCGGCGATGATCGACACCATCAGCGCCTTGCCGGCGATCATGCCGGGAGCCGCACCGATACTGGCTTTGGCGAGCACGCTGCGCGTGTCGGGATCGATCGCGGAACCGACCGACAGAATTTGCCCGGAGATGTTTCCGGGGAGTGTCACCGTCATGCCGGGCTTGACCAGTCCGGCGAGCCGTTCGGGAACCTGGATATCGAGCTGGTAGGCGTTGCTGGCGTCGATCACGAATGGCGCGACGGTGCCGTCGACCGGTCCGCCGGTCTGCACTGCCACTGTCGAAACCCGGCCGCTGATCGGCGCGCGCAGCGTGATCAGGCCGCCGCTGCCTGCCCCCGAAAGGCCCAGGATGCGCGAATTCTCTGAAACGTCCGCCTCGGCCTGACGAACTGCGGCCTGCGCTTCCTGTGCGCGCGCACCGGCGATCACGCCTTCGCGGGCGAGCTGTTGCTGCCGGGCGGCATTGGCGCGGGCATATTCAAGTTGCGCTCTCGCCCGGGTCAGGTTTGAGCCGACCTGCAGGGCATCGCGGCTCACCATGGTGGCGAGCGGCTGTCCGCGCGTGACGGTCTGTCCGGGGATCACGAAGACCTGCCGGATCGCCCCGGGGAATGATGCGGTGACGGCGACCCTCGCTTCGGGCGGCAGCGACACCGTCGCGGGCATCGTGCCCAGCGGCACGCCGGTCGCGACCTGCACTACTGCCGTCTTGACACCCATGCGCTCGAGCTGCGCGAGGTTCAGTGGCTTGGTCGCGTCCCCCGGCTGCGCGGCGGCGGTTTCGGATGCAGGCGAGGCGGGGCGCAAGAGCCACCACCCGGCGGCGACAACAGCCACCAGCGCCGCAAATGCGGCAATTCGAGTACGCAATGACATTGAAGAAAGCTCCCAACCGGACAGAATCTCGCTGGTGGGAACCCCCGCCGCGAAGTTGTGTCGATCAGGCGGAGGGAGGCTGGGTCGGGGGCGCCTGCGCGTGCGAGACGAGCAACCGGGTGGCGGCCGGCCGGACAATCGCTTTACCGGTTACGTCCACCAAGCAGATGTCGGGGCCAGTTGCGGTCAGGCCGATGGTGCAGTGATGATGCGCCGCGGTTTCCCCCGGCATCCCTGACACGGGCTTCTTCGAGTCATCGCCGGTTGCCGGATTGCCCACGTGCACGTCGATGATGTCGGAGACGTGCACATCGGCATCGCCCTGCGCATGGGCAAGCGCGGGCGCAATCACCCCGCCGAACAGGACGGCCAGAATCAGCAGCAAAGAGAGTAGACGATCCCGCATTACTTGTCCGCTAGCACGCGTGCTGCGGTGCGGCAAAGAAAGTTTGCGAAATTTCCCCCGATCAGGACCGGATGCAACCGGCAATATTTGCGCGAACGAACGGACATCCGATCAAAGCCGAACAATGCTTGGCGGGCGACGCTCCGAACGAAGCTCATCGCGCGCATGCAGGACAATTTGCGCACCGCCGCTGATCGCAAGCACGGCCATTATGCCGGCGACAACCAGGTCGGGCCAGGCGTTCCCGGTCCGGAACACGCCGAGCGCCGCGACCATCACCGCGATGTTGCCGATGGCGTCGTTGCGCGAGCAGATCCACACCGAGCGCATGTTCGCATCGCCGCTGCGAAAGCGGTACAGCAGCAGGGCAACGCCGACATTCGCTGCAAGCGCCAGCGCCCCGACAATTCCCATCGTGGCGGGCTGGGGCGCGGCACCGTTCAAGAATGCAAGCATTGCGGTTGCCAGCACCCATGCCCCGAAGCCGAGCAGCGTCAGTCCTTTCACGAGAGCGGAGCGTGCGCGCCAGACCAGCGCCATGCCGGCAACTGTCAAACTGATCGCGTAATTGGCGCTGTCGCCTAGAAAATCGAGCGCATCGGCCTGGAGCGAACGCGAATCCGCAGCGGAACCGGCAACGAATTCGGCCGCGAACATGGCGGCATTGACGCCCAGCGCGATCCACAAGGCCCTTCGCCAACGCGGATCGTTGAGTGCGGATTTGGTCCCGCAAGCGCTTTCGCAGCAACTGTCCGCCATCAGGTTCCTCCTCGATTCATTCGAGTCGGCCCTGCATATGCACCCTGTAGCAACTACAGGGTCAAGCGCGATTGTTCAGCACGATGTGCAGTCGCTGCCCTGCTGGATCGGCGGGCATTTTACCGTGCCGTAGGAACAGAACACGCAGCAGTCGCCCGGCAGAGGGCGCAGCACCGCGCCGCAGCCGGTGCAATCGTAGAAAAACCGGCACGCATTGGTCGGCATGGTCTCGGTCTTCGACGTGCCGCAATTGGGGCAGGTCAAGGTCGATTGAAGGACAATCTCTGCCTCAGACATACATGTAACCCCCAACGAGCAGGCCTGCTCCGATCAGCAGGCCTGCCAGCAGGCTCAACCGCAGCCACTTCGGCGTGCAGATCGCATCGGGGCCGCAACGCGCGGCGGTGCGCTGCATGCGCCACAACAGCGCCGCCGAGACAATGAGCGACACCAGGCTGACGATCATCAACGTGTTTCGGTAAGGCAACGATACCATTGCAATACCTGTCAGCCAGGCGGTCCCGATCCCCGCCGTTGCGAGCAGGATCGGCAGGGCGCAGCAAGCGGCGACGCCGAACGCGGAGACCACACCGCCGACGATCAAGACCAGCGCGCTGCGTCGCTCGGTCCTGTCGGACACGGTTCGCGTCAGTTCTCCCATGGTCTTCTCCTTGCCAAATCGAGACCCTGCTCTACCGTCTGTAGTCGCTACAGACTCAAGAACTATTTTCGGGAGCTGGAATGTGACTCAACCGGCAATCGCAATCGGCGCGCTCTCCCGGACGTGTGGATGCAACATCGAGACGATCCGGTATTACGAGCGGATCGCGCTCATGCCCCGTGCGGAGCGCCGTGGCCGATATCGTGTTTACGCCGAAACCGATGTCGCCCGCCTGCGGTTCATCAAGCGCGCACGCGGACTGGGTTTCTCGATCGACGAAATCCGCACCCTGCTGGAACTTTCCACCTCCGATGCGGCGACAAGCCGGAATTCATGTTCGAACGCCCGGCAGCTCGCATCGACCAATCTGAGCTCCGTGCGCTCCCGGCTCGATGATCTGAAACGGATGGAAGCGGCGCTTTCCGCCGCGATCGCCGCCTGCGATCGGGACGCGTTCACAGGCTGCCCGATCCTCGACGCCCTTGCTGGCGCCGACACCGCCTGGTCGGACGCCAGCCCGGGGAACGCCCCATGAAAATCGGCGAACTCGCCAGGGCGACCGCAACCAAGGTTGAAACTGTCCGGTTCTATGAGAAGGCCGGGTTGCTCCCGCCGCCTGCGCGCACCGATGCCAATTATCGCAGCTATGGCCCCGCGCACCTCCAGCGCCTGTCATTCATTCGCCGCGCGCGCGATCTCGGATTCAGCCTCGATGCCGTGCGCGACCTGCTCGCGCTCGCTGATGATCGCGGCAGGCCCTGCGCGGCGGTCGATGCAATCGCGAGCGGGCACCTCGCCGAGGTGGAACGCAAGATTGCCGACCTGACTGCGATGCGCGGGGAACTGCGACGGGTCATTGGAAGCTGCCGACACAATACGGTCGCGGACTGCAAGATCATCGAAACGCTGGGCCCGCGCTCCGATGAATAAGGTTCCCCGCACGGTCTGGGCGCTGGGTGTGGTCAGCCTGCTCATGGATCTGTCGTCGGAAATCATTCATGCGCTGCTGCCCCTGTTTCTGACGACGACGCTGGGCGTGAGTGTCGCGATGGTCGGCCTGATCGACGGGATCGCCGAGGCGACTGCCTCGATCAGCAAGGTATTTTCAGGCTACGTCTCGGACCGGATCGGTCGCCGCAAGCCGCTGATCCTGCTGGGCTACGCGCTGGGTGCGCTGTCCAAGCCTTTGTTCGCGCTGGCCGGATCGGCATCGGTGGTGCTCGGCGCGCGCTTTGCCGACCGGATCGGAAAAGGCCTGCGGGGGGCGCCGCGCGACGCGCTGGTGGCCGACGTGACCCCCGAAGCCATTCGCGGGCGCGCCTTCGGGCTGCGCCAGTCGCTCGACACGGTCGGGGCCTTCGCCGGACCGTTGCTGGCGATCGCACTTATGGCGATATTTGCGAACGACATGCGCCGCGTCTTCTGGATCGCGGTAATCCCGGGCGCGCTGGCGGTGCTCTGCGTTGTCTTTTGGGTCAAGGAACCGCGCGAACATACAGACCACGGCAAAGCGATGCCGCCGGTTGCCCTTGCCGACCTTAGGGTTCTCGATCGATCATTCTGGACCGTCGTCGTGATCGGTGTCGTGTTTTCGCTCGCCCGGTTCAGCGAGGCGTTTCTGATCCTCAAGGCAGCGGACGAAGGATTGCCGCTGATGTTCGCCCCCGCCGTCCTTATCGCGATGAACGTGGTCTACGCACTCGGTGCCTATCCGGCCGGGGTGCTCTCGGACCGATATCCAGCGTCTGTGCTGCTCGGTGCAGGACTGGCGGCATTGATCCTCGCCGATCTGGCGTTAGCCCTATCGCGCGGCCTGATCGGTGCTTTTACCGGGATAGCGCTCTGGGGCCTGCACATGGCGCTGACCCAGGGACTGATGGCCAAGTTGGTCGCCGACCGCGCGCCGCGTGAACTGCGCGGGTCGGCGTTCGGGCTGTTCAACCTCGCCAGCGGTATAGCGATGCTGGTCGCGAGCGTCCTTGCCGGACTGCTGTGGGACATGGCCGGGCCGCGCGTGACGTTCCTTGCCGGTGCCAGCTTGGCAACGATTGCCGCAATCGCATTGCTGGGAAGTAATGGGCTTCGCAAGAACGGGGTGCCGACAAACAACGCTTAGACCAACCTGCTCCCCCCATAACTTGCGGCGTAGTTGTAGTTTCGAACTTTCTTCAGGCAGCCATCTGGCGAGCAGAGATCACGCTTGCCCGGTGCCGGTAGCGGGGGCAAGGATACGAACATGCTGTCTGTTCTCGCCAATCGCACTTATCGCCATCTCCTGGGAGCGCAAATTATTGCGCTGATCGGCACGGGGCTTGCGACTGTCGCGCTCGGACTGCTTGCCTTCGACATCGCCGGGGGCAATGCCGGTGCGGTGCTGGGAACAGCGCTCGCGATCAAGATGGTCGCCTATATCGGGGTTGCGCCGGTGGTCGGTGCCTTCGCCGACCGACTGCCGCGCCGCGCCTTCCTCGTCGCGATGGACCTGGTGCGCGCTGCCGTGGCGCTCAGCCTGCCGTTCGTCGATCAGATCTGGCAGATCTATGTCCTGATCTTCGTGCTGCAATCGGCCTCAGCTGCGTTCACCCCGACATTCCAGGCTACGATCCCCGACGTGCTGCCCGACGAGGGCGACTATACCCGCGCCCTGTCGCTCTCGCGGCTGGCCTACGACATGGAAAGTTTGATCAGCCCGATCCTTGCGGCAGCCCTGTTGTCGGTGATCAGTTTCCACTGGCTGTTCGCGGGGACTTCGATCGGCTTCATCAGCTCGGCGCTGCTGGTGGTCTCAGTCGCTCTGCCGCGCTCACCCGCCCAACCGCGCGCTGGCGGGATCTGGACCAAGACCACCCGGGGCCTCAGGATTTACCTCAAGACGCCCCGCCTCAAGGGGCTGCTCGCACTCAGCCTTGCTTCGGCGGCGGCAAGTTCGATGGTGATCGTCAACACCGTCGTCATCGTGCGCGGTGGGCTCGGCTTCGGTCAAAGGGAAGTCGCGCTAACCCTCGCAGCCTATGGCTTCGGCTCGATGCTCGCCGCCTTCTTCATTCCGCGACTGCTCGACAAGGTCAGCGATCGGACGCTGATGGCAAGTGCGGCGGTGCTGCTGACCGCCGGTCTGGCGGCAATGGCGCTGCTGACCGCCGTGTTCGGGAAGGGCACGGGCTATTGGCCGCTGCTGCTGGCGGGCTGGTTCGTCCTCGGCATCGCCTATTCTTTGAGCGTCACCCCGTCAGGCCGGCTGTTGCGGCGCTCGGCCAATGCCGACGACCGGCCCGCGGTCTTCGCTGCGCAATTCGCGCTCAGCCACGGCTGCTGGCTGATCTGCTACCCCCTTGCCGGACAAGTCGGTGCCGCGTTGGGCCAGGTCGCGGCTTTCGCCGTGCTGGCGCTGGTCGCGGGAATTGGAACGGTCGCGGCCCTATGGCTCTGGCCTTCGCGCGATCCCGAATCGCTCGCGCACAGTCACGACGATCTACCGCCCGATCATGCCCATCTGCGCGAACATCACGAACACGGCCAATCCACTGCCCATGCCTTCGTGATCGACGATATTCACCCGGACTGGCCGCGCACGGCCTGACCATTTCAGGTAGTAACCCTACCCTCCGGAACGACAGCCAGATCGCTGTAGATCGAGCAGCATGCAGCTGCGCCGCCGACGCAATCGCTCTCGCAGCGCGCAGCAATCAGAGTCATGGCGCGATCAAGCGCCTTCAGTTCGGCGATCCTGACACGGAGCGCATCGCGATGGTGCGCTACGACATCCAGTGCATCATCGCACGACGCGGGACTGTCGCGGATTTCGATCAGGGCCTTCACCTGTTTGAGCGACATGCCGAAATCGCGGCAACGCCGGATCAGGACCAGACGCTCGACGTCTTTCTGCTGATAGGCCCGATGCCCGCCCTGCGTCCGGTTGGCACCGGCAAGCAAGCCGACTTCTTCATAGTAGCGGATGGTCGGGATGTTGCAGCCAGACGCTTTGGCCGCCCTACCGATGAGCATTTCACGGGACATGGCCATTCACACTTTCCGTTTGCACCTCAAGTTACTTGAGATCGTAGAGGCATGTGCTTCGATTGCAAATGGAAGGACGAAAGCGATGAAAATGAAAGTTGTGTTCGGCATTGGCTTGGCCTGCGCGGCTTGCTGCGCGGTGCCGTTGCTCGGCCTCGGAGGCCTTACCTTGGGCGGTGCGGGCATCGCTGCAAGCTGGGGAATTTCGCTCGATTTGATCGTATGCGTCCTTGGCCCGCTTGCATTGGTGGCGAGCCTGATTGTCTTTCTGTGGGAGCGCCGCCGCGCTCAGCAATGCCTGGCTTGCCCATCGGACAAGAGCTGCGGGTGCAGCTAGCGGATCGACTTGGCGACATTGCTGATCCATCTGCGTGGGAGGATCACAAGAAACGGAACGCCGCATGAAGCAATTGGCCCTGTATCTCGTTGCGGCATTAGCCGAAATCGGCGGTTGCTTTGCCTTCTGGGCATGGCTGCGGCTCGATCGTTCACCGCTCTGGCTTCTCCCCGGCATGGTCTCGCTTGCTGTATTTGCCTGGGCGCTGACCTGGAGCGATGCTCCAGCAGCAGGGCGCACCTATGCGGCCTATGGCGGCATCTATATCCTGGCGTCACTGGTCTGGCTTTGGGCGGTCGAGGGCATCCGGCCCGATCGCTGGGACACGACCGGTGCTGCGATTTGCCTGTTGGGCGCCATGATCATTTTCTATGGACCGGGCCGAACAGGAACAGGAATCGGTTGATGACGGGAGCGCGCCCAGCCCACTGGGACAAAGTCTACACGACCAAGGCCGACGACAGCGTGAGCTGGTTCGAGCAGTCGCCGACGGTTTCTCTGGAGCTGATCGAGGCGGCTGGGGTCGGTCTGGGTTCAATCATCGACATCGGCGGAGGTGCTTCGCGACTGGTCGATGGGCTGCTCGCCCGGGGCCATGCCCACATCGCCGTGCTGGATCTATCCGCGCAAGCGCTCGAGATCGCCAAGGCCAGACTGGGTCCGCGTGGGGAAGCGGTGGATTGGATCGTTGCAGATGTCACCCAATGGCAGCCTGTCAGGCGCTTTGACCTCTGGCACGACCGCGCCGCCTTCCATTTTCTCACTACCCCCGGAGCCCAGGCCGCCTATGCCAAGACCCTGGACTCCGCGCTCAACCCGGGTGGTGTGGCAATCATCGGGACATTCGCCCCCGACGGGCCGGAAAAATGCAGTGGCTTGCCCGTCGCCCGCCACGATGCGGCAAGTATCGGGAAGGTGCTGGGGCCAGACTTCACGCTGGTGGACGAGCGTAGCCACGATCACGTGACGCCCGGCGGCAGTGTTCAGAAGTTCCAGTTCAGCAGCTTCCGGAAGGCGGGCTGAACCAGCCGCGCCTTCCGCATCCGGTCAGTGCCGCGCGTAGACAAACGTCCCTCCCGGACCGAAAGCGACAACATTGTAGTGATCCGCCTGCCGCCCCGGTACTTCCATGCCGGGCGAACCCAATGGCATCCCGGCAACCGCCAGCCCGCGAACGCCGCGTGGCTTCGCGGTCAGGACACGTCGCATGTCGGCAATCGGGACATGGCCCTCAAACGCTATCCCATCGACAATTGCGGTATGGCAACCCGAGAGTGATGCGGGCACACCGAGGCGGGCATCGAGCGCGGCGCGGTTGGCATCGTCGACGATCCTTACCTTGCGCCCGAACGCGGCCCGAACCTGGGCCGCCCATTTCTCGCAGCATCCGCATCCGGGGTCGCGGTGCATGACAATGTCCGATGCAGCCATTGCGGGCGTTGCGACGAGCATGAGTGCCAGAACGAGCCTTTTCATCGACGAATATCCTTCTGGCTATGAAGCCGCATTCGCCGGGTGGTTTCCGGCACGTTGGGGCAGAACGACCATCAGCACAATGATCGCGACCGCCAAGGCTGCCGACGCCATGGGTCGGCTCAAGGCAAGTCCGCCGTGATCGACCGGCTTGTCGAGAAAATCGCCAACCGCTGCGCCGAGCGGGCGGGTCAGGATGAAGGCGGTCCAGAACAGGATAGTCCGATTGATCGCGGTTCGGAAATAGAGCACCGCCACGACCGCGAGCATCGCCGCAAAAATCACCGCCGCTCCGATGTATCCGCGGCCCCCGGTATCTGCCAGCCAATCGCCTAGCGCGGTTCCCAGGGTTTGCGAGAAGGTGATCGTGATCCAGTAGAATGTCTCGGCGCGCGGCTCGTGGACACTTTCTACCGAGATCGTGCCCAAGGTCCTGTGCCATGCATAGAGCGAGGCAAGGACGCAGGCGAGTAGCAGCAGCGAGCCGCCGGTGTAGCCAATGCCGATCGAACGGGTCGCATAGTCGGCCATCGTCGTCCCGGCCGTCGTTGAGGCGATGATCGTCGCCCAGTAGAGAAACGGGTGAAACCGCCTTGCTTTCACTTGCCACCAGACCAGCAGCACCAGCAGTCCGAGGAAAATCGCGGTTCCGACCAGGTAGCCCAGGTTCATCGTCATGCTGACCGTGTCGCCGCCGGTTTCCCCAAGCGTGGTCGCGAGGATCTTGATGATCCAGAAACCGAGCGTCACCGCCGGGACCTTGGCCAGGTCGGAAAGCGTTGGCGACCCGTTAGGATCGAGATCGTTGGGGCTGCTCATGGTGACGTCAACTCCTCGTCTATAGGTGTTGAACTTGCCGTGCGCACCGGATTGCGGTGCCACACCGTCCGCCGACGCCGAACCGGCCAGCGCATGAACAGCAAGTCGCTGCCGGCCAGCCCGAAGATCAACCCCCCGATGGCAAAGCCGAGCAACCACCAGGTGTTGAAGTCCTCATGGTTCTTCCAGTCCATGATGTGCAGGCTCCAGAAGAAATCGTAGAGTCGCCAAGTTCCGGTGCGAACCGCGGTGATCCGGCCCGATTCCGCCGCAATGAACACGCTGGTCGAGTCAGGATCGGAATAGGCGATCCGCCACGCCGGAAGCGCGCCGCGATATTCGGGGCTTTCGGATGTAACGCGCGAGGCCTTCGAGGTGGGCCTTGAGGCGGATTTCCACGCCGCGTCGGCAATAGCGGTTGCCGCCACGGCATCGACGGACGGCAAAGCCGCGCCAGTTGCCGCGTCGAACAGCTTGACGCCGTTTGCAGTGGTCACTTCGGCAACCGCGCGGCCGCCCATCATGTGCCAGTCGATCGCTTCGACCGGCGCTCCGACGCTCGCTGCCAACCGGGCCGGATCGACGAAGCGGGCACCGGCAGGCAGCGTGGCCACCGCCGCGCGATCCACCAGATGTTCGCCGCGCACCTTGTCGATCGGCAGGAAGCTCATCAGCGCCCCGCTCGCAAACCAGATGAGGAGCTGCGCGCCGATGAACAGCGCCAGCCATTTGTGCAAGCGACTGGCGAACAAGTGGATGCGATGCTTGCCCTTCATCAAAACCAGAACCTGATACCTGCGACGAACTGGACAGTGTTCGGCTTGTCTCCGGCGAGGCGTGTATAGCGCGCGGTATCCCCGGTCCTACCCGACCACTCAACCCCGATATACGGCGCGAATTCCTTGCGGAATTCATAGCGCAGTCGTGCACCGAGTTCAAAGCTGGTCAGGCCCGAGCCGACGCCGATGGCCGGCATGTCCTGAGCCGAGAGGTTCAGTTCGAAACGCGGCTGGAAGATGAGCTTCTGGGTGATGCGTTCATCGTAGCTGCCTTCAAACCGGGCACGAACATCGCCCCTGTCCGACAGGAACAGCTGTCCGGTCAGGTGGAGCCAGTAAGGCGCGATGCCTTCGACGCCGACCACCGCGTAAGTGCGTGACGGGTTAGGTGCGATGTCGTGCCGCAGCCCGATATGGGCATTCCAGAACGGCGAAATCGCGCGCGAATAGAGCGCCTGAACCTCGAAATCCTCGATCGGCTTGCCGAAGCTGCCTTCGCCCTCGGTCTTGATCTGCAGGCGATCGATATCGCCACCAAACCAGGCATCGCTTTCCCAGCGATAACCGTCGCCGCCCGGGCGCGCTTGAAATTCGGCAAGATCGAACAGGATCATCGATCCGCTGAATGCGCCGTTCTCCCGGCGCAAGTCGCCGCGCGAACGCGCCATTTCCGCCGGATCGAACAGCGCATCGGCGGCATGATCGGTCGGCGGCGCGGGAGCGGGGGCGCTGCCAACAGCCGCCCCGTCCGGCTGCATTGCCGACATGTCGTGATCGCCGGTTTGGGACCCGGACATGTCCATTCCGGGCATATCCGCGGGTTGTTCCGGTGCACTGGGTGCATCCGGCATGGTGTGACCGGCATGCGGGTCGCTTGACGGCTGGCCGGGCACTGCCGGCGCTGGTGAGGCTGGTTTGGCCGGTGTCGGCTGGTCAGCGGGAGGCTTTGGCGGCATCTCCATACCGGGCATTGAGGTCTGCGCCAGGACTGGGCTGGCTGTCAGCGAAGCGGGCAGAGCGAAGGCTGCGGCAATGGCAGGTGCGAGCAACCGGGTCATTCGCTTGCCTCCTCTTTCCGGACCGTGACGACCCGGAACATGCCTGACATCATGTGAAGCAGCATGTGGCAGTGGAACGCCCAGTCGCCGAGCGCGTCGGCGGTCAGGTCGAACGAGACTTTCCCGCCCGGGAGCACATTGACGGTGTGTTTCACCGGATGGTGGCCAGGATTGCCGGTCACGACCTCGAAGAAGTGGCCGTGGAGGTGAATCGGATGCGGCATCATGGTATCGTTGATTAGATTAACGCGCACCCTCTCCATATGCCGGAAGGGGATCGGCTCGGTGTTTTCGCTGAACTTCTGGCCGTCGAAGGACCACATGTAGCGTTCCATGTTGGCGGTCAGATGCAGGTCGATCTCGCGCGACGGGGCGCGGGTATCGGGGTTGGGGGCAAGCGACTTTAAGTCCCGATAGGTCAAAACCCGATGATCGACTTTTTCGAGTCCGGTCGGACGCTCGCCGGTCCGATCCATCGGCATGGGCGACAAGGTTGCGACCCCCGGCCCCAGCTTGACCTGCGGCGCGACGGACGGATCGCGCATGTTCATCGCGCCGCCGCCCATTGCCGAGTGGTCCATGCCGACCATGTCACCACTCATGGCGGAATGGTCCATGCCCGCCATGTCACCGCTGCCCGCCATGTCCATCTCACCCATGCCCATGTCCTTCATGGTCAGCAGCGGGCGTTCTCTAATCAGGGGAATGGTTGCGATCATCCCAAGGCGCGGTGCCAGCGTCGCGCGGACCTGACCCGAGCGGTCGATCGCTTCGGCAATGAAGCCGTAGGCCTGGTCCGAAGAAGGCTGGACGATCACATCGTAGGTTTCGGCAATGGCGATCTGGAACTCGTCGGTCTCGACCGGCTGCACGTTCTGCCCGTCGGCGGCGACGACCGTCATCGGCAGCCCCGGGATCCGGATGTTGAAGTTGGTCATCGCCGAAGCATTGATGATCCGCAGGCGAACCCGCTCGCCCGGCGTGAACAGTCCGGTCCAGTTGGCTGCGCTGTCGTGGCCGTTCACAAGAAAGTGGTAGGTCGAACCGGTCACGTCCGAGATGTCGGTCGGGTCCATCCGCATTCCGGCCCACATCCGCCGGTCGGCGGCAGACATGTCCTTACCCGCGAGGCGGCCGGCCAACGTCTGCTTCTGCATATTGAAGTATCCGCCTTGCGCCTTCAGCTTTCGCAGGGTTGTGTGCGGATGCATGAAGCTCCAGTCGGCGAGCAGGATCACATGTTCGCGGTCATAGGCCACGGGATCGGGACCGGCGGGATCGATAACTATCGCACCGTAGAGGCCCATCGCTTCCTGCATGCCCGAATGGCTGTGATACCAGTAGGTGCCCGACTGCCGGACGGGAAACGCGTAAGGGAAGGTCGCGCCCGGCTTGATCCCCGGGAAGCTGACGCCGGGAACCCCGTCCATCTGGAAGGGCAGCAGCACGCCGTGCCAGTGGATCGAACTCTCTTCGGCGAGCGTGTTGGTCACCGCGAGGCGGACATTCTGGCCTTCCTTGAGGCGGATGACGGGACCGGGTGTCGCACCGTTGATCCCGATGGCGTGGCCTTCGCGGCCGCCGATGCCAATCATGGCATGGCCAATCGACAAGGCGATGTCCTCGCCTGAGACTGTCGCCATCGGCGCGGCTAGCCCCGGTGTGCCGGTGCGCGCCCAGGCTGGCAGTGTCGCCGACAGGGCAATTCCCCCGCATCCCCAGGCGGCGGAACGAATCAGGGTGCGTCGATCGAGCGAGATTGCTGGCATGGTTCTACCGGATGGAGTTGCGGACTGTCACAGGGCCATACGCAGCACCTGGCCTTGCCCCTCAAACCCGGTCGCCGAGTTGTGCTTTCAACTTGCTCCGGGCACGATAAAGCCGGGTTTCGATGGTCTTTTCGCTTACTGACAGCACCTCAGCAGCCTCGGTCTGGCTCAGGCCATCGACCGTTCTGAGCAGCAAAGCTTCGCGCAAGCGCGCGGGTAGTTGTGCGATGGCGGCGCTCACCTGCGCCAGCTCGGCCCGGTCGGCAGTTTGCACATCAGCGGGGACCGCATTGTCGGAAATGTCGAATGCATCTTCCAGAGGTGCGGCGCGGGTGAAGAAGGCCCGAACCCTGCGCCGCCGTGCCCAGTCGCGGCACTTGTTGAGCGCAATCCGCTTGAGCCAGACGGAGAACGGGCGCTCACGATCGTAGCTTGCGAGCGCCGCAAAGGCCGCGACGAAGGTTTCCTGGGTGATGTCGAGCGCCTCGTGCGGATCCCCGGTGGTGGCGCGGATCAGACGGAACACCGGCTCGCGGTGCCGTGCCAGCAGTTCACGGTAGGCGTCCTGCCGGCCTGCGAGAGCCAACGCCGCGAGCTCCGCGTCGCTGCCATCGGTCAGCGGCAGACTCACCGGTCTTCTGGAGTCAGGGCCCTGGTAACGGTCCTGTCGAACTTGACTGCCTGATCGGGCCTGAGCACGGCGCGCATCGCAAACAGGTGCTCGAGCGTTTCCTTCTGCATCTCGCCCATCACCATGTGGGTGTGATCGATGGCGGCGGTGACCTCGGGTCCATAGCCATGCTCGGCCTGCATCGCAGTAGCGAGATGGGCGTTCGCTGCTCGCATCTCGAGTTCGAGCGCCTTGCGCCGCGTGGCGAAACGCTGCTCGATTGCCTCGATCTTCGCTTGCTGCGCGGGATCGAGGTCGAGTTCGGTATGCAAAAGTGCGTGCAGCTCTGTTTCGGTCTGTTTTTCGGGCGCGAGCAGCACGCGGCCGGCGTAGGTGCCGCCCATGGCTGCTACGAAGGCGACGATGGCGATCAAAACCAGTCGCTTGCTCCAGCTCACGGGTGGACATCCAGGAGGGTCGATGGGGCAAGCGGATTGTCTGGCGCGAAGGGCGACAGCGGCTGCGCGGTAGCAGGTTCGCTGCCCGCCAACCCGCCACCTGCCAGCCCCACGACCAGCGCAAGGCCCGCCGCGAAGCCCATCAGGCGCGGCGCGACCGCGGCCTCGCGGTGGCTGCGCGCAAGGCCTGCGAACACGGCATCGTTGATTTCGGCCAGCCCCGGCGGGACTGGTAATGCGCCAAGGCGGTGAAGCGCCTGATCGATATCGGGCACGAGCAGTCTCCCTATGTCCTGTCGGCTTATACGCAGTCGCTGCCGCGATCCCTCAGCGAAATTCGTCCGCGATAAATCCAAGGGCCGACGCTGCGGGCTGCGTATTCCCCGATGACACACACCCAGGAGAATTCTGATGCGCCTGCCCAGTCTCGCCCTCGCCGTCGCGGCAATGGGACTAGTCGTCCCGCAGCTTGCCGCTGCCCACACCGCGCTCGTCTCGTCTAGCCCCGCAGCCAACGCCAGGGTCGCTGCCCCGACCAAGATCGAGCTGCGCTTCAACGAAGCGGTCATCGGCGCCACGGCGCGCGCCACGATCGCGATGACCGGTATGCCCGGCATGGCGAGCCATGCGCCGATGCCGATCACCGGCTTCACCGCCCAGATGGGCAAGGACCGCAAATCGATGACGCTGCTGCTCCGGCGTCCGCTGACGGCGGGCACCTATCAAGTGACATGGACCGCCGCCGGTGCGGACACCCACCGCATGAGCGGTACTTTCAGCTTCACCGTGCGCTAAGGTCCATGGATAACCTGCCCGTCATCGTCGTCCGGTTCGCGCTCTATGCCGACCTGATGGTGCTGGCGGGCATGGTCGCGTTCTCATTCTACGCCATTTCGCCCACAGAACGCACGTCGGGCATCTTTCCCCTGACCAAGCCCGCGATTGTCCTCGCTGCGGTAGGGCTTCTGTTGTCCGGCGTCGGTATGCTGTTACTTGCCGCTGCGATGACGGGATCGAGTGTCTTGGCTCTCGATGGCGAAGTCCTGCGCGAGATCGTCAGCGAAAGCGCGATCGGCAGCGCCTGGATCGTCCGCATGGTGGCGATGGTCACGGCCGTGTTGTCGGCGTGTGCGCTCGCTCGCCTTCCGGCGGCGGCCCGCTGTGCCCTGCTCGCATCGACCTCGCTCGCAATCGCCACATTGGTTTGGACCGGCCACGCCGGCGCGACGGAAGGTTGGATCGGAACCGTTCACCGACTGAGCGACATGATCCACATGCTGGCGGCAGCGGTCTGGCTTGGCGGCATTGCCGCCTTTTCGTGGATGCTGTTTTGCCCAACGACCGCTCTGTCCGGCGAGCACCTGTCCGTTACACACCGCGCGCTTGATCGCTTTTCGCGGGTCGGCACGTTCGCCGTCGGCCTGATCGTCGCCACGGGCATCGTCAATTGCCTCGCTGTCGTGGGCTTTCCGCATTTCTCGGGGCTGCCCCTGACAGCCTATGGCAAGTTGCTGATTGCCAAGTTGCTGCTGTTCGGCGCGATGCTGGCGCTGGCCGGGCTCAATCGTTGGCGGCTGACACCCGCCCTGGAGGTTGCGATCCGCAATGACAGTCCGACATTGGCCGTAACCGGACTCAGACGAAGCCTGCTGGCCGAGGGTGGCGCCGCGCTCGCAATCCTCGCATTGGTCGCCTGGCTCGGGACCTTGGATCCGCTCGGTATCACGGAATGAATTGGCGCTTGACCCTGACATGATGTCAAGGTTCACAAAGCTGCGACCGAAGGAAAACATGGCATGGCCGAGTCGCATCAAAATCACACCCACGACGCAAATTTCGCCGCGCCAGCGCAGGGAACGGTAACCGATCCCGTCTGCGGAATGAGCGTCGATCCAAAGACCACACCGCATGTCGCGACCCATGCGGGCACGCATCACTACTTCTGCAGCGCGGGCTGTCTTGCCAAGTTCAATGCCGACCCGGCGCGCTACGCGGGCGACGCACCGCGGAAGGTCGAAGCCGCCCCCGAAGGTGCAATCTGGACCTGCCCGATGCATCCCGAGGTCCAGCGACCGGGTCCGGGAAGCTGTCCGATCTGCGGCATGGCCCTGGAGCCGATGACCCCGACGCTGAACGACGGGCCTTCTCCCGAATATGCGGACATGAAGCGGCGCTTTATCATCGGACTTGTCCTGACACTGCCCGTTGTCGCACTCGAAATGGGCGGTCACCTGCTGGGACTCAATCGACTGATCGGCCAACAGATGTCGAACTGGCTGCAAATGGCGCTCGCAACGCCGGTCGTGCTCTGGGCTGGCTGGCCGTTCTTCGAACGCGGCGGGGCTTCAGTGAAGAGCCGCCATCTCAACATGTTCACGCTGATTGCCATGGGAACGGGCGTCGCCTGGGCATACAGCATGGTGGCTGCACTCCTCCCCGGTGTTTTCCCGGTGGCATTCCGGACGGCGCACGGCGCGGTCCCTGCCTATTTTGAGGCGGCGGCGGTGATCACTGTGCTGGTCCTGCTCGGCCAATTGCTCGAACTGCGCGCGCGCGAGACGACCAGCGGCGCGATCCGGGCCTTGCTCGATCTCTCACCCAAACTTGCCCGGCGGGTCCGTGCCGACGGATCGGATGAAGAAGTCCCGCTCGACGAAGTTCTGGTCGGCGACACGTTGCGGGTCCGCCCCGGCGAGAAGGTTCCGGTTGACGGTGTGGTAATCGATGGCCGCGGCACGGTCGATGAATCGATGGTGACGGGCGAATCCATGCCCGTCACCAAAGATTCCAAGTCGAAGCTGATCGGCGGCACAATCAACCAGACCGGCGGCCTGGTCATGCGCGCCGAGAAAATCGGGCGGGACACCATGCTCGCGCGCATCGTCCAGATGGTCGCCGACGCTCAGCGCAGTCGCGCGCCGATACAGCGGCTTGCCGATACGGTTTCGGGTTGGTTCGTTCCTGCCGTCATTGCAGTTGCAGCGCTGGCCTTCGTCGTCTGGTCGCTCGCCGGTCCGCCCCCTGCGATGGGCTATGGCCTGATTGCGGCTGTCGCGGTGCTGATCATTGCCTGCCCTTGTGCTCTGGGCCTCGCCACCCCGATGTCGATCATGGTCGGTGTCGGACGCGGCGCGCAGGCCGGCATCTTGATCAAGAATGCCGAAAGTCTCGAACGGATGGAAAAAGTCGACACGCTCGTCGTCGACAAGACCGGCACGCTCACCCAGGGCAAACCGGCGGTGGTTGCGATCGAGACCGCAGAAGGGTTCGACGCGGACGAAGTGCTGCGCCTTGCCGCCAGTCTCGAACGCAGCAGCGAGCATCCCCTGGCCCTGGCCATCGTCAAGGCCGCTGAAGCAAAGGGCCTCGCAATCAGCGAGCCGAGCGAGGTCGATCAGCCTGTCGGCAAGGGGATAACCGGCTCGATCGGTGGTCGCCGCATCGTTGCCGGCAATGCGCGCTTTGTGGACGAGCAGAACATTGCAACCGCCGAACTAAGCGATCAAGCTGATCGTCTGCGCAGCGAAGGCGCAACGGCGATTTTTCTGGGCGTCGATGGCCGGATCGCAGGCGCCATCGGTATCGCCGATCCAATCAAGGAAACGACCCCTGCCGCGCTTCTCGCGCTCGCCGAGGCGGGCGTCCATGTCATCATGCTGACCGGCGACAACCGCGTCACAGCCGAGGCGATCGCCAATCGATTGGGCATCACCGATATCGAAGCCGATGTCCTGCCCGAACAGAAAAGCGCCATCGTCAAGCGGCTGCGCGCGGAAGGACGGATCGTCGCCATGGCCGGTGATGGGGTAAACGACGCCCCAGCGCTTGCCGCCGCCGATGTAGGCATCGCTATGGGCTCAGGCACCGATGTCGCCATCGAAAGCGCCGGGATCACGCTGCTCAAGGGCGATCTTACCGGCATCGCCCGCGCCCGGCATCTCAGCCGGGCGACCATGGGAAACATCCGGCAGAACCTGTTCTTCGCCTTTGCCTATAATGTTGCTGGCATCCCGGTCGCGGCGGGTGCGCTCTATCCGCTGTTTGGCCTCATGCTTTCGCCGATCATCGCTGCAGCGGCGATGGCGCTGTCCTCGGTCAGCGTCATTGGCAATTCGCTGCGCCTGAGGAGGATCGCATTGTGAATATCGGGCAGGTTTCGAAGGCGACAGGCGTGTCGCTGCGGATGATCCGCCACTACGAGGGCATCGGACTGATGCCGCCGCCCGATCGTCGTGACAATGGCTACCGGGACTACACGCCGCGTTCGATCGAGCGCCTGCACTTCATTGCCAACGCCCGCGACCTCGGGTTCTCCGTCGACGAGATCAGCGCTCTTCTCGGCCTCTGGGATGACCGGACAAGGGCCAGCAGCGAGGTCAAGGCCATTGCTCTCGGGCATGCCAGGGACCTTGCGCGCAAGGCGGCGGCATTGGAGGCGATGCGACGCACCCTGCTGGACCTGGTCGAAGGGTGCAGCGGCGATGCAAGACCCGATTGTCCGATACTTGCTGGCCTGGCGACCGGGCCGGTATCCAAGTCTGTAACCAATAGTGCCTAAGTCGCGAATTGACTGTTTAGCGCGCTACTGCGATGGAGATTAGATGAAGCGTTGGTTTTCCTTGGCTCTGCTCATGGGAGCACTGCTCGGCCTGATCGGCCAGGAAGCCGCTTTTGCGCGAGTTGTGCCCGCCGCGCAGGCCGCGCAGACAAGCGCTGTTGTCCAGACAGACTCTAGTCACATGAGCGCGGAGTGTGCCGAGATGATGAAGCTTGCACAGCAGCCGCAGCCAGACGCGCCGTGTCAGGGCATGACGCCCGATTGTGTGGCCAAGATGGGATGTGCGGTCCCAGTTGCGCTGATTCCGCCGCTCTTGGGCGCTGCTCCGACGAAATTCCGCCTGTTGGCGCCACGGCAGATGCCGGTTGCGCGGCTGGTCGGGCGCGAAATCAGTCCCGAACCCCATCCACCCGCCGCCCTTGGCTGAACCCCAGCGACGCACTTGCGAACCCGTGTTCGCGGCGCGTCACCTCGCAGTTCAATCAAGGATTTTCGACATGAAGACTATTTTGACGCTCGCTGCCGTTGCAGCGGCACTCGCAGGTGCTTCCGTGGCTTCGGCGCACCAAACCGCCGGTGGCCATTGGGAATGGCAATCCCGCCCGACTCCCGGACCCAACAAGTCTAACCTTCCGTCTCAGGTTCGCGTCTGGGTCAGGGACAGCGGCACCGCAATGGCGGACTGCAACTGCGCCATGATGAAGATGAGCGCAGCCGACTGCATGATGGACATGCCGGGTAAGCCCAAGGCTCCGTCGGCCGGCTAAGGCGATTGCCTGGCCGATAACGAAAAGCAAGCTGGCCAGGCGCGTGTCGCCGGCGAGGTGTTTCCATGCTTCGCCGGCGCACGTTTGCCGCAGAATGCTCTCACGTTGCCGTCCGGGCTCTGCCGATCAGGAGGGCTCCATGCGAAAGATCTATCTGATGCCGCTGCTCGCGGCGCTTCCGGTGGCAGTGTTGGCCGAACCGCTGACGTTCGACGCCGCGCTTCAGCGCGCGACAACCACTGCACCGTCGGTGCAGGCTAGCGCGGCCGGTGTCGATGCCACCCGTTCGGCGTCGATTGCGGCCGGTCGGCTGCCCGATCCGACCTTGTCGGTGGGCGTAGACAATTTTCCGGTTTCGGGACCGCCCGCCTTCACCTTGAACGGCGACAGCATGACTATGGCGCGGATCGGTGTCGAACAGGGATTTCCCAATCCTGCCAAGCGCCGCGCTCAGCGCGGGCGCGCAGAGGCGGAGATCGGCGTGGCCGAAGCCGATCTGGCGGTCGAGACGCAAAATATTCGCCTCGAGACAGCGCTGGCGTGGATTGACCTGTATTATGCCAAGCGGCGGCTCGCCCAGCTTGACCTGCTCAACGACAGTCTGATCGACTTGCAGGCAACCATCAGTGCGCGTCTCGCTTCGGGCTCGGCTCGCCCCAGTCAGGCACTTGAGCCCGAGCAATTGCGCGCGGCCGTTGCTGACCGGCGGGCTGAACTCCAGGCAGACGTCGCGAAAGCACGGGCCCGGCTTGCCCGTTTGACGGGGGATCCCGATGCCGATGTTCTCGGCGATGCCCCCGTTCTGGAGGTCGATGGCCCGGCACTACGGGCGCATGTCGCTTCACTGCCACGCCTGCAGGCGCTCGATGCCCGGGTCCGGACAGCCGATGCCGATGTCACACTGGCCCAGGCCGACAAACGGCCCGACTGGCGGGTCGGCACCTCCTATGGCCGACGCGATCCAGCCTATGGAGATATGGTGTCGGTCACGGTCACCGTTGATCTGCCGTTCTTCGGCAAGCGGCGGCAGGATCCCCTGATTGCAGCGCGCGAGAGCGATGCCCGCCGCGCCGGGCTGACCCGCGAGGCCGGGGAACGGGACATTCTGGCCGATCTCGACGCCGACCTGGCTGACTATGCCCTGCATCTCCAGCGACTGAAGAACGCGCGCGAGACACTGGTTCCGCTCGCCAAGCGCCGGGCCGAGCTCGACATGGCAAGCTATGGCGCAGGCAAGCTCGATCTTGGAAGCGCACTGCTCTCGACCCTCGCCTTGGCCGAAGCCGAGGTCGATGCCTTGTCGCGCGAGGCGGATGTCGCGCGCGATGCGATCCGGATCAATTACACATATGGGGAGATGCGGCCATGAGCATGGACGCGACAACGGCGGCGCGCTGGCGGGCTGGATTGATGGCTGCGGTGTTGATCGCGGGCGGCGGTGGATACTGGCTCGGGCAATCTGGCGGATCAGGCAACGAGACCGATCCCGACCAGACTGGGCGCAAGGTTCTCTACTGGTACGATCCCATGGTTCCGGCCGAGCACTATGACAATCCCAACTCGCTTTCGTCGATGGGGATGAAAACCCAGCCCAAATATGTCGATGACGGTGCAGCTGCGGGCGGCACGCCCGGCGTGACGATCGATCCCGCGGCTATGCAGAACCTCGGCATCCGGGTGGTTCCAGCACAGATGGGTAGCCTCGCCGGGTCGCTCATCGTCACAGGCAACATCGACTTCAACCAACGTGATGTCGCGATCGTTCAGGCGCGTTCGGGTGGCTTCGTGGCCCGAGTCTATGCCCGCGCGCCCGGTGATGTCATCCGTGCTGGGGCGCCGATCGCTGATGTGCAACTGCCCGAATGGGGCGGCGCGCAGACCGAGTTCCTCGCGGTCAAGCGGCTTGGCAGGCCAGATCTCACCGCTGCAGCGCGCCAGCGGCTCAAGCTATTGGGCATGTCCGACGGCTTGATCGCCAGCGTCGAACGCAGCGGGCGAACCAACAGCACGATTGCCATCACCTCGCCGATTTCGGGGGTGATTCAGACGCTCGACGTCAGAGCTGGAATGACCCTGACCCAAGGCCAGACCCTGGCCCAGGTCACCGGCATCGGTACGGTCTGGCTCAATGCTGCCGTGCCCGAGGCGCAGGCAGGTGTGGTTCGGGTCGGTCAAGGTGCGAGCGCGACTCTCACTGCCTTGCCCGGCGAGACCTTTGGTGGGCGGATCATCGCGATCCTGCCTGCCGCGCAAACGGACAGCCGGACAATCACGGTCAGGATTGAACTTGCCAACCGAGGAAGACGTCTGCGTCCAGGCATGTTCGCGCAAGTCGCGCTCGGCGGAACGGGCAGCACGGCGCTGCTGGTGCCGAGCGAAGCGGTGATCCGCACCGGGACACGCACGATTGTCATGCTTGCAATCGGCAATGGTCGCTATCAGCCCGCAGAAGTCCGAACAGGCCGCGAAGGCGGCGGACAGACCGAGATCCTTGAAGGGCTGGCCGTCGGCGAGAAGGTGGTCGCCTCGGGGCAATTCCTGCTCGATTCGGAAGCGAGCCTGACCGGGATTCCTGCCCGCAAGCTGGGGGCGACCAAGTGATCGAATGGATCATCCGCGCCTCGGTCAAGGCACGTGGGCTTATCGTCATGGCAGCGCTTGTGCTGGCGGTGATTGGCATCGGTGCGGTGCGGACCACGCCGGTCGATGCGCTTCCGGATCTCTCCGATGTGCAGGTCATCATCCGCACGACATATCCGCGCCAGGCCCCGCAGATTGTCGAGAACCAGGTCACCTATCCGATCACCTCGACAATGCTGTCGGTTCCCGGCGCGCGGGTAGTGCGGGGCTATTCGTTCGTCGGCGACAGCTTCGTCTATGTGCTGTTCGAGGATGGCACCGATCTATACTGGGCGCGCAGCCGGGTGCTGGAATATCTCAGCCAGGTGCAAGGGCGACTGCCAGCGGGTGCAACTGCTTCACTCGGACCCGATGCAACCGGCGTGGGCTGGATCTACGAATACGCGCTGGTCGACAAGACCGGGCAGCATGATCTGGCGCAGCTCCGGAGCATCCAGGACTGGTTTCTGCGCTATGAGCTGAAAACAGTCCCAGGCGTCGCCGAAGTCGCCAGCATCGGCGGCATGGTCAAACAGTATCAGGTCGTGGTCGATCCCCAGAGACTCGCCGCCTACGGTGTCACTGCGAACGATGTCTCCGACGCACTCAAGCGCGCAAATCAGGAGACGGGCGGCGCGGTTGTCGAAATGGCTGAGGCCGAATATATCGTCCGCGCCTCCGGCTACCTCAAGACACTCGATGATTTTCGCGCCGTTCCGGTCCGCAGCGCGGCGGGCGGCATCCCCGTCACCATCGGCGATGTCGCGACCGTCCAGATCGGCCCCGACATGCGGCGTGGCATTGCCGAGCTCAATGGCGAGGGCGAAGTCGCGGGCGGCGTTATCGTCATGCGTCAGGGCAAGAATGCGCGCGAGGTGATCGAAGGCGTCCGTACCAAGCTCGCAGAATTGAAGGCCAGCCTTCCTCCGGGCGTCGAGATTGTCACCACCTATGATCGCTCTGGGCTGATCGATCGCGCGGTCGAGAACCTGACCGGCAAACTGTTCGAGGAATTCCTGATTGTCGCACTCGTCTGCGGCCTGTTCCTGTGGCACGCGCGTTCGGCACTGGTTGCAATCCTGACATTGCCGCTCGGTATCCTGATCGCGTTCATCGTCATGCGGGTCCAGGGCCTCAACGCCAACATCCTCTCATTGGGCGGCATTGCCATCGCCATCGGTGCGATGGTCGATGCGGCGGTGGTGATGATCGAAAATGCCCACAAGCATCTCGAACGCTGGGCGCACGAGAATCCAGATAAGGAACTGACTGGAGCGGAACGCTGGCGCGTCATCACCGATGCGGCGGCGGAAGTCGGTCCGGCGCTGTTCCTTAGCCTGCTCATCATCACATTCTCGTTCATCCCGATCTTCTCGCTGCAAGGCCAGGAAGGGCGGCTGTTCGCCCCGCTCGCCTTCACCAAGACCTACGCGATGGCGGGGGCGGCGCTGCTCTCGATCACGCTGATCCCGGTGCTGATGGGCTGGCTGATCCGGGGAAAGATACCGGCAGAAGATACCAACCCGATCAACCGATCACTGACCCGCATCTACCGCCCTGCTCTCGATTGGGTGCTGGCCAAGCCAAAAAAGGCGCTAGTCATTGCCGGGCTGGTGTTCGCCTCCAGTCTCTGGCCGATCAGCCAGACCGGTGGCGAGTTCATGCCGCAGATGAACGAGGGCGATCTGCTCTACATGCCCTCTGCGCTGCCGGGGATTTCGACGGCAAAGGCGGCCATGCTGCTCCAGCAGACCGACCGGCTCATCAAGACCGTGCCTGAAGTGGAAAGCGTGTTCGGCAAGGCGGGCCGCGCCGATACAGCCACCGATCCCGCGCCGCTCGAAATGTTCGAGACCACCATCCGCTTCAAGCCGAAGAGCCAATGGCGCGCGGGCATGACGCAAGACCGCTTGATCGAGGAACTCGACAAGACCGTCAAAGTACCCGGTCTGGCCAATTTCTGGATACCACCAATCCGAAACCGGATCGACATGCTGGCCACCGGCATCAAGAGCCCGATCGGGATCAAGGTCTCTGGGGCGAATCTCGACGACATCGACCGCACCGCACGCGAAATCGAAACGGTAGCGAAGACCGTTCCCGGCATCAGCTCGGCGCTGGCCGAGCGCCTCTCGGGAGGCCGCTATATCGATGTGACAATCAATCGGGCAGCGGCAGCGCGCTACGGCCTCAACGTCGCCGATGTGCAGACCGTGGTGTCGGGCGCGATCGGCGGCGAAGCGGTCGGCCAGACCGTCGAAGGGCTGGCCCGTTATCCGATCAGCGTCCGCTATCCGCGGGAAATCCGGGGCAGCGTGGATGACATCGTCAATCTGCCGGTGCTCACGCCCTCGCGTCAGCAGATCACGCTCGGCACGGTTGCCGATATCCGCGTCAGCAATGGCCCGCCGATGCTCCGCAGCGAGAACGGCCGCCCGGCCACCTGGGTCTATATCGACGGGCGGGGCCGCGCACTCACCGAGATCGTCGGTGACCTGCAGCGCGCCGTCTCTCAAAAGGTCAAGCTGCCTCCCGGAATCAGCGTCGCTTACACCGGGCAGTTCGAATTCCTCGAACGCGCGACCCAGCGCCTCAAGATCGTCGTTCCCGCAACGTTGCTGATCATTTTCGCGCTGCTTTACGCGACTTTCAGGCGTTGGGACGAAGCCGCGCTCATCATGGCGACGCTGCCGTTTGCTCTGACGGGCGGGGTCTGGCTGCTCTATCTGCTGGGGTTCAACCAGTCGGTTGCGACAGGCGTCGGGTTCATCGCGCTGGCGGGCGTGTCGGCCGAGTTCGGGGTGGTCATGCTGATCTACCTCAAATCGGCGCTCGCCGAGAACGACGATGTCGAGGCCGCCGTCCGTGCCGGGGCGCTGCTCCGTGTCCGCCCCAAGGCGATGACAGTGGCCGTGATCCTCGCAGGCTTGTTCCCCATCCTGATCGGCAGCGGCGCTGGCTCCGAAGTGATGAGCCGGATCGCCGCGCCGATGGTCGGCGGAATGCTAACCGCGCCGCTGCTCTCGATGCTCATCATCCCCGCTGCCTATTTGCTGATGCGTCGGCACCCCCCCGTTCAACACCAAGGAGAACCTGCATGAACAAGCATATGATGATTGCCGCGTTGGTTGCGCTGCCACTCGGCCTGTCCGGTTGCGACAAAAAAGCCGAGGCCCCCAATGCCGAAGCAACCTCTGGCGACATGACGGGCATGGCGATGCCAGTTGGATCCATGATGGGCAAAGGCAGCGGGACCGTGACTGCCATCGATGTCGCGACAGGCAAGATCACGCTCGATCACGGCGCTATTCCCGCGGTTGAATGGCCCGCTATGAAAATGGGCTTTTCGGCAAAGCCCGAATTGCTCAAGGGCCTGGCGGTCGGCGATAAGGTCGATTTTGACGTGACGGTGACCGGAAGCGCTGGCGAAGTCACGGCGATCAAGAAACAATAGTCAGGTGTGAAGCGTGGCGATTGCTACCGCTGCCTCTGCTTGTGGCGGGGCAGCGGTAGTGAGGAACTGTTGGCAGCGGCAAAAGACAGAGGCATCGTAACTGCTGCCCAGGCCGGACGTCACTCTGTCGACGCGACCGCACGGATCCAATCGTCTATTTCGGATTCGACCCATACCGTGCACTTTGCACCAAGTGACCGTGATCTAGGAAACCTGCCCTCGACCATGCGTTGATAGATCGCGGAACGCTTCAAACCTACGCGGCGCATGACTTCAGGCAGACGCAGCAAGCGGTGGTGGGTGCCTGGCTCAATCGTCACATTGTCAGGCATCGCGACCACGTGATCAATCTCCGACAGTGGCGGAGTATCGCGGCCCACCGATCGCGTCGCCGCGTCGATTTAGATCTGCGATGTGCTGGGTAAGTGTCCGCGCGAGCAATTTGGCAGTGCCGTTCGCCCACCGTGGACGCAGCTCATCGATATCCTCGCCCAGTTGTTCGACAATCTCGAGCGGCGCACGTTTGAAAAACTCACCCAGGAACTGCGCCGCTCCGGTTCCGGACCGGGTGAGCGCAAAATCCTCCCCGACCAGCATGAGAAGCAACAGCGTTTCCTCGCTGGCAAATTCCGATGCCTCAAGGATCATGACGGCTTCGTCCAGTGTGACCGGCCGTTCGCCGCTCAGCGAGCGACGCAGGCTGTCACGCTTGATCCCGGCGACCCGCGCTATCTCTGAGGACGATTTGCCACTGTCCTTGACGGCGCGTCTTATCAATCGCGCGACACGTGACGGAAGGTCATTGTCTGAAGTGCTCACGCTAGGCCTCGACTCGAAAGGTTGAGCCGCCAGCTATCCTCGCGATCCGTCTGTAGGAAAGCAAAAAGAACAAACAGCGAACTTGTAGGAATTCCGTAACGGGACACGCATCCCGACTTGCGCACCACTGCGCGTGATTCGCGTTCTGATGCGCAAGACGTGCGCGATGGATCTCCACACCCGCGCATTTGCGGCGCTTGTTCGCGCAATTGAATCGGCCAGCCTCAATCGGTCGCCGGTTTTCGAGTAAATTCCCGCTGAGGATGCCCAGCTCGATTTCCTACAGCCGATGTTCTCCGCATTTAGAACATACAGCGAACACCCGCTGTTCCACCCCTAGCGGAGAATACTTCTCATGAATGCCATTGCCCTCCCCTCCACCCGCCGCGGCGCCCGCCTCGGCAAGATTGCCAGCTTGGCCCTGCCGGTCGCGATCGGCGCGCTTGCCGCCAGTGCGGCCTATGCCGGCGCCGACACGACCTTCGCGCCCGCCCTCGCGAAGTTCACCGACTTCCTCGAAGGTTCGGGCGGCAAGATCATCACCGTCCTCAGCCTCGCGGGCGGCCTGATCGGGCTTGCCTCGGGCCGCTTCACCCTCGCGCAGATCGCGGTCCCGGTCGGGGTCGGCATCGGCGTCGGGACCGGCGTGCCGATCGTCACCTCGGTGGTCACCGCGGTCATCTGACGGTCAGCCACGGGAGGGCGGAACAATCATGAGCGACCGGTACATCATTCCTCGGCGGCTCGACGACCCGGAGCTGATCGGCTTCTGGACCCTCGACGAGTTCGCCGGGATGATCGTCCCCTTCACCTGGGGAATCCTCGCGCAGCACGTCTTTATCGGCATAGTTCTCAGCTCCGCCGCCTGGTTTGCGCTCCGCAAGGCCAAAGCAGGCCGCAGTTGGGCCTGGATAATCCATGCCGCCTACTGGCACCTGCCTGCAGGTCTCACCGGCCTCAAGATGACGCCGCCCTCCCACTGCCGACTGCTTGCCGGCTGAGGGGAGACAAAACCATGCTTGTCCAGATTTCTCACGAGCGCAGCCAGGCGCTGCTCCGGCAGCGCAACCTGTTCGCGCTGACCAGCGCGGGCCTTGCGGTCGCCCTGGTTGTCGCCGGCGGATTCGCCGCCACCCGGAATCGCGAAGTCGTGCTGGTTCCGACCGTCCGCGCACCGCTCACCGTGTCGAGCGCGGGGGTTTCCGCGCAGTACCTGGAGTTCGTCACCCGCGATGCCGCGCTGATGCTGCTCAACCGCAGCCCCGAAGGGCTCGACTACTGGATGAGCCAGATCCTCGAGCTCGCCGACCCTGCGTCGAGCGGCACGCTCAAAGGCGAGCTGATGAAGATCGTCGAGGAGCAGCGCGGCTCGGACGTCACCCAGGCCTTCGTGATCAAGGAGATCAAGGTCGATCCCGCCGCCCTCACCTCAGAGGTCAAGGGCACGCTCAAGACCTTCGTCGGCGCAACCGTGATCGGCAGCGACGAGCGCCGCTTCCGCTTCAGCTGGACCTACCAGGGCCTGCGCCTCGGCCTTTCCGGGTTCGTCCAGATTCCCACCGACGACACAAACAAGGAGTCCAAGTGATGCCTTCTCGCTTCAAATGGCGCGGCCCAGCAATTGCGCTCGCCGCCTCGCTGCTGGCGCTCGCCAGCCCGGCACTTGCCGACCAGTTCAAGGAGAGCGCCGACGGCGGCACGGTTGCCTGCTCGGTCTCGGCTCGCGAGCTCACCCGCTTCGCGCTGATCGGCGACCAGTTCGCCTCGGTCTCGAAGATCTCGAGCGGCTATCCCTACAACGATTTCGCGGTAACCCACGAGCCGGTGCGCGGCGACATCTATGTCTCGGTGCCCGAGACTTTCGCCGCCAATCGGATCAGCTTCTTCGCCACCACCAAGGCGGGCTACGTCTACAAGTTCTCGTGCTCGATCGACAAGATCGAGGCTGCCCAGGTGTTCATCACCAACCCGGCACTTGCCAAGGGCGACGCGGGCCGATGGGAGCGCCAGACCGGCCAGGATGAAGCCGCTGTTCGCCTCGTCCAGGCGATGGCCGGCCAGCAGACGATCGAAGGCTTCGAGATCAGCCAGCCTGCCGCGCTGCCGAGCCGGATCGGCGCGCTCGAAGTCCAGCTGATCGCCGAATATCGCGGCGCGGCGCTCGCAGGGAAAGTCATCCGCCTCGCCAACCGTGGACCCAAGCCGCTGACGGTGGCCGAGAAGGATCTCGCCGGCGCAGGCGCGCTCGCGGTTTCGATCGCCCGGCCCACGCTCGAACCAGGCGCTACCACCACGGCCTACCTCGTCGGCCCGAACGGGGAGCAGGGCCATGACTGATCAGGCATCACAGCAGGCCGAGGGCGGCGGCAAGAGTGCGACCGGCGCGCAGCGCGACGCCCACGAACCGAGCAGCGTCGGCCAGCTTAACGAGCGCACCGCCAAGCGCCAGCGGATGCTGCTTGCCGGGATTGCGACCGTGATCCTTGCCGGCACCAGCTGGATTATCTTCGGCAGCGATCACGCCAAGAAGGCGCACCAGGAAGGCGACGCCGAGACGATCGAGACCGCCAGCCTGGTCAATCGCAACCTGTCGCAGCGCGAGTTCACGACCGTCTACGGCAACCAGTTGGGCGCGGTTACCCGCGAACAAAAGGCGCTGAAGGACGGCGCGGTCATGCGCCCGGAACTAGAAGCCGAGCTGGCTGCACTCAAGGCCGAGAACCAGGCCATGCGCACCGATGGCCAGGCGGCGATCGACGCGATTTCGGCCGAGAACGTGGCGCTCAAGAACCAGCTGCAGACGCAGGCCGCCGCGCCCGCATCCAATGCCGCGGCTATGCCCGCCTACGGTCCCCGCGCCGGCGGCTACGATGCTCGAGGGGCCGCTGGCACGCCGCCGAGTTCGGGGGGCCTGGCTCCGGGAAACCCCGGCGCCGATGGCGCGCCTCCGCCCGCCGAGGTCAAGCTGATGAACTTCAGCGGCGACAAGGGCGCAAGTGCCGGGGTCAAACTGGCTCGCGCCGATGTTCCGCCGCTGGTGGTCGAGGATTCGCCAGATTACCTGCCGCCCAATAGCTACGCACGGGCGCGGGTGATCGTCGGGGTCGATGCCTCGGCCGGGGTTGCCAGCCAGACCGATCCGCTTCCCGTTGTGCTGCGGATCACCGGCCCGGCGCGCTCGGTGCTGCAGAACGGCCGTGTGCTGACCACCCGGCTCGAGGGCTGCGTGATCAACGGCGCAGCGCGCGGCGATCTCTCGAGCGAGAAGGTCTACGTGAAGCTCGCCCGGATGACCTGCGACCAGCCCGGCGGGCGCGTTGCGGTGTCAGAGGTCAAAGGCTTCATATCGTTCGCCGGCAAGTCCGGGGTGCGCGGCCGCGTGGTCAGCCGCGAGGGCAACCTGGTCACCCAGGCCTTGCTCGCCGGGATCGTCGGCGGGTTCGGGCGCGGCTTCTCGGCCAATGCCAATTCGGTGTTCTCGTCCACCCGCACCAATCCCGATGGCTCCAAGGCCAAGCTTTCCGCCGGCGATATTCTCGGCGGCGGGCTTGGCCAGGGCGCAGCCGACGCGGCCGATACGGTGAGCAAGTACCTCATCGAGCGCGCCGAACAATACCAGCCCGTTGTCGAGATGCCGACCGGCATCGAGGTCGAGGTCGTGTTCCTCGACGGCGTTTACGTGAGGAATTCCAAATGATCGAAGGACTGCATTCGCCGGCTCAGCGCCGCTGGCCCAAACTCGCTCTCGGCGTAGCCGCCCTGGCCCTGCTCTCAGGTGCGACCGGATGGGGCGCTGCCCATTTCGCGGCCAGAAGCATCGGTTCGCCCGATCTCGCCAAGGTCAAGGCGGCGCTCAAGCTGCGCCTCCCCAAGACCCCGATCGATGCGATCAACTGCGAGGGGCTTGGCGGCCTGTGCGAAGTGGCCTCGAAGACCACGCTGTTCTATGTCGACGCCCGCGCCAAGTATCTAGTGATCGGCCGGGTCTACGACATGGAGGCGCGGCAGGATCTGACCGCGGCGCGGCTGCTGGCGCTCAATCCCGACCTGCTCGCTGCCGGGGCGGCCCGGCGTGTCGGCGGTGACGGTGAGGACGCGCAGCCCCAGACGCGGAGCGCCCCGAAGCAGGTGTCGCTGGCCGGGCTCCCCGCCAATGGCGCGGTCACCTGGGGACCGCCGAATGGCCCCAAGGTCACGGTCTTCTCCGACTTTCACTGCGGCTACTGCAAGAAGCTCTCGGCGCAGCTCAAGGCAATCGGCGCGCGGGTCGAGGAACGCCCGATTTCGATCTTCGGGGCGGAAGCGCGCAAGGATGCCGAGCGGGTGCTCTGTTCGCAAAGCCCTGAGACCTCGCTGCACGCCGCCTATTCCGGGCTTGCGCTGGCCAATCCCAAACCCTGCGACACCCGCGGGCTCGATGCCAACGAGGCCTTTGCCAAGGCTCACGGCTTCAATGGCACTCCGGTGATCGTCCGCCCGTCCGACGGCGCGGTGATCGAGGGTTACCGCGACGCCGCCGCGCTGCGCGCCTTCCTCTCCCCCATTCAGACCCAAGGATAATGCTCATGCACCGCTCAATCCAACTCACCTTCGCCGGCCTTGGTCTCGCGCTGAGCCTCGCTGGCTGCACCCATCTCGGCACCAACATTGCGGGCGACTTCTCGTGCCGCGCGCAAGCCAGTCGAAATCATGGGGCTGGCTGCCAGCCCCTCAGCGAGGTCGATGCCAAGGCGATCCGTGAACTCGTCAAGGCCGAAGGCAGCGACCTCTCGGCAGTTCGCCAGCGCGTGACTGTAGCTGCGGCGGAAACGGCAAGGACCGGCGAGCGCACCCTGAAGGTCGTGTTCCCGGCGCACGTCGATGCCTCGGGTACGCTGCACGACGAAGCTGCGGTCTGGACCGTGGTCGAGGCCGCGCGCTGGGCAGGCGAGCTCAGCGGCGACAAAGTGACCGAGCCCAAAGGCACGATGCGCGCGCTGCGCCAAGCGCTCAAGGACCAGGCCCGCCGCGCCGCTGATGCTTCGCGCAAGACCGACGCCGACGCGGATGCGAACCCCGCGCCCCTGTCTCCCGAAGACAGTGCTCCCGCATCCGCCAATCCTTTCATCCCTTCCTCGCCGCTTGTCCTCCCCTCCCCGGGCGGCGAGGTCCAGGCCGATGTCCCCCCATCGGCCGCCGAGGGGTCCGACATGTCCCTCACCCCGCATGTCCGGGCCCCTCGGCCTCTGGAGGAGCAACGCGTCTGGCCGAGCGCCGCTGCGATCGAGGCTGCCAAGGCGCTCAAGCACGCAGTCGATGCTGCGCCCAAGAAGGAGCCCAAGTGATGGTGCTCTCGTTCGGGGCCCTGCGCGAGCATCTGCTGGCAGGTCTGCTTGGCGATTCCGAGCAGGTCGAGGCGGGCCGCCCCATGCTCATGCTCGACATGTTGTCGGACTGGCTCCCATACCGGGTCTACGATCCTGCAAGCCGGCTCTACGTCAATGCCCGCTCGAAGGGCTTCGTCCTCGGGGTCACCCCGCTGATCGGCGCTGACGAGCGGACCGGCGAGATCCTCGGCGCGTTCTTCTCCGAAGGCCTGCCTGCGGGCTCCTGCCTGCAGATCCTCCACCTTGCCAGCCCCCGGATCAGCCGGATCGTCGGCCCGTGGTTCGCGCCGCGCTACGAACAGGGCGGGGTCTATGAGGCAATCGCCCGCCACCGCGCCAAAAAGCTCTATTCGATGGTCTGGACATCGGGCGCCAGCGATGCCCCCTTCCACGCCCGCGCGCACCAGGTGGTGATCTCACTCGGCGTGCCTGCAGCAAAGGCGGTGAGCAACGAAGAGCTCACCCACGCCCGCGAGGGACTCATCGCGATGCTGAAGTCGCTCAATCTAGGCGTGATCGAATACGAACCGCACGATCTCATCGCGCTACTCGACGATCTGACCTCGCCGACCACCGCGCCGCAGGACGATGCGGTGCCCTACAATCCCAATGATCCGATTGCGAACCAGGCGATCCGCCGTGACATCGAGCTTCTGGTGCGCGAAGACCGGATCGAGCTCGGCACAGAACGGTTCCGTGCCACCGGCGTCCACAACCAGGGCGTGCCCGAGATCGGCGCGGTCTACCCCGACCGCTTCGACGTGCGGCATTTTGCGGTGCGCAACATGCCGCCGCGCTGGGCGCCGCACGAATGCGCGCGGCTGATCGGCGATCTCTTCACCGACAAGCTGCGCTTCCCTTGCCCTGCTGCAACCATGCTGTGCCTCGTCTACCCCGACCAGGAAGCCGCCGCGGCACGCGCCGGGTTCAAATTCATGCGCACCACCAGCCTGGCGGGAACGCGCAGCGCGCGGTTCCTGCCGCGGATCGCCGAACAGTCGGCCGAGTGGCAGCACGTTCAGGCCGAACTCCAGGAAGGCCGCCGCCTGGTCCGCGTGTTCTACGGGATCACCACCTGGTCGCCGCTCGGCCAGGGCGACCGCCACGAGCGGGCGGTCAAGTCGATCTACAAGGCGGCAGGCTGGGACCTCTCGGACGAGCGCTATCTCCAGATCCAGGGGCTTTTGGCGGCCATGCCGCTTACCCTCGCTGACGGGCTCGGCGCCGACATGGAGCGCCTCAAACGCTTCAAGACGCTGCTCTCGACCACCGCCGCCAATATCGCGCCGCTCCAGGGCGAATATCTCGGCGGCCCGGTCCCGCATCTGCTGTTCGTCGGGCGGCGCGGCCAACCGTTCTACTGGTCGCCGTTCGAGAACGAGGCGGGCAATCACAACGTCGCGATCTGCGGCAAGTCGGGCTCGGGCAAGTCGGTGCTCCTCCAGGAGATGTGCGCGGCGCTGCGCGGTGCGGGCGCCAAGGTCGTGGTGATCGACGACGGCCGCAGCTTCGAGCATTCGGTCAAGCTCCAGGGCGGCCGGTTCATCGAGTTCACGCTCGCCTCGGGGTTCTGTCTCAATCCGTTCTCGATGATCGACGCCGCGCGCGCCAGTGAGGACGAAGACTACCGGCTCGACTGTTTCGCGATGGTCAAGGCGATCATCGGCCAGATGGCGCGCCACGTCGCAAGGCTCAGCGATACCGAGCGCGGCCTGATCGACCGCGCGGTCAACCTGATCTGGTCCGAGCATGGGCCCAACGCCAGCGTTACTAAGGTTGGCGACTGCCTCGCCACGATGGAAAACGAGACTGCCGCGGACCTCGCCACCTCATTGGGGCCATTCACCGCCGGGGGGACCTACGCCCAGTTTTTCGAGGGTCAGGCGAGCCTCGATCTCGAGGCCGACTTCACCGTGTTCGAGATGTCGGACCTCGCCACCCGCGAGGAGCTTCGCTCTGTGGTCCTGTCGGCGATCATGTTCATGACCAGCCAAGCGATGACCCGCAGCCCGCGCTCGGTCCGCAAGCTGCTGCTGATCGACGAGGCCTGGTCGATGCTCAAGGGCGGCTCGATGGGCGAGTTCGTCGAAACCTATGCCCGTACCTGCCGCAAATACGGCGGCGCGCTGGCGACCGCGACCCAGAGCCTCAACGACTACTACAAGTCCGACGGGGCGACGGCTGCGCTCGAGAACAGCGACTGGATGCTGATCCTTCAGCAGAAGCCCGAGACCATCGCCGACTTCAAGGCGAGCAAACGCCTCGACATGGACGAGCGTACCGAAACGCTGATCCGCAGCCTCAAGCGCTCGGGCTCGGCCTACTCCGAAGTTTTCATCAAGGGTCCCGAAACCGAGGCGATCGGCCGCCTCGTGCTCGACGACTATTCCGCGACACTGTTCTCGAGTTCGCCCGCGACGTTCGCGGCGATCGATGCCGAGATCGCCCGCGGCCACCAGCTCGCCGATGCGATCGAACGCATCGCCTTCCCCGAAATCCAATGAAACCCCACGCCAACAGGAGGACCAGAGATTCCATGCCGCACCAAATGAAATACCCGTTCGACCGCGAGGTCGACGTGCACCCCGAGCCCGATTGGCGGCCGCAAGCGCCGTTCATCGCCGCCGTCGAGAACGGCGACGATCTGCCCCGCCCGCCGCGCAAGTCGGCCCCGCCCGCGCGGCGCCACTGGTGGGGACTTGGCGCCGACTGCTGCTACATCGTGATCAAGTCGGGCCTTTACCTGATGGCCTGCTGGATCATTGCGATGGGGCTGCCGCTGATGTTCCTGCTGCTGCTGACCGGCGGTCAGGTGGACAAGAGCCTGGTATTCCTGGGTTCGCTGTTCGGCGCTTTCGCCGATGCCACTCCCGATCGCCAATATGCCTTCGCTGCCCAAGCGAGCTGGGTGCTTGTCGCACTCGCCACCGCGGTCGCCGCCTGGCGGCTGCCGCGCTTCCTCGATGAAGTCACCGACGGCCTCAAGACGACAAGGAAAGTCCCATGAAGAACATTCTGGCAACATCGAGCCTCTCGCAGCGTTTCGCCGGACTTTCACCGACGGCCTTGGTGCTCGCCGGATCGATGCTCACCTCGGTGCTATGGGGCGCCTGGGCGACCCGCGAAATCGTAACCCTGCAGCACCGCGAAGTCGTCACGGTCCAGCTCTCACGCGTCATGGGCGACTTCGTCGAAGCCGAGGCCCGTTCAGGCCGCCCCGCCGAGGAGACCCAGGCCCGCGTCGCCGCCTACCTCAAGGCGGTCGAGGCTTCGGTCCAGGCGCTGGGCAAGGACGGCCGCACCGTGCTCGTCGCCGAGGCCGTAGTCTCGGGCGGCGTCCCCGATCTTACCGAGCAGGTCCGCGCCGACGTTGCGCGGCGGCTCACCGCATCAGGAGCAGCGAGCCATGACGCACGCTGATGCACCCCGCCATTCGTCCCGGATTGGCAGGCTGCTGACTCGGGTGCCGCGGCTCGCGCTGCTCGCGGGGCTTGGTGCTGGCGCACTCGCGCTCGCGGCGACGAGCCGGTTTGCCGAAAGCCATGCGCTGATGATCAACGCCAGCCCGTCGCTCCCCTATTGGGCGATCTGGCTCGACCGCACCGGCACGCCCGCGCGCGGTGACTTGATCGTGTTCATGCCGCCGCGCTCCAACCTCGTCATCCGCCACTTCGGGGCAAAGCCTGAGCCGTTCGGCAAGCGCGTGCTGGGTGTCGCGGGCGATCAGGTCACCGAGAAGAACCGCGAGTTTTACGTCAACGGCAAGCCGGTCGCACTCGCCAAGCTCACGAGCCGCCTCGGCGAGCCACTCGAACTCGGCCCTACGGGAACAATCCCCAAGGACTGCTACTTCGTTGGCTCCGAGCATAAGGACGGGTTCGACAGCCGCTACGCCGCGATCGGATGGATCTGCAAGGCGCAGGTCATCGGGGTCGGGAGACCAATCCTGTGAAACCCGCTGTGAAGGTCATGTCCTTCCCGCTCTGCGCTAGCGCGCTCTGCCTGGTTGTCGCCTCGTCCGCGGAGGCGCGCGACTACGGTCAGCACGGCACCGTCTGGCCGGTGGTCGAGCCCGACCTCCTCGCCCAGATCCATGCGCGTCTCGTCCACCTCGAGCAGACCGGCGAGACCGCCAGGCTCAATGAGGAGCTGAAGCGCCGGACGATCGCGCGGGTGAACCGGCCCGCGCCGGTCGCCGGGATTGGAAACGCGAGCGCCGTGCGCCGCTGGACCTTCGATCCGACGATCACGGTCGATGCCGACATCAAGGACGACAAGGGCCGGACGGTTATCGCCCGCGGCACCCGCGTCAATCCGCTCGACACTGTGCCGCTGCGCGCTCCCCTCGTGTTTCTCGATGGCGACGACAAGACACAGATCGACTGGGCACTCGCCCGCTTCGGCCGATCGCCCGCCAAGTTCATCCTGGTCGGCGGCGCGCCGCTCGAACTGATGAAGGCGAAGCAGCGCCGGTTCTACTTCGACCAGGGTGGCAAGCTCACCGCGCACTTCGCCATCCGCGCGGTTCCCGCAGTGGTCGAACAGCAGGGCCGCCAGCTTCTGGTCACCGAGCAGCCCCCAAAACTCCCCTCAGCGAGGCCGTCATGAGCCGCAAAAGATCATCGTTCGCAAAGCGTTGCCTGGCATTGCTCGCGTCCAGCCTGATCGCGCTTGGGACGACTGCACCTGCTGAGGCCGGAACCCCGGGCAAGTGCACCGGGCATTTCGTCAACCCGATCACCGACATCTGCTGGTCATGCCTGTTCCCGATCTCGATCGGGGGGCTCAAGATCTGGCCCTCCAATCGCCCCGATCCCGACAATCCCGACCTGCCAGTGTGCCTGTGCGGGCTGCGTCCCGGGATCGCAATGGGCTTCTGGGAGCCAGTCCGGCTCGCCGACGTCTCGATGAAGCCGTGGTGCTTCGTCAACCTCGGTGGACTCAAGCTCGATCCCGGGTTCGACATCGGGTTCAAGACCATGGCCGGACCATCGGCGGTCGGCGGCAATGCGCAGTACAATTCGCAGTGGAACATCCACTGGTACGCCTACCCGCTGATCTACTGGATGGAGCTGGTCGCCGACTTCCTCTGCCTCGAGCAGGGTTCGGTCGACATCCTCTACATCACCGAGATCGATCCGCTGTGGCAGGACAGCGAACTCACCGCGATCATCAATCCCGAAGCGGTGTTGTTCGCTAACCCGCTGGCGCTCGCCGCCTGTGCCGCCGACTGTGTCCTCGCCACCACCAAGCTGCCCTCTGACAGCCTGTTCTGGTGCGCGGGCTGCCAGGGCTCGATGTATCCCCTGAATGGCAATGTCTCGGCGACGATCGGCCACGTCCAGGCCTCGCGGCTCGCGCTCTCGCGCTTTGCCTACAAGCTCCACCGCGAACTCGTCGCCTGGGGCACGATGGGCGGCAAGGGGCTTTGCGGCAAGTACCTGATGCCGGTGATGCGCAAGCAGCAATACCGCTTTCAGGCCACCAACCCCAACCCGCAGACCAAGGGCCGCTACGCCTGCGCGCCGATCGGCGCTTCCACCACCTTCATGTCGGCCGGCCAGGTCTACCCCGCAATCGGGGAGGACATGGGCTACCTGGTCTGGCGCAAACGGAACTGCTGCGCGCTATGAAAAGTCACCTTCAAGCCCTTGCTTTTGCGTTGCTAGCCGCTAGCTCAGCACTCGGCGGCGCGCTGGCGAACCCAAGCGACCCGGGCATCGATCTTGCATCGATCCGCCAGCGCGCCGCCGACCAGACCAGCGAGGCCGAAGCCCTCGCCGCGAGCGCGCGTGAACGCGCCAAGCAGGTCACCAACGATGCCAGCGAGAACGCCGAAGCGGGCAAGGCCAATGGCCGCCGCTATGCCGGTGCCGTGCCCCGCGCCGCGTCTGGCGATCCGACGTTCGACTTCGACCGGATGGTCGCCGACGCCGGGGATATGGCCAAGGACGGTCTAGGCGAGGCGCCGCGGTTCATCGCCTTTGCCTCGCTGTCGATGCCGGCCCAGGCACTCCGCCAGATGATGGACGATGTCACCCGCGCCGGCGGCGTCGTGGTGTTTCGCGGGCTTACCCAAGGCTCGGCCAAGATCATGACCGATGCGCTCGGCAAAGTGTTGAAGCCCGGCGAGCGCATGGACGGTGTCGGGATCGACCCGCGCCTGTTCCGCGCGTTCAGCGTCACCGAAGTCCCCGCTTACGTCGTCACCGCCAGCGACTTCGATCTCTGCTCGGGGTTCGACTGCACCAGCGCAGTGCCGCCCTACGACCGGATGAACGGCAACGTCACCGCCGAATACGCGCTGCGCACCTTTGCTGAAGGAGGTGGCCCTGGTGCGCGGATTGCCGCGCAGCATCTCGCCCGCCTCCAGGGAGACCAGCCATGAACCGTCTCACCCTCGCGCTCGCCCTTGCACTCGCCCTGATGCCTGGTCCATTTGGCGCGGCGCAGGCCCAAAGCACAACCGATGCAGCCAAGGCCGATGGCAAGGTCTTCGGCAAGGACATCGGTGCTGCCGCGCAGAGCGCCGCAACCACCCAGCCCAGTGCCGATCGGGTACCCGGGTTCAACGGCACCCCAAGCCAGTCAGGCTATTTCAACGATCCCAAGGCAATGGAACGGCAAGCGGCGAGCCAGGCGAGTTCGAGCACCGGATATCAGGCGATGCGGGATTCGATGGATCGCCGCGCCAGGTTCAATAAGGTCGATCTCGACGCGGCGATCGCGCGCTCGAAGACGATCGCCGAGGATCCGCTGTCTTATACCAGCGGCATGGGCGTGAGCGGCACTAAGGGCCGCTGTGTGCCGCTTCCGCTCGCGAGTGGCATCGCCGCGCGTTACAAAGCAACCTGCAACACCGGTTACACCGTCGACAGCAGCACCCAGAGCTGCGCGGTGACGCTCCAGGCGAGCGTCACCACGGTCACCGACTATCTCTACTACTGCTCCAGGCTCGATCCCGACTGCACGGCATTTCAGCTTCCGACCTGCCGGCGGACTGGAAGTCACCCCGGCAAGTGCCTTCAGGGCGTCGATACGCCTGGCGGGTTCAAGTGTTTCGAGCCCGGCGACCCGGTCGATGAATATACCTGTTCTGCGCCCGTCGCAGGTGAAACGCCCATCCGTGTTTCGACCCGCCAGTCGGTTTCTACCGCCAAGGACGAAAGCCAGTGTGCCGCTCTTACTGCTGATACGGGCTGCACCAACCCGGTCGCGACCTGCACCGACAGCGATCCGACCACCCGCATCATCGACGGGGTCGCTGTGACCCAGCCTTGCTGGGCCTGGCGCCGCGACTACCAGTGCAACCGCTACAGTCCGACACAGGACTGCGACTCCCTCGCTTCCACGCCTGGCTGCACGCTGAGCCAAGAATACTGCATTACCGACGAAGTGCCTTGCCGCACATTCGAGCGGGTCTACGACTGTCCGGTCCCCGACCAGCCACAAGACCCGAACCAGTTCATCTGCGACGGCGATGTCTACTGCATCGATGGCAGCTGTGAGACGATCCAGCGGCAGGCGAACGACGAGTTCAAGGACGCGGTCGTTGCCCTCAATGCAATGGACCAGGCCCGCCGCGAGTTCGATCCCGATAGCCTGACCCTGTTCAAGGGCACCCGCGAGACCTGCTCGTCCAAGGTCTTCGGGATCCTCAACTGCTGCAAGGGCAAGGGCTTTCCGCTGATCCCGGGGATCCAGCTGCTGGTGGCGCTGGGCTGCAGCCGCGAGGAGATGCTGCTCCACCAGAAGGACGTACAGGGCCTCTGCGCCTATGTCGGGACCTACTGTTCGTCATCGTTCCTCGGGGTCTGTCTGACCAAGCGCAAGGTCTACTGCTGCTTTGAATCCAAGCTCAGCCGGATCCTCCAGGAGCAAGGCCGCCTCCAGCTGAACAAGCCCTGGGGCAAGCCCAAGACCGAGCAGTGCCTCGGCTTCACGATCGACGAGTTCTCACGGCTCGACCTCTCTAAGATGGATTTCAGCGAGGTCTACGCCGAGTTCACCGATGCCGCGCGGCTTCCCGACGAGCTCCAGGCCGCCACCCAGATCCAGCAGAAGATCGAGGACGACTATGCCAACGCCCGCAATTAGCCGCACCCGGCGGCTCACTGCTGCCTGCCTGCTTGCCACCGGCCTCCTCTCAGTTCCGATACCCGCTGCAGCTGAGGACCAGCCAAACGTCCAGACCAGCGACGGACAGGACCCGTTCTACTGCGCCGAGCGGCGGCTCGGCTACTGGTTCTATTGCACTCGGCCCAAGCCGCCGGAACGACAAGAGCCCCTACCAGAGAGCCAACCGAGCGCGACAAGCCGCCTCGATGCGATCACCGCCGAGCTGCGTGAACTCAAGGCCAGGGCGATCCTTGAGCCCAGCCCGGAGAACGTCACCGCCTACATCCGCTTCCAGCGCCGCCAGCTCGACCAGGCCTCGCTGTTCAGCGATGTCTGGCAGCGCTCGATCTGGCAGGAACCCGACCTCGACTACACGCTCCAGCGTCCGGTCTCGACGCTCGGCAAGCGCGCCTGGCAGGACAACCGCAAGACCGAGCGCGACACCGTGATGGCGCACCTCTCCGAGCGCTACGGGCTGTTCTACTTCTTCGCGCAGAGTTGCGGCGCCTGCGAGGTGATGTCGCCGATCGTCCAGAGCGTGGCGCAGACCTGGCACATCACGGTGCGCGCGGTGTCGACCGATGGCGGGCCTTCGCGCCACTTCCCGCGCTACACGGTCGAGACCAACCAGCGGGCCCGCATGGGGCTCGATCCGGGCATCACCCCCGCCGTCGTCCTGTGGGACGCGGCCAAAGGCCAAGCGATCCCGATCGGATACGGCGTGATGAGCGCCGACGAACTCCAGGACCGCATCTACCTCCTGACCTCGAAGGAAGCCGGACGTGACTACTAGGTTCAAACGCATTGTTGCCGCGCTGCTCGCAGCCGCCCTCCCCCTCACCAGTCTCCACGCCGACGTCGGCTCGTCTATGGACTCGTTCCTGAACGATGTCGGCGGCGCGGCGCAGGTCAACGGGCCGACCGCCTTCCAGGGCCAGTCGGCGGGCTATTACAGCCTCGGCAATGTCTGGACGCGCTTCCCGCAGAAGACGACCAACATCGCTAACCTCCAGCTGCCGCGCGCCCGCGCAGGCTGCGGCGGGATCGACATCTTCGCGGGCTCCTTCAGCTTCATCAACGCGAGTGAGATCGTCGCGATGCTCAAGGCCGTCGCCAACAACGCGGTCGGGTTCGCGTTCAGCCTCGCGATCGACACGGTCTGCCCCGAGTGCTCGAAGATCATGCAGGAGTTCAGCCAGAAGGCTCAGCTCATGAACAACCTCAACATCAACTCGTGCGAATTAGCCCAAGGCCTGGTCGGCGGGATCTGGCCCAAGGGCGATCTTGCCGACAAGGCGATCTGCGAGGCAATCGGTAACTCCGAAGGGATCTTCACCGACTATGCCGCCGCCAAGCACGGCTGCGGCACGCGCGGCCAGCGCACCAGCACCACTGCGGCGGGTTCGGGCAAATACGACGACGTCAATCCCGGCGTGGCGCGCAACTACACCTGGACCATCCTCAAGAAGTCGGCGTTCTTCTCGCCGGGTGGCACACTCGACCAGGAGCTCGCCGAATACGCGATGACGCTGCTCGGCACGATCATCTACGTGCCGCCCAAGGACGACGAGCCGGGCAAGTTCGTACCCATTGTTGGCGAAAGCTCCTCGACCCTCGTCACCTCGCTGGTCGACGGCACGACGAGCGGCAATGTCCTGATATTCCACTGCGACGAGACCGACAAGTGCCTCGATCCGGGGTTCCGCTCCTTGAACCTTCCCGTCTCGAAATCGCTGCGCCACCGGGCTTCGGCGCTGATTGACGGAATGGTTCAGGCGATCCGTGACGACACCCCGATCACCGAAGCACAGAAGGAATTGCTCCAGGTTTCTAGCGTGCCGCTCTACAAGATCCTGACCGTACAAGCCGCCTACGGCCGTGGCATGCCGACCGACGACCGCGAAACGCTTGCCGAGCTCGCCTCGGTCGACCTGCTGTTCGCGGTGCTCGACCGGATTGTCAGCGAAGCCGGGCGCTCGATGTCGAGCTTCATCGGCGCCGACGAGGCCAAGATCGCGATGTGGCAGAGCCAGGTGAACACCGTGCGGCAAGCGCTCGCCGACCGCCAGGCCAACACGCATCTCAAGGTCAATGCGGTCCTCCAGATCATCGAGAAAACCGCGTTCATTGAGAACGTGCTCGCGACCCAGATGTCGCCCGGCATGGCTGCCGCGCTCGACTGGTCGCGCGGGGTCCAGAGCCGCGCCCTCACCCACTGACACCTTACCAAGGCAAGCAATCCCATGCTCGAGATCTACACGGTTGGCGGCGGCGACTATCTCGTGAACGTGTTCCAGGCAGTCGCCGCCTGGACCGGCAACGGCGGCTACAAGAGCCTGCTCCAGGTGGTCATGGTCATGGGGCTGGCGCTCTCGGCGATTACGCTTGCGTTTGGCCAGGACTGGCGGGCGTGGATCAACTGGTTCCTCGGGGCGACGCTGATGTACACCTGCCTGATGGTGCCGCGCACCGATGTTCACATCACCGACCGGCTCAACCCCAGTCTTGCCCCCGCCAATGTCAGCAATGTGCCGCTGGGTCTCGGACTTATGGCGAGCTTCACTAGCCAGGTCGGCGACTACCTTACCGGCTCGGCCGAAGTGGTGTTCGGTCTTCCCGGCGATCTCAACTACTCGAAGAACGGGATGATCTACGGCGCGCGGCTCTATGATGCGACGCGCTCGCTGCGCATCTCCGATCCGGAGTTCGCCGCGAACCTCGACGAGCACTTCCGTCAATGCGTGTTCTACGACGTGCTTCTGGGGCGCTATTCGATGAAGCAACTCGCCGAGAGCAACGATATCTGGGCGACAATTGCGCCCGGCAGCCAGGCCCGCGCCCAGCGATTCCTGACCCGCGACGCCGGCGGCCAGGTCACCTCCACGATTATCACCTGCCGCGAAGCCTACGCCGCATTGAGCACGCAGTGGACCGGGCTGATCGACAGCATGGGCACGGTATTCGGCCGCCAGCTCTATCCCAATCAGACCGCCGCGCTCGCCAAGGCCAAGCTGTTCGCCGATCTGCCGGTCGCCTACCAGTACCTCACCGGGGTCTCGGCGAGTGCGACCGACCTGTTCAAGCAAACCCTGACGATCAACGCGATTGAAGCCGCGATGCATGGGTTCAGCGGGGCGAGCGGCGCGGGCAATGTCGATGTCTATGCCCAGACCCGCGCCGATATCCAGACCGAGCGGACTTACTCATCGATCGCGAACTCCGCGATGAAATGGGTGCCGCTGCTCAATGTCGTGCTGACCGTGCTGTTCTATGCGCTGTTCCCGGTGCTGTTTCCGCTGTTCCTGCTCCCGAAGACCGGACCGCTGGCGCTTAAGGGCTACGTCACCGGGTTCTTCTACCTGGCCGCCTGGGGACCGCTGTTCGTGATCCTCCACATGATGTTGATGGTCAAAGGCGCCGCAGACATGACCGCAGTCGCCGGGTCAAATGGCCTTAGCCTCGCGACGTTCACCGGTATGGCTGACGTCAATTCCGACATCGGCCTCCTCGCCGGCTACCTGATCGCCTCGGTGCCGTTTCTCGCGGGCGGCGTCGCCAAAGGAGCGATGGCGATCTCGCACCAGGCGACGAGCTATCTTAACCCGAGCCAGAACTCGGCTGAGGAAGCCGCGCGCGAGGCGAGCACCGGCAATGTCGCGCTCGGCAACACCAGCCTCGAGAACTCGACCGTAATGACCCGCCAGTTCGCGCAAGGCACGGTCGCGCCAAGCTTCACCTATGGCGCAGCGCAGACCCGCACGATCAGCGACAGCGGCAGCCAGACCACCAGCTATCCCGAGGCCGCCTACGACCAGCTCCCGAATTCGAGCTACCCGTTCACCCCGACGCTCGGCCGCGACTTCTCCTCGCGCCTCTCGACCATGGCAAGCGGCTACCATGCCAACAGCGAGGCCAAGAGCGCACTTGCCCAGCAATCGACGATCAGCTCGATAGCGCAGTTCCGCGAGCTGCGCGACCAGACCAACAGCGGCCAGAGCATCGAGACCGCCAGCGGTACGTCGAGCTCTGACAGCGTGCAAAGCGCCTACAGCGAAGTCGATCAGGCCTCAAACGTCCTCCAGCAGAAATACGGGCTATCGCGCCGGGCTGCCGACGACATCACGACATCCTGGTTCTTGAATGGCGAGGCATCCGGCGGCGCTGGAGTCAACGCTGGTATTTTCAGCGCTGGTGCAAGTTTGAAAGGCGGGCGTAATCAATCGTGGACGGACAGCGACATTGGGATCGCGTCAGAGGACCGGGACAAAATTGCTGGGACGCTTAGCCAGATCTCGGACAGCCACAACTGGACCACGACGCGTGACGGCTTCTTGCGAACGGTAAGCACGTCGAGCAACTCCCAAGTACATTCAACCGCGAGCGGACTCAATGCTTCCCTTACCGAGACCAGGACCAGTTCGCTCGAGGCTCGCCGGTCCGAAGAGACCGGCAATCGCCTCGAACAACAGGCATCGTTCTACTCGGGCAACAATGCTGCCGGAAATCTCAACCTCAGCCAAACCTACCGCGAATGGGGAATGGCGGAGATCGAGAACAACCGCGATTACTACGGCGACGTTCGCTTTGATGACACGACTTTCCAGCTAAGCCCCAAGGGCCAGGCGCTTCAGCGCAAGTTCGTCGAATCCTACGCGGGCAGCATCAAATCCGAGGTCGAAAGCGAGCTCGTCCTGCCGCCCATCGCGCCGATCGGAAGCCCAGGTGTCAGCACCCCGGCGAGCGTTCGCGCCACGGCTCCGCTCGGCGCCATCCCGGCTCCAGGTGGCCTTCCGCAAGGCCCTGCGCCGTCAACGCTCCACGACGAAGTGGTAGGACAGCAGGGCACTGGCCGTCAACGGATCAACGGTGAAAGGTCACGCCTTGAGGGCCTCACCGGGGGTGCCAAGGGCGCGAGCGCGGAGGCGGCAGACGAAGTGAAGGAGTGGAAGCCTAGTGGCCCATGATCAGGTCATTGATGACCACGAAAACGCCGAACGCGACGAAGAGGGTAATGACGCCAATGCCAAGAGCCCGTGCCCAAGGATCAGCCCAAGCCTTCTTGATCCGGTATTCGGTTAGGCGGTTCTCGGCCAGGGCGCGATCAAGCTCGGCAAATCCCTCCCATTTCTCGGGGACTGGTTCGCTACCGCGCTTGAAGTCGAAATCGGTCATGATGGCGTTCATTGATCTGCTCCTTTGGAACATAGCAGAAACTTCCAAACCGAGAAGACGAAAAGAATCGGGAACGGTCGCATTTCTCGGCACCAATCCCAAGACCCCTCCCCTCAGCCGTGAATGCGATCGCACCAAAAATCAGAGATGCCATTGAAAAGCGGTGCGGCAGGCTCGCGCTCGCGAGCCAACAAAAAATGGCACCCTTGCAAGGCTCGACGCCGCCGAACGCCAGGCGCGCGGGACTGGGCGTCAGCCGGCGTTCGGCAAGGAGAGCCGCAAGAGTGCCTGCGGGTCAGTAACAAGAACGCCGCACCCTGGTCCGAGCCTGCGAGACCAGAGTGCGTCCTTGGAGAATTCCCGCACCACATTTCATGTCCGAGGTGTTGGACGTTGGCGACTTTCCGGAATCCCAGGCGGAAATGGGATAACCTGTCATTCATTCAGCCTGCCGTGGCGCCGGCCATCTGGTTCGACGTTTGGGACTGACCGGAATCCGGCCCTCAACAGCCCAAGCTACCGCTTATGTAGCTCAGGAAATTCACACACATCCCTTGTTACCAGACCATTTGCTTTCGAACAATTCGGGTCTCGCCTCAATCAAGTTGAGCACGGCAAGGAGAGTTCGACCGGGGCACTCCGCCATGTCCTCTCCGCTGAATAATGGAAGGGCAGCAAGCACATTGGCGATATCGGATGGCTGCTCGACGCGGGATTTTGTGGGTTCACCATTGGCCACGAGAGCCGGCAAATACCGGAACAGAGCAAGTTGGTGGGCTCGCCGCAGATGGGTTGCCTCTAAATTCCGCCCTTCTATGACTCCCAAAGAAAACATATCGACGTCCCCCCCGGCTTCACGGCTTGCCGCACGAGCCGCTATCCAAGACGCTTCGCGCGGGAAGCCAACCGTGGCAAATTGAAGCCAGGGGTTTTCGATGACTTTGCGCCGCGATGGCATGGCACCGGCTGGATTTACACGCAGCTTGCGCGCGCCATGCCGAAGGCGAGCACGGACAAACATCCGCGTAGTCTCGGCATGGATCGCCTCACCCATCGCCGTAAATTCTTCGAAGAGACCGCCCCAATTCAAATAATCGGACAGCCGATAGCCGCAGACTTTGTCGTCCAACACAACTTCATCCTCGTCCTCGGCGACAAGTGGATCCGTTTCATCGTCGACGATCCGTTGAGCTGCTAGGTAGAAGGGGTGGGCTAAGGCGAAGTCGAGCGGAGGCTTGGTCGATCCTTCCAACACGACGCCCGCCGTGTTGGCGACCGCGTGCTGCATGGTCGCAGCATACCCTCGTCTGTAGATTGTGTCGGCATCGGCTTGGAGGATGAGCACCTCATTCTCTGGCACGCCTGAATTGCGAGCCAACAATTGGGCTTCGAGAACGCCCCGGCGCCGAGGAGGAACGAAGCCACGGATCGGTTCTGTCACGACATGAAGGGACGGTCCTGTCGCGCTGCGGATTTGATTAAGCAAGGACAGAGTGCCATCTGTCGAGCCATTGTCGACGGCGATTAGATGCGTGTCCGGCGATGGGGCGCCGTTCTCGGAGAAGCCAAGCGAGGCGATAGCGCTAGCGACGAAGTCGACCTCATTGAGGCACGGCATTACGACAAAGGTCAGCACCGTCCCGCTCTTCTGGCGAGCGACAACGACGCAACACAGCGGTGGGAGCATGGCACGTGAGAAACCAGAGATTTCCCAGCGGCATATCCTGCCGGATTTATCGCACGGAACCGCCCATGAAAACTTCGCGCCGCGATTTCCTCATGCCAATGGTCGATGTTTTCATCACCTCCGCGTGCAGCCGCGCGGCTGCAGCATCGCGGATATCCGAGCAGGATTCCCAGAGCCTGAGTGTGCCTGCCGGGCCGGCGATCTAGGTCGATGACACGCCGCGAAATCGACGGGGCACGCGACAATGAAGCGTAGCCGTCAGCATCACAGCTCGTGTAAAGTCCATGACGGCGCGCCCAACGTCGCAGGTCGCGTGCGTGGCTACCGACGCTCAGCCTGACGGCGGGTTTCGTTCCCGTGAGAAGGTGGGAGATGTCGGTGATCGCCGAGGGCGAAAGCCAGCTGGGCAGCGGCACCATCAGAATTCGCTCTTCGCGCGCTTTAAGATGAGTTGCGTTATTCCCTTAGGCGATGCGTCAACGAAGCCGGCCGCCTCGGCCGCGAGCCGGGAAGCGTGGTTCGATTTTCGCATGTGAAGATACAGCAGGGCATGCCGGCTAGCCTCAGCCGCCTTTTGGTAGGCGACGCGACCAACGCCTTTCCCCTGTTGGTCTTGATTCAGAAATATCTGGAGCGATGCATGGACCCCCAAAGGCGCTTCATCGATCAAATTGACGAATACTTCCCCCGCACGTTTGCCCTGTACGGTCACGTCCCAGTATTCACCACCGGGGCCGTCGCCTTTACCTTTGGGACCAGCCTTCGGCACGAGCTGGACTTTGTTCGCCTCAATCTTCGCCCCCCCTTTGGGTGGTTTTACCAGCTTAGGTTTAGGCGTCGGCCGGGCGGGCTTGCGCCGCTTGGGCGTGGCTTTGTTCGACGGCGGTCTACTCATAAAGCGAACTTAGACCCGCTCGTAGCCGCGTTTCTGTCGCTTCCCAAAACTCTGCTGGAAAGAAGCCTGGCGAGAAGGCTACGGCTGCATCCTCGATCTTCTCGACCAATCCCGCATCCCGCATTGCCGCGGTTACGTCATCGACCCGCGCAAGGACCTGGTCCAGACCGGGATCATGCCTGGACATTCGGTCCATCCAGTCCCCGTCTCCATCGTAGCGGTTGTTAAAATAGTCCATGTCGACATGGAGCAGGATGGGGCCTTCACCAATGCCGGCAAGCCAATCGCCAATCTCATTCGTGGCTCGGTACCGGCCAGGCCCGGGCCCCTCGGATGGCTCGAGTACAATGCCCGGCCGGCTGGCGCCTACCCGGAGAAGGTCATCGTTTTCGGCGATGGAAGAGTACGACCAATCCTGCGTGCTGATCACTTTGGGTGGCTGGCAGAGCTGCCTTACGTCACAGCGAGCAAAGGCCAGGAGAAAGGGTGTGAGGAAGCTGCCCATTCCGACGGAACCACTGTTGCAAGCCGCCAGTACCGAAGCCGGGTCGCGCACATCGAAAGGTGCGCCCGTGATCATGTCAACCAGGCCGGCATCGTCGATGGCGAGCCTGGGGGACATCAGATCTCGGTGATCGTCGAGGTGCAGTATGGTAATGGGGGTGTCCGGAGCGGGATTGGCGCGCAAGACCCATTCGCTCCAAGAGAACAGTGACCATGTGTCGTAGAGCGAGGTGAGTACGCGGCCCGAGCGGCGGCGCGCGGTGCCCATCCCGGAAAGGCCGATCTTCCCCCAAGGCTCGAGATGGCGTTCTATTTGCAAATCGACGTGCCGCTCAATGCTGTCGGGCCATCCGAGCTCGAGCTCCCAACCTCCATCCACACGGGTTGCAGTGGCATCCTTGTCACAGAAGTAATCGCGCAAGCGGCCGTGACGGGCATGGCGATCCTCCGGAAGAGCCGATGATGGAACGCGCAGTTTCATGCCGCCAGCGGCAATCGCCGCTTCCTGCTCTCAAGTAGATCGCTAAGCGCACGCCCGGCCTTGGTCAGATCGCACCCACGCAACGTCTCGAAAGCCTGCGCGAGATTGCGCTCGGTATCATCAAGTTGCGCAATCGCCCGGTTGTTGAGGCGTTCCGGACCATTGTCCCGCACATGCTCCCAGAAACGGCGAAGTTCAACGAACACGAATATGGCATGCAGGAGGCCGGAAGCGGGCCGCAAATCTTCGCGCCAAGGTGAAACGACGAGCGCGCCCGGTTGAGTGGTCGGATAACGACGTTCGAATAGATAGAGCTTTTGGTGGCGGTATTCGTGCACGAGCGAGTCCGCGAGATCATAAGGATCGATCATACCGCTACTAACAGAGATCGAGACAAACATCGCTCCAGGGACCGAGTTGTCACTGAACGATACAATCTTGTCTGGATGTGCCGACGGATCGCGCACAAATTGGACCGCCGAACATATGGCGCGCAGTTCACGCGCGAGCGCTGGTCGCCAGGCAGCAATGATGTCGAGCGCTTCGGCAACGATTGCACGGCCGATGACTGCTACTTCTTGTGGCTCGAATTCGATCCCTTGCCCGAAGGGCTTCCGGAGCCATTCATCGTCGCGACCGACTTCGAACTCATGGTCGCACCCTTGCGCCACCACCGCGTCGAGATATTCGGGGGATGCAACGAGCGGCTTTCCGTCCAAGTCTTTAACCGAGCCGCCCGAGTGCGAGACGCGAAGCACCCGCTGCCATGCGACGGTACCCGCCCGTCGAGCCAGCTTGCGCATGGTTGCCGCATCAATTGCCGGCGCAACTGCAGGGCCAATCAGTTGGAGCGCCTCCGCAAGGCCGGCCGCATCTTGGTCAAGCGCGTCTTCATGAAGTTCGGTCATGATAACGGTGCTCGTCTCGGCTAATTCGAATGCGTCGAGATCGAAGGCGGGCAAGGCATCGTCAGCCAACTCCGCCGGTGCAAGACTTTCCAAAAGCCTGCGCTGAACATGACTGATGAGCGCCTTCATCTCGCCACAATAGACGGTGGCATTTTCAAACGAGCCGGCGGCAAAGCGGTGCGGAACCGACCCGCCGCCGCAAATGTCGACAACCTGGCAGGCTTGGCATTTCTCGCTTAGCCCGGCCTTTGTTAGAAGGCGCCGGTGCGCCGCGATTGCTGTCGAGGAGGCCAGTTGCTCGATCGGGGTATCGAGGACAGAACCGACAAGACGCGTGGCCCCATGGCCCGCCACCTTGAAGACATCCAGATCATGCCAGGTGCCGTCGGTTTCGACCGAAAGGAGGCTTACATCCCCGAAACCAAACGCGTCCGTGCCCGAGGGCAGTCCCGCGACGCTGTCCAACAGCGCTTCGAAGGTACGCACCGGGAGCTGTGGGTATTGGTCAAACCAGACGTCGAAGGCTTCGATCAGCCAACTCTCGTAAATTGAAGGATCGCAATCGCGCCCGGGCGGAAGCCTATCATGGTGCGAATCCGGCAGAAGAAAATCGACCTTTGGCACGCCGTGCCGGGCAAAGTAGGCCAGTAATGTGTCGGGTGCGACAGATGCGTCGATGACGGCAATGGTGCCCGCGAAGATCGCCGGCCGCTTTTTTAAACGGTCGAGCGCGGCCTCGACCCGGTCAAAGCTCGATCGGCCCTTGCGCGTCGTGCGATGAAGATCGTGGGCCTCGCGCGGGCCATCAATGCTGAGTGAGACGGCGACACCTGCGCCTTCCAGTACATCGAGAGCCTGCTCGGTCAACAAGAGCCCATTGGTCTGCAGTCCGAACTCGACATCTAGGTTGGGCGCCGCAGCGCGGATCTCGCGCACGAACTTGACCAGATAGTCGGCGCCGGCAAGCAGCGGTTCCCCGCCATGAAAAATTACTGCGACGCGCTTCAGCGCGGCGGCTTCTGCATATTCGGAAAGCCGTTGGGCAAACGCCTTCTGATGCTCCTCTGCAAGGAGCTTGGGCATATTGCGCCAACTCTGGTCTGCGTGATTGTAGACATAGCAATAATCGCAGTCGAGATTACACCTCGACGCGACCTTGACGAGGAACGACGTGATCCTCGCCGCGGACATCGGATTACCCGCCTTTTACGAGCGACTGTGCCGGTGGTGCATGCGATCGTAGCTCGTAATGACTTCGCTCGCCTGAGCGCCAGCCAGCACGCGGCCCTGGAGGCGCTGCAATGCCGGATTTGCAGTGGAAGACTTCAGGACGTTTTCCCGGACGGTGTTCTCGCCTTCAACAACTGCCATTGACGTTCTCCTTATAGACTTCATGAGATAGCGTAGGGAACGATCGGGCGCAAGTCACCAGAGAAAGCAGCGCGCTCACTTCTGTGGAAAATGGCGCCTTCATCGAGGGCGCAGCCAAGAGCTCGATAAGTGTTTAATCTTATACGCCAAGAAGAGCATCCGCAAATCTGGCTGTGGATCGGCGTGCAAAAAGGACCCCGTTAGCGGGGTGATCGGCGTCTAAAAGGGACCCCTCATTTCGATGGT
>NZ_JBYSYP010000020.1:0-58168 GCF_058783565.1 Novosphingobium sp. FW305-C-111
CCTCTGCTGCCGTTAGCCGGCTTGCCCCGCACACATAAGCCACAACAATGGACTGCTAACCTCCCATTTGGTAGTAGAGCCGGAAATGTTCGCTATCCAGGAAGAAACCGATCTTTTGCCTGCGGTCTATGACGGTCCGTTCGAGCAACCGATGTGGTCGACGTTCCTCGATCGCCTTCGCGCGCGCACACGCGCCGAGTACGCCGGTATCGCCTTCCGGCCGCCCGGACGGCCGCTGAACGCAACGGTGAACCTGTTCTCTGGCCGGCCCGTCAGTCCCGAAATCGCCCGACTCTACCGCGAAGAGGCATGGCAACGTGATCCACTGCCCTATTTCGACCTGCGCGAAGAGCGTGTCTATTCCCTGCCAGAGCTCATCCTCCCCCACGATCCCGTCCATCGCCGCTACCGCAACGAGATCCTCGGCCCCGCCGGCGCGGATGCCATGCGGGTCGTCCGGATCACCGAACCGGGCGGCGTCAGCGCATGGCTTGACATCATCCGCTCAGGCTCGGACTTCACGCCCGCCGACGGCGCGGTGCTCAGCCGGATTGCGCCGCACTTCCGCCGCGCCTTGCGCGCATATGCCGAGATCGAGCGCCAGAAGTCCGGCGCGCGCATCGCCGCCGAGGTCATGGAGCGTCTTAACTTCGGCTGGATCGCGCTCGACGCCCGCGGTGTCGTGCTGGACGAGAGCGCCGAGGCGGCGCGGCTGCTGCAGCACGGCGCGGGCTTGCGCCTGACGCGCAGCGGTCGGCTGATCGCCAGTAATCCCGCGACGGACCGCACTCTCAACGTTGCGCTCCGCGCCGTCGCGAGAGGTCCGGGCAGCGCGCCGCGGGCGCTCAATGTCAGCACCGACCCATGGGTCGACATGTTGCTGGTGCCAGCGACGTCGGACCCGGCATCCCCCACCTCGGACGCTGCGGCAATCGCCTATATACAGGGCGACAACCGCAGCCTCGCCGATCGGCACGAGCAGCTTGCCGAATTGTTCGGCTTGCTTCCTAGCGAAGCCCGCTTCGCACTGGCCCTCTCGCGCGGAATGTCCATCGCCGAGGCGGCGGAGAGCTTGGGCCTGACGGTGGAAACCGGGCGCAACTACTCAAAGAAGATCTACGGCAAGATGGGCGCGCGCGGGCAAGCCGACCTCATCCGATTTATTCTGACGAGCGTGCTGGCGCTGGCCTGACCATCAGGCCGTGACCAGTTCACCCTTTCGCGCAAGTTCCAGAGCATCGATGAACTGGTCGGTCGCACGGTCCCAGCTGAAGCCGTTGCCGAATACGGCAGCGCCAAGCGCATCGCAGCGCAGTGCCCTGGCGATCGCCACGTCGAGGTTGTCGTCCAGCGCGCCTACCGCCATTGGCAAATCGCCCTGCGGTCCCCGGCCGTTCGCGCCGATGATGTCGATCGGCCCCGGGACCGGATAGCCCGCAACCGGCACGCCGCAGGCAAGCGCCTCGATCAGCACCAGCCCGAAAGTGTCGGTGCGGCTGGGGAAGACGAAAACGTCGGCCGAGCAATAGGCCCGTGCCAGCTTTTCGCCGGACAGCGCCCCCAGGAACCGAGCCTGCGGATACTCGCTGCGCAGGGCCGAAAGTTCGGGGCCTTCGCCGACCACGACCTTCGTACCCGGTGCCCTGGCGTCGAGGAAGGCACGCAGGTTCTTCTCGGGGGCGACACGCCCGACATAAAGCAGGATCGGGCCGGCGAGTGCATCCAGTTCGGGAAGCGAGGCATGGCCGGGACGGAACAGCTCCTGGTCGATCCCGCGGGTCCACAGCCGGGTGTGCCCGATCCCGCGCTCGCCGAGTTCGGCGGCCAGCGTCGGGGTCGAGACCAGGACCGCGCTGCTCGGCGCATGAAAGCGGCGCATCAGCGGCCAGAACCGCTCGGCCGAAATCCCGGTACGGACCGCGGCATAGTCGGGGAAGCGGGTGTGGAACGAGGTGGTGAAGGGCACGCCGTGGCGGATGCACCAACTCCGCGCGCTCCAGCCGATCGGGCCTTCCGTGGCGATGTGGACGATCTCGGGCGCGAAATCGCCCAGCGTCCGCCGGGTGCCGAAGCGCGGCAGCATGGCGAGCCGGATTTCGCTGTAGCCGGGCAGCGGAACGGTGCGGAACTGGCTCGGCGTGACCAGTTCAACCTCGTGCCCGCGGGCGATCAGGCGGTCGACGGTCATCCCCAGCGACCGGACGACGCCGTTGACCTGGGGGTGCCAGGCGTCAGTGCAGATGGCGATCCTCACGCGGCGATCTCCTCTTTGGCAGGTACGGGCTGGGCAAGCGGGGCAGCGGCCGCTTCGCCCTTGCGGACCTCCTCGGCCCAGTGGAGGATTTCCATCTGCCCGTCGCGGTGCTCGACCAGCGCGGTGCAGCTCTCCACCCAATCCCCGTCGTTGTAGTATTCGATGCCGCGGATCGTGCGCATTTCGGCGCTGTGAATGTGGCCACAGACCACTCCCTCGACGTTGCGCTCGCGCGCCGCGAACGCCACCGCTTCCTCGAAGTCGCAGATGAACTCGACCGCGTTCTTGACCTTCTTCTTGAGATAGGCGGAGAGCGACCAGTACGGCAGGCGGAACTGGCGGCGGATCACGTTGAACGCGTGGTTGCTGCGCAGCAGGATCGAGTAGGCCTTGTCGCCCAGGAACGCGAGCCAGCGCGAATAGAGCACCACGCTGTCGAACCCGTCGCCGTGCGTGACCAGCAGGCGGCGGCCGTCGGCGGTCTCGTGGATCGCTTCCAGCACCAGTTCGACCCCGCCGAAGCCCATGCCCGCGAACGGGCGCAGCATCTCGTCATGGTTGCCCGCGACGAACACCACGCGGGTGCCCCGGTGCGCCATCTTGAGCACGCGGCGGACGACCTCGTTGTGCGCGTCGGGCCAGTACCAGCCCTTGCGCAGCCGCCAGCCGTCGATGATGTCGCCGACGAGATAGAGCGTCTCGCACTCGACCGAGCGGAGGAAATCGAGCAGCATCTCGGCGTTGCAGCCGCGCGTGCCGAGGTGGACGTCGGAAATCCACACGGTGCGGTACTTGCGCTTGGGGCGGAAGGCCTGCGGCTCGGGCAGTTCGAGCCATTCGGGAAGTCCGGCGATCCCCGCGGAAGCGGACCGGAAAATGTCGGGAAGCGGTTTGCGTCGAAGTCCCACCGGGGGTCTCCCTGCTGTCTGACTTGCGCCCACCGTGGCGAAGCAAGGTTGCAGGGATAAGGCGAGGTTACGGCTTGGTGACGGTATCCGCTCCTTCGAGCGCGAGCGGGCCCAGCGGGCTCCCGATCAGCCCGCTGACCATCGCCGCCTGGATGGCATTCGCCGGCCACAGCTTCGACAGCGGGCCGACCAGCCGGTCGCGGATGACCGGGAGGACGCGGCTGTCGGACTGGTAGACCGGGGTGAACAGCCATGTCAGCCACTGGTACAGCCGCACGTGCCACAGCCGCATTTTCACCGCGGAGGCCAGGGCTGCGGCCATCTCGTCGTGGCGCGACAGCGCGGCAGACAGTGCCCAGGCATCGAGCAGCGCCATATTGGCCCCCTGCCCCAGCTGCGGACTGGCCGAATGCCACGCGTCACCGATGTGGATCAGCCGCTCACCGCAGGGTTCCGATAGCGTGCGGTGCGCATAGCGGGCGAAGGTGAGTTGCCCAGGCTCGGTCAGTTGCCCGGCGAACGGTTCGCATTCGGGCCAGAGTACAAGGACCTCGCGCTTCCATGCGTCAAGCCCGCCGTCTTCCCACGCCGCAAGGTCGCTGCCCTTCAGCGACCAGAAGAACGCGGCGCGCGGGCTTGTCCCTCCGGCGGTGCCCAGCGGCAGCACCCCGGCCATCTTGCTTGACCGGCGATAGCGCTGGGTCAGCGTGTGCGCGTCCAGCGTGCAGCCGCCCGGCCAGTCCACGGTTCCCCACAGCGCCCCGAATGCGAGCTCGCGCCCGGTCGGCGGAGCCAGCGTCGATCGCGTGCCGAGCGCATCGACGACGAGATCGAAGCCGGCGCTGGCTCCTCCGTCCTCGAACAGCAGGACGCGGCGATCCTGCTCGATCCGCGAGCCCGCGACCGCATGACCGGTGTGGATGGGAATGCCTTGCGCAACGACCGCCTCGTGCAGCGCCTCGAACAGGCAGGCGCGGTGGATGCCGATGCCGAACAGGCCCTGCCGGTGAAGCGCGGCATAACTGACGTCGAGCACAACCCGCCCCTCCGCCTGGCCGAACAGCCGGTCGATCCTTGCGCCCTGCCCGGTAATGCGTCCTGCCAGCCCCAAACGGTCGAGCACGGCGAGCCCGGTCGGCTGGATCATCAGGCCGGAGCCCAAGGGGCGCGGCTGGTCGAACCGTTCGAACAACTCGACCTGCTCGCCGGCGCGCGCCAGCAGCAACGCCGCGGCCAGGCCGCCGACGCCGCATCCCGCAATCGCGATCCGCCTTCCCCCCATCGGACGGTGGATAGACCGGAACGGTCGGCCGCGCCAATTGCGAAAGCGGTTCTTGTTGCGACCGGCCAGATGACCGAGGGCCAGCCAAATTCGCCGATGCGCGGTTTGCTCTCGGATTGCCGGCGCTTTCTGACAGTCAGCAAATCAAATAGGCGTCTGCCGAACTTGAGCCGAGACATTCGCAGAGTGATAGGTACCCTGCACATCGGTGTTGATGCGGATGGAGGACCCCATGGAACTGAGCGGCAAACGTGCGGTCGTCACCGGCGCGGCATCGGGTATAGGGTTGGCGATCGCCAAGGAGCTGATCGGGCGCGGCGCAAAGGTGCTCCTCGCCGACGTCAACGCAGCGCTTCTGGAAAGCGTCGCAAACAGCATCGGCGGCGGGGTGATCTGGCAGAGCTGCGACGTCTCGGATCATGCCCAGGTCGAAGCATTGGGCCGGCGTGCCGCGACGGATTTCGGCGGGGTGGATCTGGTGTTCGCCAATGCCGGGGTGATTGCCAGCGGCCCGCTGCTCAAGATGAAGCCGGCAGAAGTCGACTGGATTCTCAGCGTCAACATCAAGGGAGTGTGGAGCACGTTCGCAGTGTTTGGCGAGATGATGAAGGCGCAGCCTGAGGGCGGACGGCTCTGCGTGACCGGGTCCGAGCACTCGCTGGGGTTCCAGCATGCCGGCGCAGGCATCTACACCGCGACCAAGCATGCCGTCCTCGGCATGGCCGATGTTCTCCGGGCTGAACTGCCCGAAGCCGTTTCGGTCAGCGTGTTTTGCCCGGGCCTCGTGGCAACCGCGCTCGGCGCGGGGCCGCGGCCGGCAGGCCTCGCTCCGGTCCAGCGCGATTCCGACATGAGCGCGCGGATCCAGGCGCGAGGAATGCCCGCGGCCGACGTGGCCCGCCGGGCGGTCGATGGCACGCTGGCGGGCGAGCTTCTGATCGTCACGCACCCCCACGCCGTGAAAGCCGCGCAGCGACGCTTCGCAGACATCTCATCGGCCTTCGCGGCCCAGGCTCCCTACACCGAGGAGTCCGAACGCTACGACGTCAACCGGGTGATCGCCGAGGTCGTCGCGGAGCGGAAGGCGGAGCGTACGTAAGCATCGCCCGCGCAGGGCAGGAAAGAGCATGGCCCGCCTGCCGGGGGCGCTCGACCTCGACCGGGGCCTGACACAAATGTGACAATGGGCGGCGTCTACTGGATGGCCGCCGGTCGTCACGCTAAGACGCCGCCATGCCGATACGGGGACTCTATCGCACCCGCGATGCGCTGCTGGGTGCAGGCGTGCGTGTGGCGTGGACGGCGGGGGACGCTGCCCCGGTCGTCTCCGAAACCGTCTACGAAGCGATGAAGGGCTGCCCCGGGCTATCAGAGCTGCCGACCGCCGAGCAGTTTTACGCGCGCGGCACCGGGTACCGGAAGGACCTTCTCGAGCTGGGTTGAGCGCCTGCTTTGACTGCCTGAGGCGACCTCATCGGTCGTTGTCGGCGGCAATCAGGCTCAGCGGCGCCCAGAAGAACGGGTGACGCCATGCCGGGCGCCAGCCTTCGACCGCACGTCCATCGGCATACTTGCCGGTGCGAACCGCATGTTCGGCAGCCGAGAGGGCGGCCGCGGGCGTCATTGCCGGGTTCGCTTTCATTTCATGGAGCATGGACACCAGCAGGACCGGCGCCGTCTCGTCGGACAGGCGCCAATGGCTGGCAACCATGCGGCGCGCGCCGGCGTAGAGGAAGGCCCTCGCGAGCAGGCCGAGCGCGTCCGCATCGGCAATCGAACCATCCCCGCCGCCGGCGGTCGCCGTGTCGCAAGCCGAAAGCAGCAGCCAGTCGGCACGCAGCCGCAGCATCGCGATTTCCGAAGCGGTCAGCACCCCGTCGTCCGCCGCGCTGGGCACGGCTGGCGGGGTGAACACGATGCCGGGCTCGCGCAGGCCTTGCCCGCTCGAGGGGTCGGGCAAGTAACCATGCGTCGCGAGATGGACGACCTGCGCTTCGGACAGGTCCGGATCATTGCGGAAAGCGTTCTCGGTGGCCTCGCTCCCGGTGCGCACCATTCCCAGCGCAACGCCCATTTCCTTCGAGACCTTGCGCAGCTCGAGCCGCGTGTTGGGCAGCGCGGAAAACGTGCTTCGCAGCCACTTGGGATCGGCGAGGTCCTTCACCGGCATCGCGAAATCGCCGCCGCCAGACCCCATGTCGGGCGCGCCATAGCCGAGGTAGGGTGTTTCGCCCGGGTCCGGTCGCTCCAGGCCGGGCGCGCGAAGGGCGGCGACGCTGGGCAGCAGGACGATGTCGTGTTGGTCCCCGAACCAGGCAGGTGCCGCATCGGAACCGGGCGGGCGTGTGAGCAATGTCGCGAGCGGCAGTTCGCCGATGCGCCCGCTCGCGGCGACGTAGATGGTCCGTTTGCCGGCCAAGGGCCCCGCCACCGGCTCGATCAGCCGCTGGTACAGCCCGAACGCTGCGTCGGCGGCGAAGGGACTGTCCGCACCGCCCGCCGTGCCCTCCGGGCAATTCTTCCGATCGAGCGAGCAGCGCAAAGTGCTCACATCCTGCTCGACAAGATCCTGCCGCTTGACCTCCTGCCACGCAAATCCGTCGGCGGAGACCGAGAGGACGAATTGCGAGAGTTCGCCACCGCCGGACAGGAGCAGCAGGGCTTCCCCCGGTCGCAGGCGCTTGCGCAAGGTCGGCAGGTCGATCGACTTGGGTGCGAGGAGCAGCGCATAGCCCGGGTTCTTCGCGTCAATCTGCCGGTCCACGGCGGCGAGGCGCGTGGCGAGTTCGGACTGCTGCTCCTCCAGCTGGGCAATCCGGCCGAAATCCATCCCCTGCCGCGCCTCGGCGAGCGCCATTGCCAGCTGCCGCGCCTGCTCCGCGAGATCGGACTGCTCGCGGGCCAGGGCCGCGCCTGGTCCGTCCCCCTGGGCAAGCCGGGCAGCCGTTGCGCGCATGGCCTGGCCGGCGTTCGTCGCCGACAGATCCTGCATGACCATGAGGATCGTCGATCGATCAGCGTGGCGGCCAAGGTCCTCCACCCGCCGGGCCTCGGCGAGGTACTCGGCGTAGATATCGCGCAGCGGACTGTTGGAGATGCGTCCCCCTGCCGTCGCCCGCGCCAGCGCCTGCTGCGCCGGGTCCGTCCCCGCGTCGAGGCCCAGCGACACCCTTTCGGAGGATTGGCGCGCGATCAGTGCGGCCTTGCCGAGAAGCAGCAGCGGCTGCGGATCGGACGGATCGACCTCGCGGCGGGTCTGGGCCAGCATCTCGAGCGAGAAGATGCGCATCCCGTCATTGGCGGAGACGCGGGAATTGAAGATGTCGACCGCCGCTGCGAATAGGGGAATCGCCGCGACCGGGTCTCCCCGGTCGGCCACGATCGTCCCCAGAAACTGGCTCGCGATGCCTTTGTTGTAGAGCAATTCCAGCGGGGTCTTGTCGCCGAAGCTGGCGAGTGCGGCGCGCAGCACGGTCTCCGCCTCTGCCTTCTGGCCATCGAAGCCGAGCGCGAGACCCAGCAGGCTCTGAACGAAGGCCAGCTGGCCTCGCAGCGCGGGCGAACCGCCCTCCGCACCAAGCAGGGGTGTGATTTCGTCGATGGTCTTGCGCAGGCCGGGAATGGCAGCGGGATAATCATCCCGGCTGAAGGCCAGCAACGCCTCTGCCAGTGGATTGTCGTCCTGCCGGGCGGCGTTGCCGGTTGCCGCGCTGCGCCCGAAAATCTGGTCGAGCGAGCTTGCCGTCGCCTCTGCCAGGCCGAGGAACTCCCGTTCTTCCTCCGGCGCGGAACGCATCGCAGGCAGCAGCTTCTGGATGATCGCATCCGCCTCGCTTGCCGCGTTGGTCTGGATGAGGGATGCGGCGAGAAACACCTGCGCCCGGAAATAGTCGGCACGGCGCGCCGGCAAGCCTTCGAGTGGCGCAGCGCCAAGCCGCATCTCCCTCACCGCGCCCGCCGGGTCGCCGCCGGCGGAAAAGATCGAGCCGAGGAGAAAATGCAGGTTTGCCGCGTCTGCGGCCGGCGCCGCCCGCACATCCTTGCGGGCAAGCGTCTGCTGCAACAGGGACACCGCCTCCTCGGTCGCATTGCTCTTGAACAGAGCCTCGGCAAGCGCCGCTGTCGCGGAGAGCGCGGACGGGCTCACAAGGCCGTCTCGCGCGCGGCTCCGGGCCATTATTTCCCGCCGCACCAGCACCAGCTCCTGAACGGCGCGCGTGTAGTCGAGCGCATCGGCGAGCACGCCCAAACAGGCATCGGTCATCTGGTCCTGCGCCGGACCGAGCTTTCGGTAGCCGTCGCAAGCCTCGCGCAGCGGCGCGACGGCCTCCGCCTCCCGCGTCGTGCGATAGAAGAGGTCCCAACCCATCAGGTAAAGCGCCCAATTCAGCTGCGCACCGTCCGCGTTGCCGAGAGCCTTGCGCGCGGCGATGCCTTCACCGAGCGCTGCGATCGCCTCCTCGAAGCGCCCCGCATCGTGCAGCGCCTGGCCCAGCATGATCCGGTAATCGGCCTCGGTGACGGCACTGCGCCCGTCGATCCCGAACAGCACAATGAGCTTCCTGTAGTCGTCGACCCGGCGAGGGTGATCCGCCATCCCCGTCGCGACGACCACCGACAGGCCGTAGGACAGGCTGAGCCAGTCGCGAAAGAACTTCTGGTCGCGTCCGGTCTCGAAGCCGGCGATAGCCTGGTCGATCGCATCCCGCGCCTCCGGATAGCGCTTCTGGATGAGGCGGATCTCGGCGACCCGATAGGCCGCCTGAGCGGTCAGGCCGTGCGCGGCACCGAAGCGGGCCGTCCGCCAGGCCACGCATTGCGCGTAAAGCGCCGCCGCTTCGTCGGGCCGGCCCGCGCCGTTGACCGCCATCGCCAGTTGAAAGCGGGCTGCATCGGCCTGGTAGCTGTCAGCGCCTTCGCTCTGCGTTGCGAGTGCCAAAGCCTCGCGCGCGCCGGCCTCCGCCTTTGTCCAATCACCACCGTTCATCGCCTGAGCGGATTCGGCGATCGCGGCGTCAAAGCCAGCGGCGGCTTCCTGTGCGATTGTCGGGGTCGAAGCGAGCAACGCCAACGCCAGCGCCAGCGCAAACCGCGCCCCGCGCTGTCCAGTCACCCCGATCTCCCGCAACGTCCCGGACAAAGTACAGGCGAACCGCTTGCCGGTTTTACGGTGAATGCGGCTCTCGGTCACTGCTATGCCTCCTCGAACGATGTCAGCACGATATCGGTCAGCATCTCGCCGGCGACCTCCAGATAAGCCCGCAGGCAATCCAAATGAATACGATAGCTCGTTCTTCACCGCCCGACAGATCATCATCCTGCGCTTCACGACAACACGCGGACAAACAGGTCGCACAGTGGGATAAAGAGCCGCAGGATATGTGGTTGGATCGTGCTGTTGCCAGCGCAAGCAAAGGCCGATGCGATTGTAACGCTGCTCATGCGGCGTTGAAGATCGGGCCTATCGGGTCGTGCGCGGCGCTAGATGCAGAAGGGCAGCCGGAACTGGCCCGCCCGTCGCCCAGTCGAGCAATTCCACGGTATGAGCCACAGGCAGGTCGGAGAACCGCGCGATCTGGGTTGCGCAGCCGATGTTTCCGGTCGCGATAACGTCGGCATCGAGCCGATCGATCGCGCCAGCCTTGCGCCGGCCAAGTTGGTCGGCGATTTCGGGCTGGAGAATGTTGTATGTGCCGGCCGATCCGCAGCATAGATGACTTTCGGCGGGAAGTCGGACGGTGTAGCCGGCCTCGGTCAGCAAGCGCTTGGGCTGTTCGGTAACCTTCTGACCGTGCTGTAGCGAACAAGCCGGGTGATAGGCCACGGTTACACCGCGCTTCGTTGCAGGCGGCAGTTCGACGCGGGCAAGAAACTCCGAAATGTCGAGCGCGAGCGCGCTGACCCGGGCGGCCTTCTGCGCATATTGCGGATCGTCGCGCAGCATGAAGCCGTAATCCTTGATCGACGTTCCGCAGCCAGAGGCGGTAACGATAATCGCAGCAAGCCCCGCGCCTTCAATTTCTGCGGTCCACGCATCGACGTTGCGCCGCGCCGCCGTCATCGCTTCGTCAGTCCGGCCCATGTGATGGACCAGCGCACCGCAGCAACCTTCGCCTTGCGCAAAGATCACGTCATGGCCGCAGCGATTGAGAAGGCGAATGGCTGCAGCGCGGAACTCGGGACGCAGCACGGGTTCGGCACAGCCCTGCAGCAGCGCAACCCGCCCTTTTGCCGCCGGGACCAGTGCAGACCGTGCCGGCGTCTGCGCCGACACGCGGCGGGGGGCCAAGGTAAGCATCGCAGCCAGCGGGCGCAGCGCGGATACTCGCGCAAGCATTGCGGAAAAAGGCCGCGCCAGCGGAGCCAGGGCAAGCGCCAGGCGGAAGCGCCTCGGGTTGGGCAGAACGAACGCCAGAAGGCTGCGAAACAGGCGGTCTGGCCAAGGCCTTACGTGGCGCTCGGCAATATAGGCGCGGGCATGGTCGACCAGGTGCATGTAGTTCACGCCCGACGGGCACGTTGTCATGCACGACAGGCACGACAGGCACCGGTCAACGTGCTTGACCACCTCGGCGCTTGGATCGCGCCCGTTTTCCAGCATGTCCTTGATCAGGTAGATGCGACCACGGGGGGAATCGAGCTCGTCTCCGAGCAGAACATACGTGGGGCAGGTCGCCGTGCAGAAGCCGCAATGGACACATTTGCGGATGACCCCTTCCGAGGCGCGCATGGCCGGATCGGCCAGCGCCTCAGGTGGAAAGCTGGTCTGCATGCGCATCCTCCGCGAAACGGTTGGTCAGGAATACTCCAGCGGGGTCGAACGCGCGTCGCACGCGCTGTTCGAGGGCGGCAACGCCGGGGCTCCGCGGATGGAAAGCAGGTATGCGCGCGCGCACCTCGGCCGGCGCGTTGACCAACGCAGCCTCTCCGCCGAGCCGGGCCGCCTCCTCACGAAGGCTTGCCCCCTCATCGCCAAGCGCGGCCCAAACCTGACCCCCACCCCAATCCATCGCCCATTCGGCACCGCGGGCGTCGAGATAGCGCACAAGCTCGGCCGCCAGGCGCGGCGGCAAATGGACGCGCCAGAGGACTTCGCCTGATAGCCCTCCCCCGGTCATCGCAGCGCGCCACAACGGTGCTGCTTCGTGCTCGGCCAGCCGTCTCAGCTCGCAACGGCCTGCCAAGAGGCCAGGCAGCGCCCCGCAGCGTGCCTCGACGGACGGGGCGAAGCCCGCGACACGCAGCAGGGTGATGCCGTGCTGCAGATGTGCCGCCGCGGACACATCCGCATTGCTGCCGAGCGCGCATGCCATCACTGCGTAAGCGGCAGCGGGATCGAGCCCCTCGGCCGCCAACGTAACGCTGAGGCGCGGTCGCGGAAGGACCTTGAGAGTCAATTCCGTCATAGCAGCAAGACGGCCCCACGACCCGGCCATGAGCTTGGGCAAATCATAGCCGGTGACGTTCTTGACAACCTTGGCCCCGGCGACAAAGACTTCGCCACGACCGGAGACGGCCGTGAAACCAAGCAGATGGTCGCGAGCACTGCCTGCAGTGACCCGACGCGATCCCGCCACCCCCGCCGCAACCGTTCCGCCTATCGTCGCACCCGGCTCTCCCCACGGCTCGAACGCCAGCATCTGACCTTCACCCGCAACCAGAGCCTCGATTTCGGCCAGCGGCGTTCCTGGCAGGACGGACAGGACGAGTTCGGCCGGATCGTAATCGATTACGCCCGACAGTGCCGCAAGGGACACCGGCTCGGCAGCGCGCGACGCGCCGAAGCCTGCGCGCGTCCCGCCGCCACGCAATTCGAGCCTTTTGCCCTGCGCCGCGGCGCCGGCCACGATCTCGGCGAGATCGCCTGCATCTCTTGGCGTCAGCATCAGAACCTCGGCAGTTCAGGGTGCGGCAGTGCCCCGTGATGCACATGCATCCGCCCCAGTTCGGCGCAACGGTGCAATGTCGGGAAGACCTTGCCGGGATTGAGCAACAGTTCGGGGTCGAACGCACATTTCACGCGCTGCTGCTGCTTCAGGTCTTCCTCGCCGAACATGGCGGGCATCAGGTCGCGCTTCTCGATCCCGACGCCGTGCTCGCCGGTCAAGACGCCGCCAACTTCGACGCAAAGCCGCAGGATGTCATTGCCGAATTCCTCGGCCCGGTCGAGCTCGCCGGGCACGTTCGCATCGTAAAGAATAAGCGGATGCAGATTGCCATCGCCCGCGTGAAAGACGTTGGCGACGCCAAGGCCGTATTGCTGGGAAAGCTCCTCCATCCGGCGTAGCACGTCGGGCAGGCGGCGGCGCGGGATCGTGCCGTCCATGCAATAATAGTCGGGCGAGATGCGCCCCACTGCCGGGAACGCCGCCTTCCTTCCGGCCCAGAATGCGACCCGCTCGCCCTCGTCGCGCGAAATGCGCGTGGTGACCGCCCCGTTGGCGTCGGCAATCCGGGCGATTTCCTCGATCAGGTGATCGCATTCCGCGGCGGGTCCGTCGACCTCCACGATCAGCAACGCCCCGACGTCGAGCGGATAGCCGACGTTGACGAACGCCTCCGCCGCATGGATGGCGGGTCGGTCCATCATTTCCATGCCGGCCGGAATGATCCCTTCGGCGATGACCTGCGCGACGCAGGCACCCGCCTGCTCGGCGTCGGGGAAACCCACCAGCACGGCCCGCGCGGTCTCGGGCTTGGGCAGGATGCGCACGGTCACTTCGGTCACAACGCCGAGCAGGCCTTCGGACCCGACGACCACGCCGAGCAGATCAAGGCCTGCGGGATCGAGATGCCGACCGCCCAGCCGCACCACTTCGCCATCCATCAGCACCAGTTCGACGCCAAGTACGTTGTTGGTCGTAAGGCCGTATTTCAGGCAGTGTACCCCACCTGAATTTTCCGCCACGTTGCCGCCGATGGAGCAGGCGATCTGGCTCGATGGATCGGGCGCGTAGTAGAACCCGCGTCCCTCCACCGCTTGCGTGATGGCCAGATTGGTGACACCCGGCTGGACCACGACCACGCGGTCCTCGTAATCGATGTCGAGGACCTTCTTGAACTTACCCATTCCGAGCAGCACTGCGTCAGCAAGCGGCAGGGCGCCGCCTGATAGCGAGGTTCCGGAGCCACGCGGCACGACCCGAACGCCTTCGCCATGGCACCAGCGCAGAACCGCGGAGACTTGCTCCACCGTCTCGGGCAACACGACGAGCATCGGCGGCTGACGATAGGCGGTCAGGCCGTCCGATTCCCATGGGCGTAACGCGTCGGCATCGGTTATCACGCCCTCACCCGGTACGATCGCCTGCATGGCTGCGACGATCCGCTCCCTTTTGGCGAGCGTTTCCTGGTCTGGCGCAGGCATGGCGATGGTCATCGATGATCTCCGTCGCAACTCGTCGTCACAATCAGCCGGCCGCCTTCACCTTGTGCCGGAAGCTGTGCAAAAGCGGTTCGGTGTAGCCGTTCGGCTGCAAAACGCCATCGAACACCAGCGCTTGCGCCGCCTGGAATGCAAGGCTCGCGTCAGGATCGCTTGCCATCGGGCGGTAGAGCGGATCCTCGGCATTCTGGACATCGACCGTCTTTGCCATGCGCAGCAAGGCCGCTTGAACATCTGCCGGAGTCACGACACCGTGCAACAGCCAGTTGGCGATATGCTGGCTCGAAATGCGCAGCGTCGCGCGGTCTTCCATCAGTCCGACGTCGTGAATGTCCGGCACCTTCGAGCAGCCAATGCCCTGGTCGACCCAGCGCACGACATAACCGAGAATTCCCTGGGCATTGTTCTCGATTTCCTCCCGCACGTCCGCCTCGGACCAGTTCAGCCCGTCCGCGACCGGAATGGACAACAAGTCGTCGAGCGAAGCAATCGCTTCGGCCTGCCGCACGTCCTGTCGGGAAAAGACATCTATCCTGTGATAATGTGTTGCATGGAGCGTCGCGGCGGTAGGCGAAGGCACCCACGCCGTGTTGGCACCTGATTGCGGATGAGCAATCTTCTGATCGATCATCTCGCCCATGCGATCGGGCATCGCCCACATGCCTTTGCCGATCTGCGCCGTTCCGGAAAGTCCACAGGCCAGCCCGATCTGCACGTTGCGATCCTCATAGGCCTTGATCCACTTGCTCGCCTTCATGTCACCCTTGCGAAGCATTGGCCCGGCTCGCATCGAGGTGTGGATCTCGTCGCCGGTGCGATCGAGAAAGCCGGTGTTGATGAACATGATGCGATCTTTCACCGCATGGATGCACGCGGCAAGGTTGGCGCTGGTGCGGCGCTCTTCGTCCATTACCCCGATCTTGACGGTGTGGCGCGGCAGGCCAAGCAAATCCTCGATTTCGTCGAACAGGTCGTTGGCAAAGGCGCATTCTTCGGGGCCGTGCATCTTTGGTTTGACGATATAGACAGAACCAGAGCGACTGTTGCGCAAGGGGCCGGTACCTTGAAGATCATGCAGCGAGATAAGGCTGGTCACGATGCCATCGAGTATTCCCTCGGGCGCCTCGGCTCCATCGGGCAGCAGGATTGCGGAACTGGTCATGAGATGGCCGACATTGCGCACCAGCAACAAGGAGCGTCCGGGCAGTGAAAAGGTGCTGCCGTCTGCTGCGGTGTAGACACGGTCGGGATTGAGCCGACGAGTAACCGTAGAGCCACCCTTTTCGAACGTGTCCTCAAGGTCTCCCTGCATAAGTCCGAGCCAGTTGGCGTAGGCGGCAACCTTGTCGACCGCATCAACCGCTGCGACCGAGTCCTCGAAGTCGCAGATCGTGGAGAGCGCGGCTTCCATCATGATGTCGGACATCCCGGCAGGATCGTCCTTGCCGATGGGATGGGCGCGATCGATCATCAGTTCGAGGTGCAGTCCATTGTTGCGCAGCAAGATGTTTTCGCCGGCCCGGCCCACCAGCTGAGACGGGTCCGACAGCGAGACGTCGCCGCCGGTCCAATCGGCCCAGCCACCCGTCTCAAGCGGCACCACCTCGTCCAGAAATGACTTTGCCCAGCCGATCACCTTCGCGCCGCGGACCGGGTCGTATCCGCTACCCCAGCTCGATCCGGGAATGGCGTCGGTCCCGTAAAGTGCGTCGTACAGGCTGCCCCATCGCGCGTTCGCAGCGTTAAGCAGGAACCGCGCATTCAGAACCGGAACCACAAGCTGTGGCCCCGCGACAAGTGCAAGCTCGGCGTCCACATTGCGCGATGAGACGGCGAACGGCTCCGGTTCAGGTACCAGATAGCCCAGCTTGGTCAGGTAGTCCTTGTAAGCGCGCCCGTCATGCGGCTGGCCGGCACGGCTTTCGTGCCAGGCGTCGATGGCAGCCTGCATGCTGTCGCGTTTGGCGAGCAAGGCGCGGTTGCGAGGCGTGAAGCGGGCGAAAATCTCGGCGACCCCAGCCCAGAAATCGTCGGCCGAGATGCCGCTACCCGGGAGTGCCCGTGCCTCGATGAACTCGGCCAGCTCGCTCGCGACGCGCATCCCTGCCTTTTCGATATAGCGGCTCATCTGTGCATTCCCCAAAGCGTTCTGTTCGCGATGTGCGCGTCTATCCGCCCGGGGCAACTTCCGGTAGAACGAAAGAATGCAAATCAGCTTTTCATACAGGTAAAAGATGTTCGATCCCGATTATGACCTGTTCATCCAGATCGTAGAGGCTGGTTCGATCTCCGCCGCAGCGCGGCAAGGGACCCTTTCGGTGGCCAGTCTCTCCAAGCGTCTTGCCCGGCTGGAGCACCGTTTGCGCGTACGCCTGGTGCACCGCACGACACGCCACCTTGCACTGACGCCCGCGGGCAAGGACCTGTATGACACGCTTCTACCCTTGCGGGCTTCACTGACCGCGGCCGAAGACCGGATCGCCGGGCGCAACGCGCTGATCAGCGGAGTACTGCGCATCACGGCGCCCACGTCGTTCGGGCGGATGCACGTCGTACCTTGCCTGCCATCGTTCCTTGCCAAGCACCCGCAGATCAACCTGTCAGTCGACCTGTCGGACGAATACGTCGACCTGCTGGCTGGCCAACATGACCTGGCCGTTCGTATCGGCACCAGAATAGGAGCGGGGCTGGTTGGCCATCGCCTCGGCACCAGCCATCGGTTATTGTGCGCTGCCCCGACCTATCTTGCCGCTCATGGCGAGCCCGCCTGCCTGGCCGATCTTGCCAATCACAGATTGCTGGCGACCGACAGTCAGCTGCCTTGGCAGATTACCGGTTCAGAAGGGGCCATCTTGATGAACGGGCAAAGCCACATCCGAACCAGCTCAAGCGAAGTGGTGCGCGAACTCGCTTTGGGCGGATGCGGCATCGCACTGCGTTCGATATGGGATGTTGGCGAAGCGCTCGCCACGGGCGCGCTCGTGCAGGTACTGCCCCAGTACCGAGGCTCCGAAGAGGTAGGTATCTTTGCTGTGCATGCAGCTGGACCCGAAGTGCCGGCCAGAATCCGGTCATTAATCGACCACATGAAATCAAACCTGCGCATCGGCGATCCAAATTCGTTGATGCAATTTGTGGCAAACTGAAAGACCTGACTGGCACAGGCAATTGATCGGATCTTGAACACTTTTTCGTAGCGCACCTTCCCGACGCGCCTTCCTCGCCTGAATCTGTCACAGGCGATGTTTCGCCTACGCGGCAGAATTGCTCGGGCAGCCTCCAAAAAGCCGCCGTGTCTCTGTCGACCTACAGCGCGCTTCGATGCGGCGCGTGAGGGAGCGGGTAGTGACCGACCATGGCGCGATCGACGCCCTGTGCAACGGCGCTTTGGTTAACCAGCCGCGCGCTGCATCTGTCGGAACACAAGTCTGATGAATGCCTCCACTATGTTGCATGGTCGGCGTGCCGGGACGACAAGCTGATCCATCGAGTAGAATACTAGGAGACGGGAACGGATCTGGAACTGCACGGCAAACGGGCTTTCGTCACGGGCAGCAGTTCGGGCATCGGTGCGGCGACCGCGAAGATCCTGGCGGCCGAGGGCGCCAAGGTAGTCGTGCATGGACGTAGCCATGACAAGACCCGCAAGGTTGTGGACGCCATCCTCGCTGCTGGCGGGGAAGCAGGCTACGTGATCGGCGAACTCGATAGAGAAGACGTGTGCGCCGATGTCGCCGAACAAGCCTTGGCAGTCTTCGGCGGGATCGACATCCTGGTCAATAATGCCGGTGGCTTCGCCGCCACCGGCCGGCTGGATTCGAACGCCGAGAATTTCAACCGGCCATGGCTGGAAACGCCGTGGGACGACTGGATGTGGACTTACGAACAGAACGTAGGCTCGTCCGTGCGGCTCATCCAGGCGCTGGCACCCGCAATGATCGAGCGCGGCTGGAGCCGCATCATCAACCTTGCGAGTGCCACTGCTACCCAGACAGAAACCGGTCTGGCCGATTACCAGCCGGCCAAGGCCGCGATCAGCAACATGACCTCGGGGTTAGCCAAGTCGCTTGCCGGCACCGGCATCACCGTCAATGCGGTTACGCCCGGCACTGTCGCGACCGAAGGGGTCAAGGAAGGTTTCATCAGTTGGGCAAAGGAACTCGGCTGGGATACCAGCGACTGGTCGGCGCTCGAGCGCCGCTTTACCAACGAAATCTTCCCGCAACCGACCAAGCATTTCGGACGGCCGGAAGATATCGGACGGATGATCGCCTTTCTGGCGAGTCCGCAGGCCAGTTACATGACCGGAAGCAATTATCGCGTCGATGGCGGCATGTGCCGGTCAATCAACTGACGGCCGCGAGTTGGCCGAAGACACGTTTCAACCCGTAGCCCTCTAATCGATGCGGATGCCCGGCTGTGACCGAGTTCCGATATCAGGCCGACTGATGAACCGATATGGTTTCCCACAACTGGGACACGGTTTTCGACGGGTCGCTGTGTGAGGTCATCGGCATGCGATCGGTGCCGATCCGCTCGGCTATCGCGTCGAACACGGTTTGGGGATCATCCGCTTCTATTTCATAGATGGTCGCAAACTTCCATTTATTGCCTGAACCTTCCTGTTGCACGGCTGCCGATCGCAGCCGCTGCGCGTTCAGAACCCCGTCGATGGCGAGGACGTCTTTGACATGCCGCTCCTCGTGCCAGGCATTCCAGTCGGCCTCGTGGCCATCCTTTGGCGAGGCGAGAACCATGAAAGTATAGCGGCCCATGTTTAGTCCTTCTGTCTTGGCGGTATGATTTTGCGCTGCGACTAGCGGCGCAGCAGAGCAGCCACGTCCGCGGCGTCCCGCATAGCCTGGGCGATGTAGCCAACCCCCTTGCAGTCGCCGATGGCGAAGGCTTCGACACCCGCGTCCCGAAGCTGCGTGGCCAACGCCAGGTCGGCCGTTGCGCCCTTGGCAAGAATGACGTTCTCGGCCGCGATTGTGCGCTGCGTACCGGCGCCATCGGTGCAGCGGACAGCACTGGGCGTGATCGCAATGTCGGCTGCCGAAGGGATCATCGTCACGCCCGCCGTTTCCAGTTCGTCGAGAACATCGCCCCGACGCAGCACTGGCAGCCCTTTGCCGAACTTGGGCGTATCGTCGATGATCGTGACGGTGCGTCCGCGGTGGGCGAGGAATTCAGCCAGTTCCAGCCCGACCAGATCACCCCCCACGATCACGATTGTCTTGCCGAGCGGCATCCACATCCGGCTGGCGCGGCGGACCATCTCGGGCGACCCGGTCAGGTCCAGCTTGCGCCCGACGCTCATGACGGCACGGATCAGCGGCGAGAACTTTGTGCCGGCATTTGCGGTCGGCCCCTCCCCGGTCAGGAGATAGCGCAGATCGTTGCCATCATAGACATGCTTCAGTTCGGCGCCCGGGATTGGCACCCGCGGACGAGCGGCGCCGGTCGCCACGACGACCGCGTCGGGCGCCATGGCGACCACGCTATCGACACTGGCAGGAGTGCCCAGCCGGACGTCGATCGAGCTATTCTGCACCTGCCGCTTGAGCCACTCGACGATCCGGCCATTGGGTTCGTAGGCGATGGCCGCGATGCGTGCCGTGCCGCCAAGGTCCGCCGACGCCTCGATCAGCGTAACGGCATGCCCCATCGCGGCGAGCAGGCGGGCTGCCTCCATCCCACCGGGCCCGCCACCGACCACGACCACGCGGCGCGGGGACGACGCGGGCGAGCCGACATCGATCGCGTGTTCGCGGCCCGTCGCTCCGTTGACCGCGCAGCGCACCGGCCGGTCGAGCGTAACCTCCGAGATGCACGTATAGCAGTAAATGCAGGGCCGTACCGCATCAGGGGTCCCGTCCTGCAGTTTTCGGGCGAGGTCCGGATCGGCAAGCAGCTTGCGCCCCATGCCGATGAAGTCGATCTGCCCCTCGCCCAAAAGCCGATCGGCGACATCGACCTCGATCCGACCCGCAGTGATAACCGGAATATCCACCGCCTCGCGGATCTGTGCGGCGAAGGGAACATAGTTGGCTGGGCGCATGGCCGCAGAGCCGCCGACCAGGCCGCGCCCGCGACTGCTGCCGCTATAGGCGCTTGCGCTTATGGCGTCGGACCCGGCCTTTTGCGCCAGACGTGCGGTGATGCAGGCATCCTCGACCGTGAAGCCATTGTCCAAGTTGAATTCGATGGCGTTGATCTTGCACCACAGCGGGAAATCCCGCCCGATCTCCTCGCGGATGGCAGCGATCGTCTCGATCAGGAACCGCGCCCGATTCTCCGCCGATCCGCCATAATCATCCGTTCGGGTGTTGGTCGCAGGGGACAGAAAACTGCGTAGCAGATAGCCGTGCGCGGCGTGGATCTCGATCGCGTCCACACCTGCCGCCACCGTCCGCCGCGCGGCGCTGGCGAATTGCGCGATCACCGCGGCAATATCCGACTTGTCCATGACATGGTAGGAGGGCGGCGCCTGGATCCGACCAAACGCAGAATCCGCACGCTCTTCGTCGAAAAGCAACGTGCTCAATATGCTCGACGACGCGGAGGGAACGGAGGGCACCAGCAGCGGCCGGCCCGCGATCATGTCTTCGGTCGATCCCGGCCCCCCATGCTGCAACTGCAGCGCTATGCGCGCGCCATGGCTTTGGATCGCCCGTGCCAGGTTCCGCAGTCCGGGAATGAAGCGATCGTCGGATATCGCGACCTGGTCCTTCATCACCATCCCGGCGGGATAGGCGACGCCGACTGCACCGATATTGACCAGCCCCACCCCGCCCCGCGCCCGCGCCTCGTTGAAGGCGATGATGGCGGGTCCGCATGTCCCGTCCGCCTCGGCAAGGCCAGTGCCCATCGCCGACTGGATTATCCGGTTCCGCAGTTCGAGTGTGCCAATTCGCCCCGGTGACAACAGTTGGACTTTGTTCTTCATGTGGGCATTTCTATTGCCGCAATGCGATGTTGCGAAAACGGTGGACACTGAGTCCCGGGCGACAAGCCCGGGACTCAATGCCTTTCAACTCAGAAATCGACGCTGATGGACGCGCCAAAGGTACGCGGCGGACCAAATGTGACCGTGCCGTATCCGAACGTGGCGAACTGGATCGCAGAGGCAGTGCCGTAGTGCTTGTTCGTGAGGTTACGGCCCCAGATCTGCAGGCTAACCGGCGAACCCATCACGTTCTTCCAGTTGATCGACCCGTTGAGGAGGAAATAACCGGAAAGATTGTTCAACTCGCCGCCAGCAAGCCTGTCGAAAGTGCCAAGGCGGTTCGATTGCGTGATGCTGCTGGTGTAGTAGCCCGAAAGCGTGGTCGATATTTCACCGGTATTCTCATCGAGCGGCCAGACATAGGTGATCGCCCCGTTGATCTGATGTTTGGGGGTCTGCGCGGGCGTCGCACCGCTCAGGTCGACCGCCGGAATGAAGCTGGGATCCGGTGCAGGCCCGCCAAGGCCTGGATAGATGAACTCGTCGAATTTGGCGTGGATGTAATTGTAGCTGAAATCGAGCGTCAAATTCTCCACCGGCGAATAGCGCATTTCGAAATCCGCGCCATAGACCGTTTCCTTCGCCGCGTTGACGACACCGAAGCCTGTGCCGCCCCCTGCGTAATTGGCATTCGCGAAGACCTGCTTGTCCTTGATCTTGCCGTAATACAGCGCAAGATTCGTGCGGATCGGTCGGTCGCCGAGACGCCAGTCAGCCTTGATGCCCACTTCCGCCATCGTGGTCTTCTCGGGCTTGAACGTCGTTCGGCCCGGATCGCGCAGAGTGAAGTTCGTTCCGCCGGCAAGGTAGCCATGGCTGATCTTGGCATATCCGAGCACCCGGTCGCTGAACTGGTTGGTCACACCGAGCAGCCAGCTCGGCGCCCTGAACTTGGCGTCGCGTGACCCAAGACAGGTTTGGGGATTGAAGTTAGGATAGCCGGCCAGGCTGCCCGGTTGACACGGCTTGGCGGGAAACGGCAGGAAATCGTAGCCGAAAATGGGCGGCGTGCCGAGCGGTGTCGCCGGATTGGAAAGGTTACCGCCGGACGTGACAACGGATTTGATTTCGTCCCAGTTGTAGCGGAAACCACCTTGCACGCCCAGCGTCTCGGTTACTTTGTATTCGGCATTGAAGTAGACCGCCTTCGATTCTGTTTCCTTGCGCTCGAAATTGTTGGTGCTGATGACATTGTTCGGAGCGCCAAAGAACGCGAAGAGGCCTTGCAGCACGTTGGCGTTGATGCCCGTCGAACGACGCAAGAACGAGTAGTAACCGCCGACACTCGCTTTGAAGCCCATGTCCGCGCTGTCGAAACTCAGGGTTATGTCGTTCGTCCATTGCGAGGTCTTGTCTTCTCGCAGGACATCGACAGTGACGGGCCGCGTCGTGCCCGGCGCATTCTCGCTCGTCACGGTGTGATCATTGCGATAGCCCAGCACGTTGCGCAGCGAAACCGTGTCCGAGAGTTCGAGGGTAGTCCGGTTCTGGAGGCCATAGAGGTCGGCCTTACCGAAAAGATCGGGCTGCACGCCGGTCGCATTCGGACCGGCATGGATCGTGTTGTAATCGCCCAGCTGTGCACCGAGGTCGGGCAGGAAAATGCCCAGAGTACTACGCACGAACTTCACCGGCACTGCGGAATAGGGCGCCTCGTCGCGATTATAGTAATCGGCGATCAGCACGTTCTGCAACGATCCGGCATCGATCGACAACGTGCCGCGCAGCGAATAGTGATTTTCGTCCTGGAAGGCCTTGGGCAGGATGCCGGCATTGTCCGGGTTTTTGACGTAGCCGTCCCGCTTGACGTAGTTGCCCGCAAACCGCAAGCCGACGACATCGTTCACGGGGATGTTGATCATGCCTTCGAATTCGCGGCGGTTGAAGTTGCCATAGCCGGCCTTCACCGAACCTTCGAATTCGTCGGTCGGCAGGTTGGAGCGCACCGAAATCGTGCCGCCGGTGGTGTTGGTGCCGAACTGGGTTCCCTGCGGACCCTTGAGCACTTCGATCGTCGACACGTCATAGAACGAATTCATGATGCCCACGGTCGAGATGAGCGGCACGTCGTTGAAGTAGATTGCGACACCGCCGTCGATGCCGAGCTCGGTCGAGGTGCCGCGGATGGCGAAGATCGGCACGCCGCCCGTCGCGTTGTTGGAAACGGTCAACCCGGGCGTGATCGCCTGCAGGTCCTGTGCCGAAAGCACGACCCTGCTTTCCAGTTCGTCGGCATTGAAGGCCGTAACGGAAATGGGCAGCGACTGCGAAGCCTCACCGACTTTCCGCGCAGTGACGACGATATCGCCGAAGCCTGACTCGGCATCCTGGGCCTGAGCGGCCTGTGCTGCTTCCTGGGCCTGCGCTGACTGCATCGCCATCATCATCGATACAGCAAGAACCGAAACGGTACTGAAGCTCTTTAATCTTTTCATTTCAACATCCTCCCCTACTAAATATTGATAGCGGCTCCCAAATTGGATCGTGTGACTTCGATGCCATCACGAATTCATTATTGACTTCCCGGACCTCCGCCCGGCTTTCGATCCGCTATTCGCGGGATCGGCTGCGATTGGGCCCAGGCAAAAGTGCGATTGGCCTCTGCCGAAAGAACATGAATCGTGTTCGCGGATCACAGTTCGACCCCGCATCGTGACGCTTTGCCCCCCGCCGAATGTCGAACCGATCATCCAAATGCATCCATCCACATGGACAGACCCAATCTTACGCGATCAGCCAGCATTGGAAATGGCACCACCGCGATATTCTCTATCTGATGGCGAGCGAATTCCGACGGAGGTTTGCAACATTGCTGCACAAATCTGCCCGGGTATCTGCGGGTTTCGGCTTCATCCGTCCGAAGTCGTGCGCAGGGAGGAGCGATCAGCTGGCGGCGCACAATCCAACCGGAGATCGGTCACCATCACAACCTGAATATGGCAGCAAGAACGACTTTGGAAATTGTTGCAACGGAGCTTTGGCCATACCTTCCATCAGTTGCTCATCACAAGCAGGGAAGGATGCAATCATGACCCTCGAAGAACGCGTCGCACGTCTTGAGGACCTAAACGAAATCAGGAGCCTTCGGAACAAGTACCATCATGCCGTCAACTCGAACACTCCCGAACGCTTTGCCGAGATCTATACTCAGGACGCAGTTGTCTATTTCGACGACTTCATGAAGCAGGAAGGCCTCGACAACATTCTCGCCGCTTCCCGCAGGCTCTCCGACAGTGCCTTCGTGAAGCAATTCCTGCACAATCACGAGATTGAACTGCTAGGCGATACCGCCAAGGGGTATTGCTACCTCGACGCACGTTATGCGGCAGAAGGCGAGAGCATGATTGTCGCGGCACGCTATGACGACGAGTACCGCCGCACCGAGGCGGGTTGGCGGATCAGCATGACACGCGTGAACATCATTTTTTCAGTGCCGCTGTCTCAGGGCTGGGCCAATCTTGATGCTGCGGAAATCGGCCGCAGTCGTTTTGCCGAACTGGCGCGCACTCTCAGCGAAAATTCCGCACCTTCATGATGGCTGGAGAGGGCTGACGGCGACTTCGCACGAAGATCGTGCGAGAAAGGAACGCGCCGTGCGGCGCGGGGCGTCTGCCCACGTATATCCGTCCCCGTTCAAGCCTCGACGACGTCGGGTTCCCTGCCAAGAAACGCAGCCACCGCCATGCTCGCCAGGATTAGTCCGGTGAACACCGGAATGATGAGATCATATCCTCCGGCGACATCGCGCGCATGGGCGGCGATCATCGGCGCGACACCGTAGCCGACCGCAAACAGGCCGGCGATCAGCCCGAAGATCGAGGCATAGGCAAGAAGGCTGAAATAACGGCCGCAGATGTAGGCAAGCGAATTGATCGTGCCGCCAGAGCCGAGGCCCAGCAATACCGCGATGAGCACGCCCATCAGCGGACTTCCCTCGTTTACGAGCGTCAGCAGGCACGAGCCGAGGATTGCCGCGATTGCCAGCATGAATACGTGGCGTGCCGGGAAGTGATCTTGCAGAAACCCGGTGCCGAGACGACCGACGATGAGCGCCGCGCCCATTGTCGAGGTGGCAGCCGCTGCCGACATCGGCGACAGCCCTCCCTCGTTCAGGATCGGGTAGAGATGGATCGCCATCGCGCCTTCCACTCCCGCAACGATCACGCAGACGATTGCCAACTGCCAGAACTGGCGACGGCGCAAAGCGCGGGCAAAGGGCGAGCCGATCGCAGGCGACGAGGAGGAGACGTTCGGTTCGAGGGAGGCTTGCGCGCTGTCAGTCTGCGCGTTCCTTCTGGGTTGTCCGCCATGAAACCATGCCCACAGCACCGGCAAAAGAACAAAGGCGAATAGCGCTGCAAAGATGAGATAGACTGCCCGCCAACCAAGTTCCTGGATGATCGCCAGCGCCAGTGGCGGGAAGAATGCAAATGCCAGCCCAGCCCCACTGAGCGTGATGGCAAGCGCCATGCCGCGTGACTTGTCAAAGAACTCCGTGACTGCGGTTGACCAGACCAGTGGACTGAGGAGGGTGATGATGGCCCCGAAGAAGACCCACGACACAATCCACCACGCCGCGTTTCCGGGATTGAGCGCTATCGCCAACACACCTGGAATCGCCGCGATTGCACCAGTCATGGCGCATCGCCGCACACCGAAACGTCCGATGGCGTATCCCACCAGGGGCGCAAGCAGCAGCGACATGACCGAGCAGATCATGATGTTCGCGGTAACAAGCGCCCGGGTCCAGCCGAAGTTCGTGGCAAGCGGCTCCATCACCACGCCAGTGACACTCGTCACCCCGCCGATGAAGATCATGCCGACGCTACCGCCTGCAACGGTGCGCCAGCCGAGCGACCATTCGCTGCGGCTCAAGACAGCAATCCCTGCGCCTTCAGATCGGCCACATATCGCCCGATCAGTGCCGCACCAAGGTGCGGCACCTGGCCGTCGGCAGTCACCCCGGCCCGCGCCGTCGCTTCGACAAAGCGGGGACAGGGCAGCGTCGACCCGGGATTTGCCGGCTGCGGTCGGGCTACGGCTTCAAGAAGCGGCAGCATCGAGGCTTGGCGAGTTTCGTCGGGCAAGGCGCGCAGCGCCCCTTCGAAGCGATCGCGCCATTGGGCAAATGGAGCGCGCGTCATCGTGTAACCCAGCTCCTCAAGCCAGTGGACGAATGTGTCGAACGACACGGCATCGTCATGCGGATTGAGCACATGGTACGTCGAGAACCCCGAAGCCCCGCCCGCACCGATCGCGGCGACGGCGTCGGCGATGAAGTCGACCGGCAGCCCATCGTAATGTGCGCGCTCTCCTTCGTAGAAGCTGTCCGGTGCCAGCCGCGTTGCGGCGAGGCTGAGAATCTGGCGCGTGAAGATGTCGGGAAGGTTGAGGTGGCCGGAATAGCCGGCGGGCGCCATGATCATGCCCGACCGGAAAACGCTGACTGGTAACCCGAAACACTCGTGCGCCTCGCGCAGCAGCACCTCGGCGGCCCACTTGCTGGCGCCATAGCCATCGGCATAGCCGCTTGATGCGCGCCATGCGGGGATCGCCGCGCGCACATCGTCGTCTTCCGTCGCGACGCGACCATCATGGAAAGCGGCGGCAACCGTCGACACGTGAATGATGCGCTTGGCCCGCGTGGTCAGCGCCAGTTCTATCAGGCTTGCCGTGCCTGCGACATTGGGCCGGAAAAGTTGCGCATAGGGCAGGACGTGATTGACCAGCGCGGCGGGGTGCACGATCGTATCGACATCCGTGGCGAGGCGCGACCAGTCGGCATCAGCAAGTCCGAGGTGCGGCGCGGCGAGATCCCCGGCCAGCACCTCGAGCCGCCCTTCGGCGATTGCGGCGATTTCGCGCGCCAGCGCGTCGTCGCCACCCGCGAACGAACGCATCAGCCTTTCTCGCGCCGCCGCAGCGTCAGTCCCGCGCGTGACGCAGACGAGCCTGCCGTCGACCTTCGCCAGCCGCCGGAGCCAGGACAGTGCAAGGAAGCGACCGAGAAAGCCGTTAGCCCCAGTCAGCAGAACGCAGCGCGGCTCGCCCGTCCAGACCGGCGCGATTGCGTCGGCTTCGGCCAGCACCTTGCGCGGTATGAACTTGTCGAGCGTCAGGTCGGCGGCGTGTATGATGGCGGCTTCCGGCCCGTGTACGGCGGCCGCGCTTACCTCGCCCTCGCCGCCACGCTGCCGCTCTATGTCGCGGGCCAGCTGCGCGAAGGATCCGGCAGGATGCATGATCGTGCCAACATCGACCGGGAATCCGTAGATGTCCTCGAGCAGCAGCGCATAGGAAAGCCCTGCCAGCGAATCCCCGCCCAGCGCCGCAAACGAGGTTTCGTCCGACACTTCTGACGCCTGAATGCCCAGAATGGACGCGGCGGCGCGGCGCAGGGTCTCGACCATCGGGCGGTCGCTGCCGTGACGGCGCAAGTCGTCGAGCTCTGTTGCCTGGTCGTCGGCATGGGCGGCATACATCGCCTCCAGCCGATCGCCATAGCGGGCCTTCAGCGCCGGGCGCAGGTGCTTCGCGAGCGAGGACTGCAGCCCGTTGGCAACCGAGAACGGTTCGCTCTCGACGATGATGTCGCGCGGGATTTCATAGGCGTTAAGCCCGGCGTCGAGGCCGATCCGGCGCAGCGCGGCGAGAAGATGCTCCTTCACCTCAGCCTCGCCTAGCCCGGAAGGCAGCGCGGCGGGATCGGGCACCACCACGCCGAGGAGGTAGGCCCTTGCGCTGTTGGCGTAGAGATAGACTTGCGAGATTGCCGGATCGCCCAGCGTGAAAAGCGCCTCGAGCGGGGCAATGGCAACGAACTCGCCTTGCGCCAGCTTCACGACGTTGTTGCGTCGGTCGAGATAGGCCAGCCGGTCGGGCTCGAGCTCGGCCATGATGTCGCCGGTGCGAAAATAGCCGTCCTCGTCGAACGCCGCCGCCGACAGGTCTGGGCGACCGAAGTAGCCGGCAAAGAGCGCCACGGACTTGATGAGCAGCTCGCCGCGCGGGTGCGGCTTGTCGGTGGTGAAATAGCCCAGTTCGGGCACGTCGACCAGCTTGTAGTCGATGATCGGCGGGCGTGTGACTTTCTGGTCGAGGGTGATCGAACCCGATTCGGTCGACCCGTAGCCATCGACAATGGGACGGCCGAACAGCCGCTCGATGAACCTGCGCAAACCCGGATCCAGCGGGGCCGAGCCGACGACCGCGTCCGCGATCCGCCCGCCCAGCGCACGATCGTTGAACGCCGCCAGCGCCTCGTCTAGCTCCTTCTCGTCGGCCACGTCAGGATACTGCGCAGTAAAGCGCTGGTGGATGAGTTCACATATGCGCGGGACGAGCGCCATCGTAGTCGGCCGGACGGCAGCGATGTCTTCCATGAGCGTGCTGAGATCGCTCCGCCCCGTGAAACAGGTGATGCCGCCGCTGGCAAACGTCAGCCACAGATAGACCATGCCATAGACGTGATTGAGCGGCTGATAGTTCAACACGATCGGCGAGAGCTCGCGGGTGTTGAGCCAACCCGCCTTGGCCAGCCGCTGGGTGTGCATCGCACCCTTGGGTGTACCGGTGCTACCCGAGGTATAATAGACCACGACGAGCGGATCCTCGCCCGGTAGTGGCTGATAGGGTGTGGCCGGGGGCATCGCCGCGCCCCGCGCGCGCATTTCGCTGAACGTCAACATGGCCACATCCGGCCGATCCCCTGCCAGCCGCGCCTTCTGCGTTGCGACCTGCGCGCTTTCCGCATCATCGAAGCCGTCGTGATCGAACACGACCACGGCACGGGTCTCGGGACAGCCGAGCGCCAGAGTGACCGCGGTTTCAAGATGTTCGAGTGCTGTCGCGATGACGGGTGCCCTGACTTCGCCGATCATCCCTAGAAGCGACTCGACGGAAGCGGTGGTTTGCAACGGCACGATCGGCAGGCCCAGCAGCCCTAGCGTGAGATTAAGCGTCGCGAAGTCGACGTTGGCGAAGGCCATGATCGCCACCGGATCCCCCGGCCTTAGTCCGAGGGCCGGGTCGTGCGCGAGCGCCGCGGCGGCGGCGAGCACGCGTCGCTCGAGCTCGGCGTAATCGATGATTGTGTAATCGTCATCGAGCCGGCCCGAATGCACCGCGCGCCAGGCCATCGCCGGTCGATCGCGGTAGGCCCCGAAGGCGTGCATGGTGAGCTGCGGGATCGTTGCGTCCGGGTTGCGCGCGGCCTCTTCATAGCCGGCGTCGCGGCGGAGGTTCGGGTCTAGATCCTGCAGCGTGAAGGCACGTGCGCCTTTGTCCACTAAGGTGGCCATGACGATCCTCTCTCGTTCAGCGGCAAGGCTTTAACGCCGCACGCTCGTTGCCCGAAGTTATGAGGGCGCGCGCTGTAACGGCGCAACAATTCAAGGAAAGTATCCGTCATCTGATAGTGCCCCGCACAGGTCTCGGGGTCCGGGCCGAGGCGACCGCTCCTTCCTTGCCAGACGACGGGCCTTGCCCAATCATGCAATCAGCCGCGGATATCACGCTGCGTGGGGAGGCGCGGAAATGAGTACAGCTGGAAGCCGCGAAAAGCCGGAACCGCGAAAGCCTTCGGCGCGGCTAGTGCGCGGACGCGCCGCAATGGCGGCACTGGCAGCAACGATGTCCGTGGCGGCCGCAGTCGTGTTTTCCACCCACGCGAGCGCCACGGAACGAGGCACATCCGCCTTCGACGTGACTTCGGGCACCTCGTTCGCGGCGGCGGTGTCGCCAGACGGACGCAACATCGCCATCGACCTTCAGGGCACGATCTGGGTGATCCCGGCCAAGGGCGGGAGAGCGCGTCCGCTGACCAATCGGTTCGACGACGCCCACCTGCCGTCGTGGTCGCCCGATGGAACGCGCATCGCGTATTACGCCTATCGCGGAGGTCGCTATGCGATCTGGTCGATGCGTGCCGACGGGCGTGATCAGCGCCGCCTCACCAATGCACCCTTCGACGACCGCGAACCGGCCTGGTCGCCCGACGGGCGCAGCATCGCCTTTGCGAGCGAGCGCGGGGGCAGTTACGACATCTGGCGGCTCGACCTTGCCGACGGGCGCCTGACGCAGTTGACAAGCGGCCCCCGGGAGGATCGCTCGCCCGCATGGTCCGCCGACGGGCAGCGGATCGTGTTCGCTGGGCGCGAGGCGGGGACGAGCGCGATCCTGGCCGTCGCGGCCGCCGGCGGCGAGGCAGTGGTCCAGCGCAGCGCGCCGGCCGGCGTGACTTATGAAGCGCCCTCGCTTTCGCCGGGCGGATCGCTCGCGTGGGTCGCGCGCGACGCGACGAGCAGCCAGTTCGAGATCGACGGTCAACCGATTGCCGACATCGGCCCGGTGTTTCCGTTTCGCGCCGGGTGGCGCGGCGAAACGGCCTATGTAACCGCAGACGGGTATATTCGGGAGATCGCGAAGGCGAAGGCACGTATCGTGCCATTCGCGGCACGGCTGGAAACCAATACCGCCCGATACCCGCGCGCGCGCCGCGACTTTACCTCGACCGCACCGCGCAAGGTGCTGGGCATCCAGCATCCCGCGCTTTCGCCCGACGGCCAGACAATCGCGCTCGTCGCGCTGGGCGATCTTTACACGGTGCCGGCCAGCGGCGGCACGCCGACCGCGCTGACCCGCGACGGTTCGATGGAGGCCGACCCGGCGTGGTCGCCCGACGGGACACGGCTCGCCTATTCGTCGGACAAGAGCGGCGGGCTGATGCAACTTTGGCTGCGCGACTTGAAGACCGGGGTGGACCGACGGCTGACCTCGTTGGCAACGCAGCCGCTCGGCGCGGCCTGGTCGCCCGATGGGTCAACAATCGCGTTTCTCGACTATGACGGTTTCTTCGGCACGGCCGGGCTGATGTTGGTCGATGTGGCTACAGGGGAGACCACCCGGCTCCAGAAGACATTGCCGCAACCGGGCAATCCGACCTGGTCGCCCGACGGCCGATATGTCGCAGTGGCATTGGCCAGGCCCCTGTCGGGAAGCTCGCGCGAGGGATACAACCAGGTCTGGGTCGTGCCGGTCGACACGAGCAAGGCCCCGTTCTGGCGCATCGCGACTGACCGCACGCTTGATACGCGCGGAGGCGGCGGGCCGGTCTGGGCACCAAACGGCGGGCGCATGGCGGGGATCCAGGACGGATTGCTCAAGGTCTGGCCCGTCAGTCCCGACGGAGAGACGACTGCCCCGGCGCGCATTCTTTCAAGTCGGATCGCGCATTGTCCTACTTGGCGCGGTGATGGCGGCGCACTCCTCTACCAGTCGGCCGACAGCCTGCGCATGATCGATGCGGACGGCACGCACGACCGCGAAGTGCCGCTCGACTTCACCTATCGCATGTCGGTTCCCGCTGGACGTCTGGTGCTGCACGTGGGCGGCCTTGTCGACGCGGTGCGCGATACGACGCAGACTGACATGGATATCGTGATCGACGGCAACCGGATCACCGCCATCCTGCCTCATGCTGCGGGCAACCACGCCAGCGCCGACAAGGTCATCGACGCACCAGGTCTGACCGCGATCCCTGGCCTGATCGACTTTCACGCCCATCCGCAGAAAGATGCCGGCGCCAACGCCCACCTCGCCTGGCTCGCATATGGCGTGACCACGGTGCGCGATCCGGGCAACCAACCGTACGACGGGGTGGAGGACCGCGAGGCAAGCGAGGCGGGCGTGCGGATCGGGCCGCGCATCTATACCACCGGGCCCCTGCTCGAATGGCAGCGGGTCTATTACCGCATGGGTGTGGCGATCTCTGGGCCTGATCACCTCGCTCGCGAACTCGAACGCGCTCGCGCGCTGCGCTTTGACCTGATCAAGAGCTATGTCCGCATGCCCGACGCCGAGCAGCGCCAGATCATCGCAGCGGCACATGCGATGGGCGTGCCGGTCGCCACGCACGAGATCTATCCGTCGACATATGCCGGGGTCGACAGCGTCGAGCATCTGGAAGGCAGTAGCCGGCGTGGCTTTTCTCCCAAGGAAGGCCCTCTAGGTCGGTCCTACGAAGACGTCGTCGGCCTGCTTGTCCGGTCGCAGGCAACGATCACGCCAACGGTTTTCGGCGCGCTCAACATATATCTTGCGCAGCATCCGCAATTGCGGCGCGATCCACGCCTGGCGTTCTATCCGACGTGGGCCAGCGGCCCGTTCACGGCCGACGCCCCGCTCCCCGCCGCGCTGCTCGCCGCGCAGCCCGGGCAACTGGCGACCCTGCGCGCGTTGCATGCAGCGGGCGGGCGCATCGTGGCCGGCACCGATCTTGTCATTGCTCCGAACCTCATCGGCGAACTGACGGCCTATGTCGCGGCGGGGTTTTCGCCTTTCGATGCTTTGCAGTCGGCAACCGCGGTGCCGGCGCGCGCCCTCAACCTCGACGCGGGCACGCTCGAGGCCGGGAAGCTGGCCGACATCGTCTTGGTAGAGGGCGATCCCCGCCGCGACATCGGCGCACTCTTCAACGTGCGCCAGGTGGTCGCCAACGGCCGGGCGTTCAGCGTGGCCGAACTTCTCGCGCTTGGCACCGCCTCGCCGGTCAAGGGTGCGGTCGATGACGATCGCTAAGTGCTGCCTCAGGGAATTTCGTTCGAACCGGGCGATGCTTGCGCACTATGGTCCGCGCGAAAGCAATTCGCGCTGACCGATGGCCCTGGCGGGCAACCGGACCTGCGCCAGCCAGGCACGACGCCCGGACGCAAAGACAAGATCCAATAAGGGAGACTCTCTGAAATGACCAAGACCCGCGCTTTTGCCGCCCTCTCGCCCGGCCAGAGCGTCGAGCCGCTTGAGATCGACCGCCGCAACCTGCGGGCGGACGACGTGGCCATCGACATCCTCTATTGCGGGATTTGCCACACCGACCTGCACATGGCGCGCAACGACTGGGGCCATACGAAATATCCCTTCGTCCCCGGCCATGAGATTGTCGGCAAGGTGGCGGCAATCGGCTCAAGCGTCAGCAAGCACAAGGTTGGCGATGTGGTGGCCGTGGGCTGCATGGTCGATAGCTGCCGCGTCTGCGCCCCGTGCAAGTCAGGGGAAGAGCATTATTGCGCAAACCAGTTCACTGGCACGTACGGCGGGAGCGACCGGCATGACGGCACGCCAACTTACGGCGGCTATTCCGAGAGCATCGTGGTGTCGGAAGATTTCGTGTTGCGCGTACCCCAGGGGCTCGACCCCGAGCGGGCAGGACCGGTGCTTTGCGCAGGCGTTACCGCATGGTCTGCCCTGCGGCATTCCGGGGTCGGCCCGAATTCACGCGTCGCAGTCGCCGGACTGGGCGGGATCGGACACATGGCCGTCAAACTCGCCGCCGGATTGGGGGCGCACGTCGTGGTGGTGACGACTTCGGAAAGCAAGCGCGACGACGCCAAGGCGCTCGGTGCGGCCGATGTCCTGATCTCGACCGATCAGGCGGCAATGGGCGCCGCAATGGGCCAGTTCGATGTCGTGATCGACACCATCCCGGTACAGCACGACCTGACGCCCTATCTGATGCTGACAGGGCTTGATGGGCGGATCGTGGTACTTGGCATGATCGACATGGTGCCGAGCTTCCATTCCGGCATCATGATGATGAACCGCCGCATCCTGACGGCGTCTGCCATCGGCAGCATCGCCGAGACGCAGGAAGTGCTCGATTTCTGTGCCGAGAAAGGCATCAACGCCGATTGCGAGACGATCCCGGTAAGTCAGATCGAGACCGCGTTCGAACGGATGGAAAAGTCCGACGTCAAATATCGCTTCGTCATCGACATGGCGACGATCCACTGAAGATAGGCGCCCCGGCCCCGCCAGCGGGGTCGGGGCCGCTTCCGCGCAGGATCAATGGTGGTCGGCGGCCTGGCGGATCGCCGTATCGTCCCATTCGCCCAGCGCCTGCTTGACGATTTCGCGCCGGAACGGGATCACCTCCGCAAAGCGCCCGTCGCGCACCTTGTTTACCCAGTCGTTGTCGCCCATCATGCTGCGGCCGACGGCAACAAGGTCGAACTCGCCCGACGCAAAAAGATCCTGAAGCACGCCGAAGCTGTGTTCGGCCTGGCTTTCGATCGTCTTTTCGCTGTAGATCGTATCCATCACGTCGACGTTCAGCCCGACGGAGCCGACGGCGACGACCCGGGCGTCGGTAAGAGACTTGACCCAGCCTGCGAAAGTCCGCCTGCGATCGGGCGATGCCGGTTCCCAGAAGCGTCGGGTCGATACGTGGAACATGTCGGCACCGGCGTCACGCATGCGGGCAAGGAAGGACCGCAAGTCCGCCTCTTCCTCGACGATGCGGGCGTCGTAATCAGCTTCCTTCCACTGCGAGAAACGCACGCTGATCACGAAGTCGTCACCCGCAGCCTCGCGGATCGCGCGCACGATCTCGGCGGGAAAGCGGGCACGTTCGACAAGGGTGGCGCCGCCGTAGCCGTCCGTGCGCAAGTTGGTCTCGTGCCACAGGAATTGATCGAGCAGATAGCCGTGCGCGCAATGGACCTCGACCCCGTCGGCGCCGAATCTCTTCGCGAACATCGCGCTGCGCACGAAAGCGTCGCGGAGCTCGTCAAGCTCTTCCAGCGTGGCGGCACGGCCGTTCGGCTGGCCGGTCCGGATCAGTCCGCTGGGGCTGATCGAGGCCATGTCTGGGCGCGGGCCGCCAGAATTCTCGACCCGGCACGCGCCAGTGTGGTTCAGCTGCACCAGCACGCTGCTGCCCTCGGCGTGGACGACGTCGATGCAGCGGCGCCAGCCGTCGCCGCGGCTTTCGTCGAGCATCAGGACGAAGCCGTCGTGCCCGGTCGAGGTGGGGTGATCGATCGCCGCCGATTCAGTGATAATCAGCCCGGCACCGCCGTGTGCGCAGCGACGATAGTATTCGATCAGTTGCGGGGTCAGGGCATAGCGGACGGCCATTCCGCGCTGCATCGCAGGCAGGACGAAGCGGTTGGGCACTGTTGCCGAACCGATCGTGACCGGGGAAAAGAGTCCGTCCAATGCTGCCTCCGCCGTCACCGGCAATGCTCTGCCGTGGCGAAAAGCTACATCAGCGACGAGGCAGCGCTAGGCCATACCGGACGGCCGCCTGACGCTATCACGTTGCGGATATGGCAGATGGATAACATGCATCAATGCCTTCCGCCTGATCAGGCCTTAGTGGGCCTGCAGCAATGTGAGTGCAAGACCGGCACCCAGGCTCGCCAGGGTCGCCGCCAGCACCGGCGCTATGCCCTTCATTCCGACTTCACCGATCATGTTGAGACGGGTGCGCATCGCCGTGGCGGTTACCGCCAGCAGCAGCAGTATCTTGGACACGGTGAGCGCGCTGTCGCGCACGGGGATGGGTACCGCCAGGAACGAGCCCGCCACTGCCACCACGGCAAACAGGGCAAGGAACCATGGTGGCAGATAGCGCGGTCCGCCCGCCGCTCCGCCTTTGCGCATCCTCAACCAAAGACCTACCGCCAGCACGATAGGGCCCAGAAGCGCCACTCGGGTCAGCTTGACGATCGTTGCATAGCGCCCGGCATCGTCCGAAAAGGCATAGCCGCCGCCAATTGCCTGCGCGACATCGTGAACGGTCGCACCGATGAGGAAGCCGGCCTGGGAATCGCCCAGGCCCATCTCGCGCCCGATGATCGGATAGATCGACATGGCGATCGCGCTGGCCAGCGAGATGCCCGCCAGGGTTACCGCGAAATGAGCCTCGCCCACGCGCTTGCGGTCCATCAGGGCATAAAGTGCGAAGGCTGCGCTTGCTCCGCAGATCGCGGTTGCACCTCCGGCGAGCAGGCCCACCTCGAGCGGCTGGCGCAGCGCTCGCGCGGCGACGAGCGCGGCCAGCATCGCCGCAACCATGATGACGATGAGGGACGCGAACGGGGCGATGCCCAGCGCCGTCACTTGCGCGATCGAGACGTTGAAGCCCAGGAGCACGATCGCGGTCTGCAAGCCATAGCGCGAGACGAAGTTAAGCCCCGGCAACACGCGAGCATCGTCGCCGAAGAAGTTGAGCGAAGCGCCGATCAGCAAACCAAGGAGAATGACCGGAAATCCGTAGTGATCGGCCAGCCACGCCGCCGCCGCCGCCGCGGTGGCACAGGCAGCCAGTCCCGGCCACAGCTGGGCAAGCTGGAAACGCGGGCGGACGGGTTCGCCCGCCTCGTTGTATTCGCCGAACAGGTCGCCGAGGAAGCTGGCGGTGTCCGGCATGCGATTGTATTCGTCGCGCCGCGAAATCATCATGCCCTCCGCCCCCCTTCGATCAATATCGGCCAGATCGGCGCAGACCAGGTCTCGCGCCCTTGCCCCTGCTCAGATTTCGCGCAGCGAGGTCCGCAAGAGATTGGCAAGCCGTGCCGCACCGCGAGAGATATGCGCATTCTCGAGAACGGCGTAACCGACACTTCCCAGCTCGGGCAATCCGGCGACCCGATGTGCCGGATTGTCCATCATGAAGGTGCCGGTTCGCGGCGCGATCGCCAGCCCGGCTTCGATCGCGGCATGCAATACCGAGGCGGAGGCTGTTTCCACCACGATCTCGTAAGGTATCTTTGCCCGGTCGAGCGCATTGATGCCCATCTCGCGGAACATGCAGGGCGCCTCGAGCAAGGCCAGCGGCAGGACGTCGCGCGTGACCAGATCCTGGTCGCCGTACCACGACACGGGACGCTCGGCGACGATCTCAGGATCGTCGGACCCGGCGATTACCACGGCGAGATCGAGCCGGTTCGACTGCACCAGCTCACGCAGTTCGCGCGAGCCGCAAATGCGCAGGCTTAGCCGGCTGTCCGGGTTCAGAGCCGAGAACAGACGCAGCGCGCCCGACAGCAGGGTCCGGGCGAAGTCCTCGACGACGCCGAGGCTGATCGCACCCGCTGAACGCTCGCCTTTCAGGGTCTCGATCGCTTCGTCGTTGCAGGCGAGAATCGTGCGTGCATAGTCGAGCAGGATCTGCCCCGCCGGCGAGACCGTCAGCCGCCGGGCGTCGCGAAAGAACAGCGGCATGCCGACGATTTCCTCGAGCCGCTTTATTTGCAAGCTGATTGCCGACGGAGTGACGTTGATCTGGCTGCTTGCCTTCAGCATCGTCGAACAGTCGACGACCGCAGCGAACGTGCGGAGCAATTCGGTGGGTAGATTGACCGCCATTGGGAAGTGTTGCTGACCTCTCTCGACCGATAATGTATAAGAAAAGGTCATCATTCATAGTACGAACGATTAGGTCCTGTAATCATCTCATTTGTGATCCCGAACGGCGGACACTGGCCTGACGCACGCTAAACCCTCCCTAAAAAGGACTTGCTTGTGACGGCGTGGGACAAGCCCCAGAATTGGGCAATCACCAGCAGCACCGCCGAGAAGGACGGGGCACGGGAGAGAGAACCATGGCTGTGCAGACCGATGGCAAAATCGAGCTCAAGATCGAACGACTGTCGCCGCGCATTGGCGCCATTATCCATGACATCAGACTTGGTGGAGACTTGTCGCAGGCCGTCGTCGAAGCGTTGCGCAACGCGTTGCATCGCTACAAGGTCATATTCTTCCGTGAACAGTTCGACCTGACCGATCAGGAGCAGGAGGCCTTTGCCGGACTGTTCGGGACGACGACCGCGCACCCGTTGGTCAAGCCGCCGAAGGGCACCAAGACGGTGTTCGAGCTAGATTCAACAAACGGGCTGAGAGTCGATGGCTGGCACACCGACGTCACGTATCAGGAGCGGTTATCGTATGCCTCGGTGCTCCGCGCGATCGAGTTGCCATCGATCGGCGGCGACACGCTATGGTCGAACACGGCGACCGCCTATCAAGGACTGCCCGACAGCCTCAAGCGCTTGATCGACCACGCCTACGCGCGCCATTCGACCGACGAGGCCGGCATGCCCGAGAAGCTCTCGGGCGTCTATGACCGCAACCCTGGCATCGGCAGCGAGGCGGTGCATCCGGTGGTCCACGTGGTGCCGGAAACTGGCGAACCGGCGATTCTGATGGGCTTCGCCTTCCGCCAGATTCTGGGGATGAGCTATCCCGAATCGCTCAGCATCTACGAAATGGTGCAGGCGCATGTCACCCGGCCCGAAAACTGCGTGCGCTGGCGATGGGCCAAGGGTGACGTCGCCATGTGGTTCAATCATTCGACGCAGCACTACGCCACGGCCGACTACACCGAACGCCGGGTCATGCACCGCGTCTCGATCGACGGCGCGATCCCGGTGGCGCTGAACCCGACCCGGGTCTGACACTGCGCCGGCCGGGGCGACCGCAATCGGTTCCTCCACGCATGTTCCGGCCGGTGGCGGCTTGTCAGGCCGGCACCCTTGTCGCCGCCTCGTGCGCCAGCGCAGCCTGGGTTGCAGGCCGTTCGAGGAAGCGGCGATTGTGCTCGTTCCAGCGGGTCCACCCCGTGGTGTCGAGCTCGAGGCGCTCGGCCCAGCGACGGAACACAGCGACATACGGATCTACGATCGTATAGTTCTCGCCCATCACCCAAGGTCCGGCGATCCTCTGTTCAATCATTTCGAACCCGTACTTCAGCCTCTGCAGCGCCTCGGCCTTCAGGCCGGCCGCTGTCGTCTCGTCCGCAGCAAAGCGCTCGGTGCGCCAGAGCTGCGCGATGAAGACCTGCTGGTCCGTCGCAAGCCAGGCCATCATCTCGTAGCAGCGCGCCAGCGCCAGCGGGTCGGCAAGCGGCAGTAGCTGCGCATCGGGGAAGCGGTTGGCGACATAGGTCAGCACTGCGATCGTCTCGGTCACCACCTTGCCGTCGACGATCAGCGCGGGCACCCGCCCCAGCGGGTTGATCGCCAGAAACTCGCTGCGCCGCTGGTCGCCTTCGGCAAGAACGAGACGATGCGGCATGAATTGCGCGCCCGCTTCCTCCAGCGCAACCAAGGGTGCAAAGGCGCAGGAGCCGGGGGCGAAGTGAAGTTCGATGGTCACTGTGCTTGCTCCCTAGATCACGAAGAAACCATGGCTGGCGTCCCGTTCAAGTTGCGCGACGAGCCCGTATTCCCAGTCGAGGTAGGCTTGCATCTTCTCTCGCGGGTTGTCCGTGCCTTCATAGGGCCGGCGGTAGGCGTCCTCGTTCGCCGAAAGCGGATTGGCGAGGCCCTTGGCAAGCGGATGGCCAGCGGCCGACCAGCCTTTCGTTCCGCCTTCGAGCACGAGGACGTGGCGCCCGGTGATCGCGGCCACTTCGGGCGCGGCGTGGCGCGCCAGCTCATCGTCTGGCGACGTCAGCACGATCGTCGTTCCTTCGGCTACCGGAGGCAGGTCGCGGCCCAGACGCCCGCGCATTACGAACCGTGCGCCCGGCACGTGGCCCTTCTTGTGCTGGGTGCTGAGCGCAAGGTCCAGGATCAGGCATTCGCCCGCGTTCGCGGCCAGCGCGTCCGGCCCGATCATGGCGCAGGTTGGGGCCGGCACGCGAGCGTTGGGAGCGATCCCCCGCTCAACGGGCAGCGCAGCGCCCGCTTCCTCGATGACGACCACGTCCCAGCCCATCTGCGCGAGCCAAGAAGCACTCATGTGCGCACGTGCACCAAGATCGTCGAACAGGACGATCAGCGCGCCGCGAACCGGCGCATTCATGTCGGTCTCCTGCACCAGCTGCCCCCCGGCCACGTGGCGAAAGCCCGACGGATGGCCGGCCTCATGCTCGGCCAGCGAGCGGACGTCGAAGCGATAGACGGTGCGCCCGGGCGTCATTGCCACGGCCAGATCCTCGCCGCGGATCGTGCGGACCCCGGCGCGATAGCTCACCGATCGGGCATGCTCACGCCGACCGCGGATCTTTTCAGGATCCACGTCGGGATAACTGCGCGCCTGCCCGGTATCGAGTTCGAGTTCATCCAGCGACCAACCGATCGTGCCGTTGCGCAGAGCCATGATCGGATTGGGAAGCCCCGCGTTGATGAGCGACTGTGCGCCGATGATGCTGCGCGTGCGTCCCGCGCAATTGACGACGATGGGGGTCGCCGGATCGACGGCGATGTCACCGGCGCGCAGCACCAGTTCGGCGCCTGGCACGCTGATCGCAGTGGGTATGCTCATCGTCTGGTATTCGTCGAACCGCCTTGCGTCGAGCACGACAAGGTCTTCGTTGGCAGCCAGCCTTTCGTTGAGGTCGAGCGCCGTTATGTGTGGCGTGTGCCGCCGGCTCTCGACAAGTTCGCCGAACGCCTTGCTCGGCGAATTGACGTCTGCGAACAGTTCCAGTCCCGCCGCGCGCCACCCTTCCAGCCCGCCATCAAGCAAGCGCAGGTCGGAAAAGCCCGCACCCGACAGCCAGTCGATCGCCTGCATCGCCTGGTCCTCGTCCTCGCCGTAGAGCACGATCGGCACGTCCGCGCGGGGCAGCAGGTCCCGGATGCCGACCTCGATCCTCGACAGCGGCACGCAGGCGGCGAACAGCGGGTGCCCGTCGGCGAAAGCGAATTCCTCGCGCACGTCGAGCACCGCGATCTCGTGGCGCAATTTCCACGCCCGATGGACTTCGTGCGGAGCGGCGCGGCGTGGTGATGGCGGAGGCATCAGGGGAGAACCTCGATCATAGGGGGTTGCGGCGAATAGCGCGACACGAACCGCCGGGGTGTGCCGTCGGGATCGAATGCGCGCCGTTCGATCGAACCGATGTCGCCGCCATAGGCATGGATCGAAACCGATACCCGGTCGGCAAGCGCGTTCGTCACCGCGTGAATGTCGCCAACCGCCGGGTCGAGCACTTCGACGGCGCCTGCAGCGAGCAGGTCGGGCGCGTGCGCCGTCAGCGCCCGATCAGCGCCCAGGTCGTAGCGAGTTGATCGCTCAGCCCCACGCAGGACGCCGACGACACCCCACAGGCCGCCGTGATCGTGGATCGGGGTGTGTTGCCCAGGCGCCCAGACGAAACTCACAACCGAGAACCGCGCCGACGCGTCGAGATAAAGCAGGTGCTGCTGGTAGCGCACCTCGCTCGGAGCGGCCCAGGCGTCGGGCAACCAGCCGTCATCGGCGACAAGCACACCCATCGCTTCGGCCGCGCGCGCGGCCGCGATGCCAGTGGACGCGTCCGAGACGACGATGCGCTCAAGTGCGCGGCAGAAATCGACCAATGCCTGCAAGACGCGGTATCCTGTCCCCGTTGCGAAAACGCGCCTGCGATCAGGTCATCATGATGCGATGCATGACCCGGTCGTAGCTGCGGTCGAACACCAGGTAGTGCTGGGTGAACTCGTTGTCCCACATGCCGACGGTGCCCGGCTCCCAACGCAGGCGAAGCTGCCACTGCGGAATCTTCGCCTGGTCGAACAGGAAATTGAGCAACGCCGTGCTCTCGTCATAGCGCAGCTCGTTCACCTTGCGCGTGTAGAGTTTGTTGACATAGAGTGCTTTCTTGCCCGTGCGCGGATGGGTCACGACCATCGGGTGGGTGACGGCGGGCGCGTCCGGCTTTTGCGGCCCCCAGGAATGCGAGCACGTCAGCCCTTCGAGGAAGGCCTTCATTGCAGGCGAAAGGCATTCGAAGGCGGTAACCATGTCGGCGAACATCGTGTCACGACCATAGTCGGGAACGTCGACCGCCTGTAGCAGCGAGCGCCAGTGGCGATTGGAGCGCGGCGCACCATCGGTGTGCCACGAGTCGAGGTTCCACTCCATCGCGTGATCGCGATATTCGTCGGCGTTACTATGCAGGACCTTGATGCCCGGAATCTCGCCCAGGTCGTCGCTGTACGCGGGAAGTGACGGATGCGGCACCTCCTCGGGAGCGCCAAAGTGGCTGGCAAAGCGGATATAGCCACGTGGATCGAGGTCGGTCTGCCCGCGGAACACGAGCACGCGATATTTGTCGAGTGCGTCGCGGACCGCCGCGATGGTATCGGGCGAGTTGTCGTCGGCCAACCGAATGCCGTGCACTTCGGCCCCGAAAGTCCCGGTGAGCGGCCGAATGTCGAGCGCGCAGGCCGCGGTGGACGCTGACCTGACCGGCAATTCTGCGAGTTCTGCCATTTTCCAAGCTCCCCGGCGGAGACGCCGCCGTTCATCGACGCCTCATCGCGCGCCTTTTCCGACCGGATGCCCGCCGTCATCGGGGCGCGCACCGGCACAACCTTGCTATCGCCACTAGACCCACCGGGGAAAGCGAGACAATCTGTTGGCATGATAAAGCGCGCTTAGCCAAAAGCGCCGTGAGGATAACTGCCGGTCAGTGTCTGCTAACCGTTTCTTGATTGCCACCCGGCCTGGCATCAACGACCGTGCGATCTTGAACGGGCCTTGAGAACCGGGAGAGAATGCGATGCCGAATGCCGCCACGTTGAGGCGCGACCAAAGCCCTGTGCCATCCGACGGGTGCCCCGGCGCCATCGCGACGATCGGTGAGCGCAAGGACGTTGCGTTCCCCTGCGAGACAGTCGAAGAGGAGCGTACCTATCGCAAGCAGCGCCTTGCGGTCGCCTTCCGGATCTTCGCCGAGAGAGATTTCGAACTTGGCGCCGCAGGTCATATCACGGTGCGCGATCCCGAATATCCCGACCGGTTCTGGGTCAATCCGGTCATGTTCCCCTTTGGTGAGATGCGTGTGTCTGACCTCATGCTGGTCGATCACACGGGCCGCATCCTCGAAGGCCAGGGCCAGATAAATCCGGCCGCCTTCGCCATTCACTCGCGCCTTCACGCCTTACGCCCTGAAGTGAACGCGGCTGCCCATTCGCATTCGGTTTACGGCAAGACGTGGTCGGCCTTTGGCAGGTTGCTGCCGCCGCTCACCCAGGACGCGGCGATCTTTCATGGCGACCATGTCATCTTCGATAATTTCTCGGGCGTGCTCGACAATCTCGACGAGGCGCAGCGGCTGGCCAATGCGCTGGGCGACAAGCGTGCTGCGATCCTTCAGAACCACGGCATCCTGACCGTGGGGCAGACTGTGGAGTCGGCAGTCTGGCGCTATCTGGCTTTCGAGGATGCGTGCCGTGTGCAGCTCCTTGCCGAAGCGGCGGGCGGCGGCACGCCCATGCCCGACGAGGTTGCCGAGAAGACGCACCGGCATCTGGAATCCGACATGGTTGGCGTGTTCTCGTTCGAACCATACTGGCGCTCGATGATCGCGCGTCACCCCGAGGTGCTGGACTGAGCGGGCGCGAGGGCGTGACACGTCCGCTGATCGCCGCGGTCCAGTTGCCCGAAGCGGCTGCGCGCGCCTGGCTGGGCGGCATCGCGAACCTGGATTTGCGGACGACCGGAGCTGACCTGTCAGCGCTGCCAGGGGATGTCGAATGCCTGATGGTCGCGCCCGAGGCGTATGGCGGACCGCTCGTACGCCCGCCATCGTGGCCGGGTTCGATCCGCTTGGTCCAGCTTCTCTCGACGGGGCTCGACGGATATCCTGACTGGTTGTTCGATGGCGTGACGGTAACGACCATGCACGGCGTCAACGCTGTGGCCGTGGCAGAATTCGCGATGGGCGCGATCTTGGCAGAGGCAAGGCGCATTCCCGACGTGTGGGAAGAGGGACAAGCCTGGTCGAAGAACGACGGTGCCGCTCGGATCAGTGCGGGGCTAGCCGGTGCGAGGCTCGGCATCGTCGGCTTCGGCGCGATCGGCGCGGCCATCGCACGGCGGGCGTTGGCGTTCGACATGGAGGTACAGGCCACCCGGGCGAGCGATGCGCCGCTTCTGGACGGTGTGCGCCGCGCCGTCTCGCTCGACGATCTTTTCGCCACCAGCGACCATGTCGTACTTGCCCTTCCCTCCTCTGCTTCGACGGTCGGGTTGGTCAATGCGGCGCTGCTCGGCAAGGCGAAACCGGGGTTCCATTTGGTCAACATCGCGCGCGGCGACCTTGTCGACGAGCAAGCACTGCGCGAAGCGCTCGACGCCGGAGTGGTCGGGCGCGCGACCCTTGACGTGCTGACGCAGGAACCGCCCCCTGCGAAACATCCCCTGCTCGGCCATCCCCGCGTGCGCATTTCGCCCCACATATCCGCCCATACACTTGGTGCAATCGACGGAATGGCTGCACGCGTGCGTCACAATATCGACGCTTACAGAAGCGGCCGTCCTCTCGAAGGCGTGCTGAGCGAAAGGATCAGTTGACTCGATGACCGACGTTTCGCATCGCCCTACGCCCTTCTATTACGGCTGGGTCATCGTCGCTTTCTCGGCGGCGATGCAGATCTTCTCGATCGGACTGCTGTTCTACGCGAACGGCGTGGCGTTGTTGCCGTGGATGGAAACGTTCGGTGTCGGCCGCGCCGCCCTGTCGGCGGTGCCATTCGCCTGCACCATCGCGATCAGCATCCTGAGCCCGTTTGCCGGACCAATTTTCGATCGCTACCCCGCGCGTCTGCTGGTCACCTTCAGCCTGGTCTCGCTGGCTGTCGGATTGTTGGGAGTAAGCCTTGCGCAGTCGGTGTTCCAGCTCATCGCGGTCCATGCAACGCTGCTGACGGTTGGCGCGACCGGCGCGGGCGCGTTTGCCGCGCAGACCCTGTCGGCCAAGTGGTTCGCCAGACGCCGCGGCCTCGCGCTTGCTCTCGCGGCGAGCGGTGCCGGCCTCGGCGGCCTCATCATGCCTTACATCATGGCGATCACCATTGATGCCTATGGCTGGCGGGCGACTTATGCGGGCATCGCAGCTTTCGTCCTCGTCGTGCTGGTGCCCATCGCCTTCATGCTGATCCGCAATCCACCGGCGGTGCTCGCACCGATCGAACGGGTCGAATTCGCGACGGCACAGCCCGCCGCAGAACCTGGCGACGCACCGGTCCGACTGACAACCATGATGATCCTGCGCAACCCGGTCTTCCTGGTCACCACGCTGGGCATGGGATCGTTGGTGGCGGTGCAGTTCATCCTGCAGTTCTATCTGCCGGCGATGGGGAGTGAACTGGGCAGCACTCCCGCGCAGGCCGCCTTGCTCACATCGATCCTTGCGGGCGGCGCCCTCATCAGCAAGCCGTTCTGGGGCTATGTCATCGATCGTTCGGATCCGCGCTACAGCTTTCTCGGCCTTGCGCTCGTCTATGCCTGGACGCTGATCGTCCTTGGCACCTGGCTGGGCCCGATCACGTATCGCAACCTCGTTTTCGTGGCGGCGCTCTGCGGATTCGCCTCGGGAGCGATGCAACCGCTACTTGGCGTCGTGCTGGCGCGCACCTTCGGACGCGAGAACTTCGGACGTGTGCTCGGCCTTGGCTACTTGTTCATGAACGTCAGCAGCTTCGCACCGGTGTTGTCGGCGGTACTCTACGAAAGAACGGGAAGCTATTCGCTGACCTCGGCAATCCTGATGATCGTGCTGGTCGTGATGCTGGCACTGTTCATGCGCTTCGTGACCAACCGGCGCGTCATGGCAGCCTCGACCGCCGCCGCGTAACCCTGTCGCATCAACGGCGCAGCGGCAGCACCGTCGTTGATTTCAGCTCCTGCATTGCGAACGTAGAGGAAACGTCGTTCAAGTCGGCGATCTTGATGAGGTCGCGATAGATCCGGTCGTAGTCATCGATGTCGCGAGCGACGACCTTCAGGATATAATCGACATCCCCGCTCATACGATAGAATTCCACCACTTCGGGCATGCGGATCACGCCTCGCGAGAACTGCTCGAACCATTCCTCGTTGTGCCGCGCCGCGCGGATCGAGACGATTACCGTCACCCCCAGTTGCAGGGCCTGCCGGTCGAGCAGCGCCACCCGGCTGCGAATGACGCCGGTATCCTCCAATCGCCGGATCCGCTTCCAGCAGGGCGAAGCGGACAGGCCGACCCTTGCGCTGATTTGCGCGAGCGAAAGGGTCGCATCTTTCTGCAACGATTCGAGAATGCGAAGATCGAACGAGTCGAGATGAATTTTCTCCATAATGAGGAATCTTGGAGAAAAATTTGCCAAAGGTCCAGCAATTCCGGGAAAATGCGAAACGTCTTTCTCCTCTCGCGTCGCTATAAAGCACGGGAATTCAGGACCGGAGAAAATCGCGCGATGTTGAAACGTGTATTCCTCGAGCACCCGCATAGCATCGATGAAAGCTACGGCGCGCATCTGCGCACCGCGCTGTCGTTCTCGATCGTGATGTTCGGTTGCAGCCTCGCCGCCGCAGTTCATGCCGTCTTGCCGTGCCTGTTCAAATCGACTGCCAGCAATACAATCGCGCAATTGCATCACACGCTCAGCGTCCGGAGCCGGAAATCACGTGAATGAATACCGCGGCCGACGACAGGTTTGGCGCGCGTTTTCCGTTGAGGCGCAGTCCGGCGCGCCGTAGCGTCTGCACGAACCCTGCAAAAACTGGGCCGCGGCGGAAACCGACCTTTATCAAAATACGAATGCGCCGACGCAGCGCATCAAAGAGGATGCCCGAGCATGACATGTGAACATCACGGCTGCGAACCCCACGTTTCACGCCGCAAGCTATTGCAGGCGGGCACATTTGCTGCTGGCGCAGGCGCACTTCTTGCCGCCAACCCGGTCGCGGCCCGTTCGGCCGGGGCCGGCGGCATGCCGGGGATCGCCGCCCAGCCCGGAACCGCTGCCACCGACAGCAGGGCGAGGTTCGCACCTTCGACGGACTATCTCGGTATGGCCAAGTCGGCAGCCGACTGGATCATCGCCAACAAGACCACGGACGAATACGGCGCCTATTTCCCCGCCGACCCCGCCAACCCGAAGCGGGTCTTCATCGCCGATTCCGCACCCGAGTGCTTTTATTCCGGAATGGCCGGGATGATCGTCACTTTCGCAGAGCTGGCACAGAAGACCGGGGAAGCCCGCTATCGTGACGCCGCGATGGAAGGAGCAGAGCGGCTGCTGAAACGCTGGCCCGAAATCGCCGCCAAGCCGATACCGGCCCTGGACATGCGCTGGGCCATTACCTTCGGCATTGCCGGAATAGGCATGGCGCTTCACCAGGTTGGCACGATGCTGGGCGAACCGCGCTATACCGCTGCGCTGCGCCCGATCGCCGAACGGATCGTCGCCGCTGCCGATCACGGCAATCCCAAGGGCACCTGGACGGAATATGCCGGTTATCTCACGGATGCCGGTACCGTGCTTTTCTTGGTCCAGGCTGCAACTCTGCTGCGCGACAAGAAGATGATGAGCACCGCGGTCAAAGCCGGCGATCGCCTGATCAGCCTCGCCACCGCGCAAAGCGACGGATCGCTGGCCTGGAAGATTTCCCACAACCCTGCCTATCCCGAACGTTTCTATCCCGGCTTCGAATATGGCCAGGCGGGCACAGTCTATACGCTGGCGGCGATCTACGAAGCGACGCGCGAACAGCGCTTCCTCGATGCAGCAAAGCGCGGCACACAACATCTCATGGGCCTCGCTGTCGGCAATGATCAGGCGGCGCTGCTGCCCTATGCCCTTCCCGACTGTCCCGACCTGTTCTACCTAGGCTTCTGCCACGGTGCGGCCGGCACGGCCCGTCTGTTCTACAAGCTTCACAACATCACGGGCGAGCGCATCTATTTCGATTGGATGACGCGCCTGGCGAACGGCATTCTCGCCACGGGTGCCCCGGAACTCGAAAGCCCGGGCATGTGGAACACGGCCACCCAGTGCTGCGGCGTGGCGAGCCACGTCACGCTGTTTCTTGGTCTCTGGGCGCGTTACGGTAACGAGGACTATCTCGAAATCGCGCGCCGGTCGGCACGTACCATATCCAGCCGGGCCAACAACCTGGACGGCAAGGGCGACAAATGGTTCATGGCCTGGTCGCGGGTCGATCCCAATATCGTCAACGCCGAGACGGGATACATGATTGGATCAGCCGGCATCGCTACCGCGCTTCTCCATCTGCATCTTGCGGAAAGCGGCCGCTACGACGTCACGATCCCCTGGGACACTCCGTTTCCCCAGCGTCGGGTCTGATCCGGCCAAAAGCCCCGAAAAGCCGACTCGAACGCGGAGTACGCCTGCGGGCGTAGTTCGGGGTAACGCATCCTGCCTGTCACGATTTGACGCACCCGACCCTTGAGCGCGGCAAGGCCCTCGATCGCAGCGCGATAGCGTTGCAGTCTGGCCACCCCGCAAGCGCTGCAATCAAGGGGCTGGTCCCGCTCAGACCCTTGCAGACAGGCCTGCCGCCGCAATACCGGCGAGCGCCGCCTTCTCATCGTTGTCGCTGGTGTCCCCGGTGACTCCGACCGCGCCCACCAGCTCGCCTCCGTCAACCTGGATCAAAACGCCGCCCGCCACAGGGATCAAACCAGCTGCGCTGAGCGCTCCGGCCGCACTGATCAGCATGGGGCGCTGTTCGGCCATTTCGGCGATGGCACGAGACGACATGCCAAGCGCGAGGGCGCCGGTCGCCTTCCCCGTGGCAATCTGTGGGCGCAGATTTGAGGATCCGTCCTCGCGGGCCAAGGCGACCACGTGCCCGCCAGCATCGAGGACCGCAACCGTCAGCGGCTTGAGATTCATCGCCCGACCTTCCTTAAGCGCGCCGGCGACGATTGCCTGCGCCTGGTCCAGGGATATTCTGGTCATACTTGAAAGCTCCTCGGTTGCAGTCAAAATCATGCGTGCAGCCGCGGCGCTGAAGCGTCGTACTGCTGTATGGAGGGTGATCTCCATCCAGAAGGGCTGGACGACGGGAATTTCCGGTTCGTCGCATGCCTGCCAGTGACCACGGCTGCTTGCAGCGTGCGATACGGACTTGCGAGCGACACGAGCGGACGACCGTGCCGGATACGCAACATACGTCGGTGGATCCTGCCGCGATGATATCACCGCAACCACGTTCAGCAACCCGATCTCCGCCCTTCACTGGGCCGCGGAGCGCCTTTGAGCCCGATATCACATCCGTAGCAGTTCCTGGTGCAAGAGCCGCCGCATTCCTTTGCAACTTGATGTCATGAGAGTTCTACCAACCTCGTCATCAAGGTGCGCAGGCGCCCAATAACTTGCGGGGCGCCTTCACTCGAAGCCGCTCCTTCGCAACTGGAGGATCGAATGGATCTTGAACTTGAAGGAAAGCGCGCGCTGGTCACCGGCAGCAGTTCAGGGATCGGCGCGGCAACCGCCCGCCTTCTCGCCGCCGAGGGCGCCCGGGTCATGGTGCACGGTCGCGACCGGGCGAAGACCGAGGCGGTTGCGCAGAGCATCCGCGATGCCGGGGGCAAGGCAAGCCACGTGATCGGCGAACTGAGCGAGGAGTCAATCTGTGCCGAGGTAAGCGCTAAGGTCCTTGAAGAGTTCGGCGGGATCGACATTCTCGTGAACAATGCCGGGGGGTTTGCGGCTTCGAACCGTCCCGACACGACCGCGGAGAGCTTTAATCGCAACTGGCTGCAAACGCCGTGGGATGACTGGCGCTGGACGTATGAGCAGAATGTCGGGTCGACGGTGCGCCTGATTCAGGCTTTCGCGCCCGGTATGATAGAACGCGGTTGGGGCCGCATCATCAACATGTCCAGCGCATCGGCAACCCAGACCGAGGTCGATCTGGCGGATTACCAGCCCGCCAAGGCTGCTGTTACCAATCTCAGCAGCGGTCTTGCCAAGTCGCTGGCGGGTACTGGCGTGACGGTGAATGCCGTGTCGCCCGGCGCGATCGCGACCGAAGGCGTGCGCGAAGGCTTCGTCGAATGGGCGAAGCAGCTCGGCTGGACAGAGCTCGACTGGCCGACCGTCGAACGTCGCTTTACAAGTGAAGTGGTAGTCCAGCCGACCCGGCATTTTGGCCGGCCCGAGGACATCGCCCGCATGGTGGCATTCCTTGCCAGCCCGCAGGCCAGCTACATGACGGGCTCGAACTATCGCGTGGACGGCGGCCTGTGCCGCTCGATCAACTGAGGAGCGTGACGATGACTGAAATCGAAACACTTCTCGCGATAGAGGAAATCAAGCGCCTCAAAGCGAAGTATTGCCGCTGCGTCGATACAAAGGACTGGGAAGGATACCGCTCGGTCTTCGCCGATGATCTGGTGTTCGATATCACGGCGGACATGCCCGACGCCGGCGTGATCGTCGGCGCCGACGCCGCCGTCGCCATCCCCGTTGCCTCGCTGACCAGCGATGTCACTTCGGTGCACCACGGCCATTGTCCGGAAATCGAGATCCTGTCGCCCACGACCGCCAAAGGCATATGGGCCATGGAGGACAACCTGATCTGGAGCGCCGACAGCGCAACGCCAGGCCAGCGCATGAACGGTATGGGTCACTACCACGAGACCTACGAGAAGACCGACAAGGGGTGGGTCATCAAGACCTTGAAGCTCACCAGGCTCCACGTCGACTTTACGCAGGGTGCCTGAGAACGGTCGGTTCGTGGCGATCGGCTGGCGGGCGCGGGTCATGCCTGCCGCGAAACAGCGGACGGAGTGCCTGAGATGAGCAGTGCGGAAGGACGTTTCGACGGTCGCGTGGCGATTGTGATGGGGGCCGGCAGCGGTCTTGGGCGCGACTATGCGCTGAACCTGCCCAGCCTGGAGGCGAAGGTCGTCGTCAACGATCTGGGCGTGGACACGCGCGGCAAGGCGGTTGCCTGCCATGCCCGCTGTGTCACGCGCGAAGGCTTCTACAGCGCGACCGCCGGCCGGTTTGCCAAGGTGTTCATTGGCGCAACCGAAGGATGGCTGCCCGACTTCGAGAACCCGCCGCTGCCCGAGGACCGGGCCGTCGGATCGTCCACGATATCGAGCGTGACGGCTATGCCATGAAGGCAGGCGACATGCTCGTCCTCGCCAGCTGTTTGCACGGTCTTGACGAAAAGCGTTGGCACAATGCCGCCACCGTCGATTTCGACCGTCCGCGCAGCACGCACTGCACCTTCGGCACCGGTGTACACAACTGCCCCGGCGCAGGCCTGGCGCGCAGCGAAATCACAATCATGCTGGAAGAATGGATCAAGCGCGTGCCCAGTTTCGGCGTAGATCCCGATCAGGACTTGATCATGGCGAGCGGTGCCGTCAACGGTGTCGTTGCCCTGCCGCTGATCTGGCCCCCGGCCCGGGTCGAACGCTTCCGCGTAATTAGGAAACATCAATGAACGCCATTGCCCGTATTTCCGACTTCGACGATCCTGGCTTCGATCCGTTCAAAACCTTTGATACGGCGGCCGGCCTGTTCGAAATCAAGGATCCCTGGCCCCTTTTCCACGAGCTGGCGGCGCGCGGACCGGTACAGGAAGGGTCCTTGCGAGAGCAGTTCGGCCTTGAGGAATTCGCGCTGTGGTCCGATGTGCCGAGCTACATGGTCTTCGGCACCGAGGCTGTTACCAAGACCTATCTGAAAGCGCCGACATTCTCGAACGAGATCATGATGCGCGTCTACGCCGAGTCTTTCGGCGCTTCTATCAATGGTATGGATGCGCCTGAACACACGCGGTACCGGCGGCTTTTCCAGCAGGCGTTCATGCCCAAGCAAGTGCTGGGCTGGGGCTCGCATCTTGTACCCGAAGTGGTCAATCGCCTGATCGATGGCTTCGTCGGCAACGGCAAGGCCGACCTCGTCCGCGAGTTCACCAGCCGTTATCCGTTCGATGTCGTCTATGCGCAGCTCGGCTTGCCCAAGGACGAGGGCGCGCTGTTTCACAAGCTCTCGGTCGGGCTCATGTGCATCATGGTCGACTATCCCCATGCCGTCGAAGCGTCGCGTAAGATGGGCGACTATCTGCTGACGCTGCTGAACGAACGCCGCCGAGGGCAAGGCGATGACATCGTGACGATGCTGGCCCAGGCAGAAGTCGGCGGCGAACGCCTGCCCGACGATATCGCGGTGTCCTTCCTGCGCCAGCTCCTCAACGCATCGGGCGACACCACGTATCGCGGCACAAGCTCGTTGCTGGTCGGCCTTTTAACCAATCCCGATCAGCTTGCAGCCATTCGTGCCGACCGCTCGCTGGTGGATCAGGCGATTGACGAGGCGTTGCGCTGGGACGGTCCCCTGACGGCGATGACCCGGCAGGCCCTTTGCGATGTGGATCTGATGGGCGTGACGATTCCGGCCGGAGCCAAGGTTGATGTCGTGCAGGCCACGCTGAACCGCGATCCTTCACGCTATCCCAATCCAGACAAATTCGACATCTTCCGCGAACAGAAGCGCCACGCCGCCTTCGCGTTGGGCCCGCACGTCTGCATTGGCCAGCACCTGGCACGCATCGAGATGAACCGCGCGGTCAATGCACTGCTCGATCGCCTGCCCAACCTGCGGCTGGACCCCGATTATCCGTCACCGGAGATCGTGGGCTTCAACTCGCGCGCACCGATCGAGCTGCGCGTGGTGTTCGATACCTGATAATGACCGTGGTGGCATGATCGACGCCGGTGGCGTCGCTTGTGCCGCCCACACTTTGCAGCCGCGTGCCTGGCTCGGGGCGGGAGCCCGGAATGCTTACGGCTGCTGCCGCGCCCCCTCCTCCTTATACGCGCCGATTGCGCCTGCAGTGCGCCATTCCGCTCTACGATAAAGATTGTAGCCCAGGCGCCTGTTGCGCCGAGGCCGACTTGAATGCTTCGCAGAGACAGCCTTAGACTTCAGATGCAGAAACACCGCGCACCGGGGCGATCGCCCCGATGGCGGTGTTTCATCATGCGTCAGAAGTCCAAACGGAGCGAAGCGCCGTAGGTCCGCGGCGGACCAAAGGTTACCGTCGCATAGCCGAAGGTCGCGAACTGGACCTGCGATGAGGTGCCGTAGTGCTTGTTCAGGAGGTTGCGCCCCCAGATCTGCAAGGTCGCCGGCGAGCCCATCATGTTCTTCCAGTTGATTGACCCGTTCAACAGGAAATAGCCGGGCAGATCGTTGAATTCAGCCCCCCCTGCCAGTTTGTCGAACGTTCCCAGCCGGTTGGCCTGGGTCGTCCGGCTGGTGTAATAGCCTGACAGTGTCGTCGACACCTCACCGGTCGCTTCGTCGGTCGGCCATACGTACGTGATCGCCCCGTTGATTTGATGCTTAGGCGTCTGGGCCGGCGTCGCGCCGCTGAGGTCGACCGGGGGAACGTAGGTCGCAGCGCCCGGGCCACCCAGCCCGGGGTAGATGAACTCGTCGAACTTGGCGTGGATGTAATTGTAATTCAGGTCCAGCGTCAGCCCTGCAACCGGCGAATAACGGGTCTCCAGATCGAGGCCGTAGATCGTTTCCTTGGCCGCGTTGACCACGCCGAAGCCAGTGCCGCCGCCATCGTAGTTGGCATTGGCGAAGACCTGCTTGCCACTGATCCTGCCGCGATAGAGCGCAAGGTTCGTGCGAAGCGGTCGATCTCCGAGATCCCAGTCCGCCTTGATGCCGACTTCGATCATCGTGTTCTTTTCCGGCTGATAGGTCGTGCGCCCTTGATCACGCAGGGTGAAGTTGGTGCCGCCAGCAAGATAGCCATGGCTGATCTTGGCATAGCCGAGCACGCGGTTGCTGAAATTGTTGGTAAGACCGAACATCCAGCTCGGAGCCTTGAAATTGGCACTCCGCGACGCTTTGCACGTTGCGGGATTGAAGTTGGCATATCCGATCAAGCTATTGAAATCGCATGGACGTGCTTGGGTCGGGAAGAAATCCGGACCGAAAATCGGGAGCGTGCCGAGTGGGGTGGCGGGATTGAACACGTTGCTGCCCGCCGTCACGTTCGAGCGGACTTCGTCCCAATTGTAGCGAAAGCCCGCCGCGGCGATCAGGGTATCGGTGACGTCGTATTCGGCGTTGGTATAAACTGCCTTCGATTCGGTTTCCTTGCGTTCGAAATTGTTGGTGCTGATGACATTGTTCGGAGCGCCAAAGGCCGCGAAGAGACCTTGCAGGACGTTGGCGTTGATACCGGTCTTGCGGCGCATGAACGAGTAATAGCCGCCTACGCTTACGCGCAGACCGAGGTCGGCGCTTGCGAAGCGCAAGGTGAGGTCGTCAGTCCACTGCGAAACCTTGTCTTCCCGGTAGACGTCCGTGTTGACGGGACGGGTGAAGCCCGGAGGATTTTCAGAATTGGTCGTGTGGTCATTGCGATAACCCAGCACGTTGCGCAGCGAAAGCGTGTCCGACAGCTCGATGTTCGTCTTGTTCTGCAAGCCGAAAAGGTCGGCCCGGCCGAACAGTTCGGGCTGGATACCAGTCAAGTTGGGCGCCATGTACACTGTATTGTAGTCGCCCACCTTGGCACCAAGATCGGGTGGGAAAATGCCGAGCGCGCTAGTGACGTACTTGACCGGCACGGCGGTGTAAGGCGCTTCGTCGCGATTGTAGTAATCGGCGATCAGGACGTTATCGAAAACGCCGCTCTTGATCGACATGGTTCCGCGCAGTGAGTAATGGTTCTCGTTCTGGAAATCCTCGGGCAGAATGCCGGCATTGTCCGGGTTCTTTACGTAGCCGTCGCGCTTGACGTAGTTGCCCGCAAACCGGAACCCGATCGCGTCGTTAACCGGAATGTTGATCATGCCTTCGATCTCGCGGCGGTCGAAGTTGCCGTAGCCGACCTTGCCGTAGCCTTCGAATTCGTCGGTCGGCAGGTTGGAGCGCACAGAAATCGTGCCGCCAGTGGTATTGGTGCCGAACTGCGTTCCCTGCGGCCCCTTGAGCACTTCGATCGTCGACACGTCATAGAACGAATTCATGATGCCCACAGTCGAGATGAGCGGCACGTCGTTGAAATAGATTGCGACACCGCCGTCGATGCCGAGTTCGGTCGAGGTGCCGCGGATCGCGAAGACCGGCACACCGCCCGTCGCGTTATTGGAAACCGTCAGGCCTGGGGTGATTGCCTGCAGGTCCTGCGCGCTGAGAACGACCTTCTGCTCAAGCTCTTCACCGGTAAACGCGGCCACCGAGATCGGCAGCGACTGCGAGGATTCGCCGACCTTGCGCGCTGTCACGAGAATTTCGCCGAAACCACTTTCGGATTGCGTCGAAGCGTCTGTCTCGGCCGCATCGCCTACCTGTGCGCTATCCTGCGCCTGCGCGGTCTGGGCCAACATGGCGATCGACAGCGCGATAGCCGAAATAGCTGCGTTCCCTGCTGAAACCTTCATCATCTATCCTTTTGCAACATCAAAGTACTCAGGCGAGAGGACACCCGAACGGACACGCGCATGTCCGGCCAGGAGTCCTTTTCTCATCCGGAAGTCGGCCCGGATCGTTTCGACTTGTCCGCCAAGGCTCCCAGCTTCCGTGACGCTGGCTGCGCTTCATCGCTGGACCGCGAATAGTCGGCGACCGACCATTCCCTTTGCCCACCCCATTTTGAACGATGCCGTTCGGCCAACGCGGAACTTTAAAATCCGCATCACCGAACCGGCGCCCGACAAGCTTTCAGGGCCGCCCCATTAGTTGGTTCTGCGCAGATGAGAATTGCTCGTCAGCGCATATTTTCTATCTGATATTGGGCCCTTGCGCAGCTGGGTGACCAACAGCGACGCGGCCCGACGCAGATCCTTTCCGGCCTGATAGTTGCCAGAAAACGCCGTTCCGCCGCGCGTTTGCGGGAGACTGCCCCGCCCCGGATTTTCCAGTCCGCCCGCTTCTTTGTCGCCGCCGATCTGTATTCATCTCATAGCTGATCAGCATGCAGGCCAGGCGTGCTTGCACTGGACAGCTATCTATCGACGTTGCCTTTGGTATCAGCAAGCAACACCGCTCGGTCTGGCGAAGGCTGCCTTTTCCCACTCCCAAGGGAAAGTCGGCGTACGTTTCATTACGGAGAGAAGCAAAATGACGACCAAGATCGGCATCATCGGTGCCAACTGGAGCCTCAAGGTCCACGGCATGATCTGGCAGCAATTGCCGGACGTCGAAATCGCAGCGGTATGTACGGCACACAAGGAAACGGCCGAGGCCGCTGCCGCGGCCTTCAACATTCCCAAGGCTTATTGGAGCATAGCCGATCTGGTCGCCGATCCCGAGATCGACATCATCGACGTCGGCAGTCGCCCTGCCTATCGCCCCGAAATGGTGATGGCCGCATTGAACGCGGGCAAACACGTCTACAATGCACTGCCTTTCGCGATCACTCTTGATCAGGCCAAGGCGCAGACCGAGCTGGCCCGCGAAAAGGGATTGATCGGTGTTACCGATGCGCAGTTCCGGTGGGGCGCGGCGGCGCTGCAAATGAAGCAGATGATCGACGAAGGATTCCTCGGAAAGGTCCTTGGCTTCAACATGCAGCTGCATATGCCGCTGTGGGAGCGCGACGGTATGATCTATCCGGCCTGCGCCTTCCCCGAAGGGGGCATGGATCCCTACCTGTGGCTAGCCGACAAGGAGAGCGGCGGCAGTGCCTGGCGCAATTTCGGCACCCATACGACCCTGCTGCTCACACACCTGCTCGGCCCCGTGGCGGAAGTCACCGGTCTGCAGGCGACGGGGTTGAAGGAGTGGCCGCTTCCCAACGGCATGGTGCTCAAACCCGATACCGCAGACCTGGGCTGCGCCGTCATGCGGCTTGAGAACGGCGCAATCGGCAACCTGCAGACGGGGTGGTGCGTACCCGACGCTGAAGTCATCCGCCTGGAAGTCTGGGGTGATCGCGGCCGCCTGCTGTATACCGATCCAACCTTCGGTGACGGGGTCAGCGCGAAACTCTATGCCGGTCCTGTCGCCCAGAAGGAATATGGCGAGTTGACCGGAGGGCCCGTCGATATCGCGCCTGAGCATTACGCCGTGCCGAACACCCCCTGGAACAAGGACAACGCCCCGGCTTATCTCGTCGAGATGAGCTGGATGTTCCACAACATGATCGAGGCGATCAAGGGCAACGCCCGCCCCTCGCCCAGCTTCGAGGAGGCGCTGCACGCGCACAAGGTGGTCATCGCGCTCGAACAGTCGAGCGATACCGGAAGGCGCGTGTCGATCGCGGACCTGTAGAAAGCAGATGCGTCGACCTGCCCTGGCATATCAGCCGGGCAGGTCGGCCATCCATGGGTGGTGGCCGGAGCGCGCCAGCGCGGCAGTCTGCCAGCCCATGGACCCGGCGGCTTCTTCAAACCGCGTCAGACGCCAATCCCATCTCCGCACCGCTCCAACGTAAGGCGGTTCGAAAACGACGGGATGGCGGCTTCACAATTCGGCAGGATCGCCCAGGATATCTTCCAGCTTCCGCACAAATCGTGCCGCGTCCGCGCCGTTTATCACGCGATGGTCATAGCTGAGCGAGAGCGGCATCATCGTCCTCGGCTGAAATGCCGTTCCGTCCCACACCGGTTGCACCTTGGTCCGGGTTATGCCCAGGATCGCTACTTCTGGCTGGTTCACGATCGGAGTGAAGGCCGTGCCGCCGATGCCGCCGAGCGACGAGATCGTCATCGAACCGCCTTCCATCATGCTCATGGGCAGGCCCTTCTCGCGCGCCTGGCTGCTGAGATCACGGATTTCCGCCGCGAGATCAGCCACCTCGCGCGTATCGACGTTCCGCAGGACCGGCACGACGAGCCCCCCCGGCGTATCTACGGCGATGCCGATATTGGCGTATTTCTTCACGATCAGGCTTTTGCCGTCTTCGCTCAACGATGCGTTGAATTGCGGGAAGTCCGCAAACGCACGGGCCATCGCCTTGGCAACGAATGCCAGCGGCGTGACCTTGCCGACCGTTCCAGCGATTGCGGCTCGATGAGTCTCGAGCTTTGTTACATCGATATCGTCATGGTGCGTGACATGCGGTATCGCCGTCCAGCTTTGGGTCAGGCGACGGGCAACGACTTGCTGAATTCGCGACAATGGCTGAGCCCTCACCTCGCCGAACTGCGCAAGATAGTCCGCGAGAGTGGGTTGTGTCATGAAGTGGTTCCTTTGCCGTTTCGATCATCTCGGGCCGTAGACCCGCTTGTCCCGAGCGCTGCGATCTTGCCCAGAACGTCGTCCGCGTGCTCTGCGCGGCAGATCAGCAGGTCGGGCATATAGACATCCCGTTGGTTATAGATGAGCGGGCTCCCGTCGATGCGGCTGCAATGCAGTCCATGGGCCAGGGCCACCGCGACAGGGGCGCAACTGTCCCATTCGTACTGCCCGCCTGAGTGAAGATAGATGTCCGCGTCGCCGCGGATGACTGCCATCGCCTTGGCGCCGGCGCTGCCCATGGCGACCAGTTCGGCGCCCAGCGCGTGAGCCACCGCCACGGCCTCGGGAGCCGGACGTGTGCGGCTGACGACCATGCGCAGCCGCTTCGCCGCCGGCGGCACCGCAACAGGCCGGTCGCTGCGCAGGAGGTCGCCGGCACCCGGCAAGGCGACGGCACCGACGGTAGCGACGCCGCTCACCGCAAGACCGACGTGAACCGCCCAGTCGGTCCTGGCCTCGCCGTATTCGCGGGTCCCATCGACCGGATCGACGATCCACACCCGCGACTTCGACAGTCGTTCGGCGTTGTCTTTCTCCTCTTCGGAAAGGAGCCCGTCATCGGGGCGCTGCTCGCGCAGGGCGTGGACGAGGAA
>NZ_JBYSYP010000021.1:0-50944 GCF_058783565.1 Novosphingobium sp. FW305-C-111
TTCTTTGCGTCGTGACATAGTGGGACTCCTTGTTGCCCATTATGCCCGGCCACACACGGAAATCCTGACAGTCCCTTTTTCGGTAAGCTCGACCCCGAGGTCGCTATCGAATTCCTGGTGCAGGATGGGGACAATGTTGCCGCTGGGCAGCCCCTCATGCGAATTGCGGGAAGCGCGCAGCTCATGCTCGCGGCCGAGAGGTCCGCTCTCAATACGCTCCAGCACCTGACCGGCATCGCGACGGTGACGCGATCTTATGCCGAAGCGATCGCCGGTACGGATTGCGTCCTTCTCGATACGCGCAAGACAATTCCCGGTCTTCGGGCGATCGAGAAATATGCCGCCAAGGTGGGCGGGGCGCGGAATCATCGCATGCGTCTGGATGACGGTATCCTGATCAAGGACAACCACATCGCCGCCGCTGGCAGCATTGTCGAAGCGGTCAAGGCTGCGAAAGCCGCCAATACCGGGCTGGAAGTCCAGGTCGAGGTTGACGGGATCGAACAAATCGAGCCTGCGCTGATGGCGGGGGCGGATCGTCTGCTTTGCGACAACATGTCTCCTGCCAAGCTCAAAGAGGCCGTCGCCCTTGTCGGCGGCCGCGTCCCCATCGAAGCGTCAGGCGGCGTGCGGCTCGATACGATTAGGGAAATCGCGTCGACTGGCGTCGATTTTGTATCAGTCGGGCGCATCACCCAAAGTGCTCCCGCGGCCGATATCGGATTGGACTACGCGCTTTCCCCATGAGCCTTGCGCGCCAAGGCGGCGTGGAGGTTTTTCAGTCGATAGCAGACTGCCAAAAAGCATATTTGGAAATTAGAGGACTAATGGAGATTACCGTTACAACGCGCACTGGCGAGCGCGTGACCGTCACACCGAATGGCGCAACCACGTTACTGGAAGCGATCCGCGACGCAGGCATCGACGAGTTGCTTGCATTGTGCGGAGGGTGTTGCTCCTGCGCAACCTGCCATATCCAGGTCGATGAAGCGTTTCTCGATCGCTTGCCACCCATGAGTACGGATGAGGACGATCTTCTGGACTCGTCCGAGCACCGTTGCTCAAGATCTCGGTTATCCTGTCAGTTGACTATCTCTGATGCTCTGGACGGACTTTGCATCACGATTGCGCCGGAAGATTGAGGGCACTTGAGTTCGCAAAGAGAGCTCAATCAGGCTCTTGCCGTTAACCGACGGCGTGACAAGCAAAGCACGGCTTATGTAATCCTGTAAGGAAGCTATCTATCCCATGAGCGAGCGGTACGATGTTCTTATTGTTGGGGCCGGGCATGGGGGAGCTCAAGCCGCGCTCGCGCTGCGCCAGCATAAATATGCGGGAAGTGTGGCACTGCTGGGAGATGAGCCAGATCCGCCATATGAACGCCCGCCGCTCTCCAAGGAATATTTCTCAGGCGAAAAGAGCTTCGAAAGAATTCTCATTCGACCTCAGGCAATCTGGGCCGAGCGCGATATCGAGTTGCAGCTCCTGCGACGGGTTGTGGCCGTCGATCCGGCGGAGCAAAATGTTGTGCTCTCCGACGGAAGCCGCATTGGCTATGGCAAGCTGATCTGGGCAACTGGCGGTGCGCCTCGTCGCTTGAGCTGTTCGGGAAGCGATCTCATGGGTGTCCACAACGTCCGCACTCGTGCTGACGCTGACCGCATGCTGGCCGAGACGCCGAAAGTGCAGAATGTCGTGGTGATCGGTGGCGGGTATATCGGCCTCGAGGCGGCTGCGGTACTCGCCAAGCTCGGCAAGCAAGTGACGGTGCTGGAAGCGATGGATCGTGTGCTGGCAAGGGTCGCTGGTGAACCGCTTTCTCGTTTTTATGAGGCTGAACATCGGGCGCATGGCGTTGAGATCCATTTGAACGCCAAAATGGATTGCCTGATTGGACATGATGGATGGGTAACGGGTGTCCGGATGTCTGACGGCTCGGTCTTACCCGCAGACATGGTTGTCGTCGGCATCGGGATCGTTCCGGCCGTAGAGCCATTGATCGCGGCGGGTGCGGCAAGCGGGAACGGGGTAGAAGTCGATGAATTCTGTCAGACTTCGTTGCCGAACATTTACGCGATCGGCGATTGCGCGATCCATGCCAACCCCTTTGCTGGCGGTCAGCGGATCCGGTTGGAGTCAGTTCAGAACGCCAATGACCAGGCCATAACGGCCGCCAGGCATATTGCTGGTGACGCCGCGCCGTACCACGCCGTTCCCTGGTTCTGGTCGAACCAATATGATCTCAAGCTCCAGACTATCGGGCTTAGCTTGGGATACGATGAAGTCGTCGTGCGGGGCCAGAGCGCAGCGCGCAGCTTCACGCTCGTATATCTTAGCAAGGGTAAGGTGCTGGCCCTTGACTGCGTCAACTCTGTGAAGGACTATGTTCAGGGTAAGGCACTCGTTATCACGCAGGCCACTCCTGATAAATCTGTACTTGCAAACCCTGAGATTCCTATCAAGTCACTTTTGGTGAGTTGATAGAACTGTTGTTATAATAACAATTCTGATAAATTTCTGAGTATATACAAAATTAACTGAAACTTTCTCTTTACACATGTGAAGGTTTTTCTTGTATTTTCTAGAATCAGTTTGGCAGTACATAGACATAGTTGATATGTATTTTTGATTTCGGGTGGCCGGAATTGCATGTTTTGCGACGAAAAGGCAGGTCGTGCCTGCCCGTACTGATTTGCCGCTTACGATGGATAGCATCATGCACGCCTCCGTCCTTATCATCCTGCATGAGGGTCATAAGATGCTCCAGGTCCACGCAAGCGAGGCGGCTTCCTGGAAGGCACTCCTGGGTTTTGTAGAGCAGCAATGGCAGGCCCGCTTCGGTTCGCTTTTGCCACCTCTGGACGAAACGAAGCGGATTGAGGCGTTTTTCAAGGATGAGGGGGATTACCTGATCGGCAAGGTGGACGTATCGGAAATCCGGCAACAAATCGAAGACCAAGACAGCAACGTTCCCGATGCCGGGGAGCAGGTCCGTATTTGAGTGCCTCATATTGGGCGACAGCATCGGGCTGGGGACCGCACGCGCCATCAACGCGAAATATGCCCCCCAGTGCGATGTGCTAGCGGCCGAGCGTGTGCATGCACATCAGATACTTGGATGGCGTTTCCCAACGAAGAAGTACGGCGCATGCGTCTTTTCGGTCGGATCCAACGACGATGCAAGGTCTGATCTCGCCGCCAGGCTGACGAGTATCCGTATCCGGACCATCTGCCATCGGGTCATTTGGCTTCTTCCTTACAGTCGTCAACATGCCTACATTGTGAACTCGGTCGCTGCGACCTATGCTGATGAGACGATCGATCTGCTGCGCTTTCCGACGCGGGATCGGATACACCCGACGCGCTACGACCTCGTAGCGCGGGTACTACTGCGGTCGGACCCGGACTGACGCGCACGCATCTTCTGCATCGCGTTGCAACGCCGACCTTTGGCATCTGTGCATCTCAGATGAGGCAAGTTCCAATTTTGCGGTACCTGATACTCCGATTAGCCTTTGTGCACGATTATCGGCTATACAGGTTGCTGAGATGCGATATCTGACGGCGATCGAACTGGCGAACTGGATGGCGCTTTATGTCGCTGCCGGTTCGTGCTGCGTGATCGCCATGGCGCTCTCCTGCGCGACGACAATGGTGGAAGTGGTTCGCGAGCGCGGCTGGTCCAGCGTCAATTCCCTTCGGTCCGCCATCCTGTTTGTCCCGAAAATATGGTGGCGCTGGCAAAAGCTGTACCTGACTTCCATGCCTGTGACGCTCGGCATCGTCATTCTCTTCGCCACATCGATGCGCTGGAGCTAGGCGCCCGCCGCGCGACGGACGATAGCGCCGATGCGGCCCGTTTCCACATCCGCCGGTGATACACACACGAGTGGACCAATTTGCGCCATGCGCGGATGAGTGACAGCTTTTGCGGCTAGATACGTCTCATCAGTTGATCCCATGGCTTCCACGATGATCGACCTGATCTCGCCGGTTTCGCGAGAGCGCAGTTCCAGGATGAAGTCAGGCCGGCAGGCGCCGATCGGCGTAAGTGTGTCGAAAACCGGTTTCTCAATGGTGAGGTCGATTCCGATGCGATCGAACGTCCATTGGAGTTTGATCAATTCGCGGAGCACTGCGCGTTCAAATTCGGAATCTACCGGAACGAAGCGTTTCCCTGAGAAAATAGGCTGGGCGTAGGCACGGAGCGGCGCATACCCATGGGCTTCAGGATATTCCCCAGCAACGACGATCGTCAGGTAAGGCCCCTTGATCTGGTTTCCACGGATCGACGGCGATTGGACGCGATTGGCGAGGACAACCGGATCGCTTCCCGGCACATATATGGTGGAGCCGCGGACATCCTGAGCAAATAGGGCCAGGAACGCCTGCGGAGCATGGCCGCGGGGCCAGCCTCGGGCAAGTTCACGCAGACGCGCGTACATGCGTCGGCTGTGTAGCGCCTGAGCATGCGTCCAGAACGCGCGACCCAGTTCAATGCCTGGCGCGATTTCGACTTTTCCGGCCGCAACGGAGAGCACGCGGAATTCGGTTTTGATGGAACGCTCGGCCGTATCGAACGATGGAGGCAGGCAACGATTCAAGCCGGAAAGAGCAAGAAGCCGCCAAAGCAACCGCGCCAGGCGCGGGATCGATGCCTGACGGGTACGATCATCGGTGCTGTCCTCCTCGGGACGTTGGGCAAGCTTCTCGGGCGCGGGGCGCAGAACCTCGAAATAGCCGGCGGGCGGTTCCGCAGGGCTTTCCTGTGTCCACACTTCGGTGATGCGGTTTGTTGCCTGTTCGCGGAAAAACGGGCAATCGGGTTGATGCTCGGGCCGATCAGTGCTCGTAAGACGCCGCAGGTAGTAGGTTTCAGCTTCCGAGAGGAAGGCGGGAGTCAGGATGGGCGGCGGTTCACCTGGCGGCAAGCAGTCACAGGCGATCCACTTTTCGCCGATGCGCGCTTGCTGGACGAGCATGATCCCCGCTTCTTCATCGGCCCGGGCACCTTGGCCGATGTACCAGCGAACCAGGGCATTCCGAACGGCCTCTGGAAGAGGAATTCGGCCCTTTCCGCAGCCATTGCTGTATCGCGCGATCAGCCACATTTCGCTCTCGCAAGAGCTGTGCGGCCGGCCGTCAGAGTGTCTCGGGGCGGATTGACAAGATGGACTCGGCTGGCGTCCATTTTCCTCGGTTCAAGAATGGGGAGGTCGTCATGCGTGCTTTTTTCTTGGGTGTCGCCACCGTCGGCCTGATCTGTTCCGTCGAAGCGCCCGCCGTCTCGAGGCCTGAACACGCGGTCCGAAGCGTCCAGCTCATCGCGATGGGCGCCCCGGTGAAGCAAGACGTCGCGGCGCCGGCTGCGCCAGTTCGGGATCTGCCAGATGCGACACTGTTGCCGCCGGTTGGGGACTTTCGGGTGCATGACCTCAGTCGGCAATGGGTGGAATTCCAGATGGCGAACAATTTCATGGACACAAATCCCCGGTCGGCGCCTGCCGATGCCGAAGATCCGTTCGCCCATGTGGGCGTCGCGCAGTTGGGCGCGATGGCGGTCGAAGCACAGCTCCCGCCTGCATCCAGCGTGCCTGTCCCGCTCTGGATGCGAGGCGGCGCCATGTTCGCGTCGGCGGCTTATCATTATGTGCCTGGCTGCTCTTCGCCGGGTTACCGGCCGACCGGATTTCTGACGTCCGATGCCGAGATGCGCCGGGCTAGTTACTACGACATGATGAGCAACATCGCATGCCAATATGGCATTCCGGTTGGCCTGTTCGATGCCATGATCATCCGGGAAAGCCGGTATCGGCCCGACGCTTTCTCGCGCAAGAACGCATTCGGGCTCACACAGTTGATGCCCGACACGGCAGTTGCACTGGGCGTCAACCGTTACAGCATCAATGAGAACCTGCGCGGGGGCGCGAAATATCTGCGCCAGCAGCTCGACCGTTTCGGCCACTATCATCTCGCGCTCGCCGCCTACAATGCAGGACCGGGGCGGATTCGGAATGGCCTGGTCCCGCAGATCCCTGAAACGCAAGCCTATGTGGACAATGTTCTGCTCAACTGGTCGCGATTGAGCGGGATCGGGCGCCAGGCGACAATCATTTCGACGACAGCCGGCCCTAACACGCAGCTGCGCCCAACAATCGGAAGGAAGGCGTCCGTCTCGACATTCTAGCCGCATGGTTTGCTGATCCATGTCCACGAACAGTTCGGCTAGAGGTCGAAATCGTCGCCATGGGTGAGGCGATTTCTGCGCTCATGAATAGCTTGGACCTCCTCGGTCACCTTCTTGATCAATGCGTTTTGGAGCGACGGGCTCCAGGCCAGCCTGATCTCGGTTCCATCGAAGCCACCCAATTCCTCGAGCACATCAATCATTCGCTCAGGCGCGCGCACGCATATGTCGCAGAGCATGAAGACAGCCGTCGAATAACATTTCTGATAATATTCATCGAGACCTTTGAAGGTTTTCAGGCACACATATGCGTGCACTAGATTCATGCCGAGCGCGTGCAATATTGTTTCAAATTCAGGAAGCGTCATGGTGACGCGTTTTTCGGGCTTGCTGTGCAGCAAAACGCCCAGCCTCGATTTGCTGATACCGGTCAGGTGGGCGAGTTTGCGTTGAGTTGCTTTCTTGCAAGCCATCGCCCGCAGGATCAGAGGCACATAGTCCCTCTGCAGCTCGTCGCCTTGGGCGAGCTCCACAACTTACGCCCCTAACTTGGCAAGAGATGTCATATCGATCCCCCAATGCCGTTCGGATGGGGAAGACAATCATAGCAGAAAAGCCAATGCAAGCGTGGTTTCGACCAGATTTGTCCGAACCGAAAGGCTAACGCATTGGTGACCGCGCTTGTTAGTGCCGGGACCCCTTGAATGGGCCGGTCTCGCGAGGTTGATCGAACTCGTCCAACTGGAGCTTGGAAATCACGCGAGCTGCCCGCTGCTCGACTATATAGTTGAATAAAAGGGCAGAAAGAGCGTCCCCAACAGAAATGTTGGTTTCGAGTCTTGTTTCGAGCAATTCTTTTATTCTCTCAAGATTTTTGGCACTCGTCTCCGTAATCTCTAAATGGATCTGAATGCTTCCGCCTGTAGGGACAGCCACCAGATGGCGCTTTAGGTTCTCCGCATCCTCATCATCTATCTTTTCTATTCCTGGAACGCGGCTGTTCACGAGATTTTCGAGCGTCTGATAGCACTTAGTACTATTAGAATGAAGGCGAAGGCTCTCAGTCGTGAGATGAAAGAAGCGTTCGGAGATATCCAGTGTAAAGTCTCGTGAGTCAGCGCCCATAGTGCCCACGTCCTGAACTGCCCTCATCCATTAGAGCCCGATCGATGGTCGGTTGCCTTGCCGGGATTATGAACAGGCAATGGTTAATATCTGACGAGTCTTGCGCCGCGAATCTACCGCGAATGAAGCCTGTCCGCAATTGCAGGGCATAACGCCCCGTCAACCCGGCCAATTTGCCCCATATGACGGGGCAGGATGCCCTGATCACCGGGACACGGTGCCCCATTTTCATCACCGACATCGAACATGATCGAAAATTTTCCCGATTCGGGAGGGGGCTGATCCCATACGTCGTTGCGGTGCGGCGATGTGATTGGCCAGCTTTGTTTGGGCGCGGTTCCGTCGCGTCTCCAATCGAAGGAAATCCACATGCAGTCTGTCCTCCAAAAGAGCGGACACGCGGAGCTGGCGATCCTCGCCCTCGCCGTACTCCTGTTCGCTTTTCTCTTCTTCGCCGGTCCCGCCTTCGCCGGCGCCGACACGACGTTCAACACCGCGCTCACTAAGTTCACCGACTTCCTCGAGGGATCCGGCGGCAAGATCATCACGGTGCTCAGCCTCGCCGGCGGCGTGGTCGCCCTCGCTTCGGGTCGCTTCTCGATGGGGCAGATCGCGATCCCGGTCGGCGTCGGCGTCGGTGCCGGAACCGGCGTGCCGATCGTCACGTCCACCGTGACCGCGACGATCTGAACCGATCCCAGGCCTGTGCGGAGTAGCAGCTCCGCCCAGGTCCAGGAGGGGGTGGTGCAATGGCCGCAGACAAGTACGTCATTCCAACTCATCTCGACGATCCCGAGCTGATCGGGCTGTGGACGCTGGATGAGTTCCTGGCGATGGTTATCCCATTCGTCTGGGGGATCCTGTCTCAGCACATCCTTATCGGCATGCTTCTTTCGGGGGCGGGCTGGTGGGGTCTCAGAAAAGCTAAGGCAGGCCGGGCGACGTCCTGGCTGCTTCACCTGGCCTATTGGCATCTTCCGGCCGGCTTCACCGGCCTGAGAGCCACGCCACCCTCATATCTTCGACTGATGGCGGGGTGATATGGAACTTTCCTACAGCCATACGAACAGCCAGCGGATCCTGCGCCAGCGCAACATTCTGGCCGTCGCCGCGGTGGCGCTCGCCGTGATCACCCTGCTGCTCTGCACGGTCAGCCTGTCGCGCGACCGCGAGGTGGTGCTGCAACCAGTGCTGCGTTCTCCGCTGACGGTCAGCTCTGCCGGCGTCAGCCGCGAATATCTGGAGATGATCACGCGCGACACGGTCGTGCTGACGCTCGATCGCAGCCCGCAGAACCTCGAATACTGGATGAATGCGGTGCTCGACATTGCGAGCCCGCGCACGCAGGGCAAGATCAAGGCCGACCTGCTCAAGATCGTCAGCGAGCAGCGCGGCTCCTCGATCTCGCAGTTCTTCACCATCCAGAAGATGGAGATCGACACCAGGAACCTCCGCTCGGAGGTGACCGGCGAACTGCACACGATCGTCGGCAACAAGGTCATCTCCAGCGAGAACCGCACCTTCCGCTACGACTGGGAATATTCCGGCCTGTCGCTGAAGCTGGTGGGCTTCGGGATGGTGAAGACCGGCTCCGCGAAAGACCAACAGGGGAGCTCATCATGATGCCGGTCTATGCTATCGGGAGTGCCGCGCTCGGCACTGCCTTCCTCTCGCGCGTGACTTGCCACGCGAGCCGCTTCATCGGCGCAAGCCTCGTCGCCCTGGCGGTCTTCCTCATCGCCGAGCCGGCCTTCGCCGATCAGACGATCATGGCGAGCGACAGCGCGCAGGTTGATTGCACCGCGTCGGCCAAGGATCTGACCCGCATCAGCCTCGTCGAGGACGAGTTCGCGAGCGTGTCGAAGATCTCGACCGGCAATCCGCAGGACGACTTCTCGGTCGTCAACGAGCCGGTCCGCGGTGACATCTACCTGTCTGTGCCAGACGGGTTTGGCCGACCCGCGCTTTCCTTCTTCGCGACCAGCAAGCGCGGCTACGTCTACAAGTTCGTGTGCCGGATCAGCGGGGACCAGGCCGCCCAGGTCTTTGTTTCGAACCCTGCGATCGCCAACGAAAAGGCGGCCGAGAATGGTCCCGCCAATCAGCTGGGACCCCAGGATGCCGCCGTCGAGCTTGTCCAGGCCATGTATTCGAATGCCGTCGCCGATGGCTACGAGATGCGCCAGCGCACCCTGCGCCCCGTCTATGTTGGCACTCTCAAGGTCCAGATGATCGCCGAATATCGGGGTTCCGAGCTGACCGGCCGGGTGCTTCGGATCGAGAACAAGGGTGACCAGAGCGTCGAGCTTACCACAAGCATGGTCGCTCCTTCGAGCGCGCTCGCCGTCTCGATCGCCGACACCAAGCTCGCACCGGGCAAGGTCACCACGGCCTACCTCGTCTCGCAAAATGGTCCGAGCCCCTTGGCTGGCCAAAATACTCCTACGGGAAGGTGAGGATATGGCTCTTTCCGATTTCCTGAAGCGCAGTCGCCGTCCTCTCGACGGCGGCAGCGAGGGCGGCACCGAAGAGGGAGTTTCCCCGCTGTCGGGCGATCTCGGTGCCAATGACGCAGTCCGCCGCCGCCAGCGTCTGCTCCTCGCCGGCGTCGCGGGCGTGGGCCTGGTCCTTTCGTCCTTCTGGATCTTCGGCGGCGACGGCGACAAATCGAAGGAGACCGACGACGGCGTCAGCGAGGTCGACGTCTCCACCAAGGATCTCGTCAACCGCAACCTCTCCCAGCAGGAATGGATGGCGCTTTCGGAGAACCGCTTTCAGTCGACAGAAAACCAACTCAAGTCGATCGACGGGCAGAATAGCCGGCTCGAGGCGCTGACCGCGCAGGTCGAGGCGCTGAAGGGCCAGAATCAGGCGATGCAGGCCGATGGCCAGCGGGTCCTGTCCGCCTACCAGGCCGAAAACGAGCAACTTCGCCGGCAGGTCGCTGATCGCCGGACTGCCGCAGCACCGGCGCCCGGCCCGGCCGCAATGTACGGGCCCTATGGTCCGCAGGCCTATCAGCGACCGGGCGCGCAGGGCGGAACGCAAGCGGCGGCTCCGATCGCTTCGGCCGCGGAAGTGAAGCTCGTCAACTTCACGACGACGGATAGCGGCAACGCCTCCCGCATTGCCAAGGGCAACACGGTCTATACCGACAGCGTCAACTATCTGCCGCCCAACAGCTTCGCGCGTGCGAAGGTGATCGTGGGCGTGGATGCGAGCGCGGGGGTCAACAGCCAGAGCGATCCCTTGCCCGTCGTGCTGCGTGTGACGGGTCCGGCGCGCTCGGTCTACCAGAACGGCCGCCTGCTCACGACCAAGATAGAGGGCTGCCTCATCAACGGCGCGGCGCGCGGCGACCTCTCGAGCGAGAAGGTCTACGTCAAGCTTCAGAAGATGACCTGCCCGCAGCCCGGCGGCCGCTACGCGGTCTCCGAGGTCAAGGGCTTCATCGCCTTCGGGGGTAAGACGGGCGTGCGTGGCCGGGTGGTGTCCCGCGAAGGCTCGCTCGTGACCCAGGCCTTCCTGGCGGGCCTTGCTGGCGGCTTCGGCCGTGGCTTCTCGGCGAATGCCAACTCGGTCTTCCAGGGCACCAACATCACGACCAACGGCCAGCGCCAGAAGCTCTCGACGGGCGACATCCTCGAGGGCGGTTTCGGCGAGGGCGTCGCCCAGACTGGCGACATGGTCTCCAAATATCTGATCGAACGCGCCGAGCAATACCAGCCCGTGATTGAGATGCCGACCGGCATCGATGTTGAGATTGTCTTCCTGGAGGGTGTCTATGTTCGCAATTGATCGTCTGCGCGCGCTGGGCCGCCCGTCGCGCCTCGTCCTCACCACGCTCCTCGGGCTGAGCGTCGCCGGCATCGCGCTCGCGGCCGACACGAACAGCCCGGAAGACCGGGTCCGGTTGCTCCTAAAGACGCGGCTGCCCAAGACACCGGTCACCGCTATCGATTGCGGCAAGATCAGCGGCCTTTGCGAGATTACCGCGGGCGCCAACCTGTTCTACGTCGATACGGGCGCGCGTTTCCTCGTCATCGGCCGCGTCTATGACATGCAGACCCGGCAGGACATCACGGCCGCCCGTCTGCTCGAGATGAACCCCGACATGCTCGTCGGCGCAGCCGCGAAGGCCAATGCGGCGGCAAATGCGGGCGGCGAAGACGATACTTCACAGCTCGCTGCGGCAACGCCGGGCCGGGTGGAGAAGCCAGTCCGCCCTGCGACGCCGCAGAAGCTCTCGCTCGCCGAGCTGCCCCGAGACGGTGCGATCGTCTGGGGCAATCCTTCGGGCCAGACGATCACGGTCTTCACCGATTTCCGCTGTGGCTATTGCCGGGCGCTCACCAGTGTCCTGAAGGACATGAACGTGCGGGTCGTCGAACGGCCGATCTCGGTGCTCGGAAGCCGCGATGTCGCCGACCGCGTCTACTGCGCCAGGAACCGGGAGGCCGCGCTGCATGCAGCCTATGCCGGAGAGGAAATCAAGGCAGGACCTTCCTGCAACACCTCGGGGCTCGATGCGAACGAGGCCTTCGCCCACCGCCATGGTCTCAGCGGCACGCCGGTCATCGTGCGCGGCGACGGTGCGGTGATCGAGGGCTACCGGCCGCGCGCCTTCCTCGAGAATTGGCTCAAGGGAGGCCAGTCGTGATCCGGCGGTCCTTGGTTGGGCATGGCGGCGGCCGCCGTCGTCTGTGGCTGCCGGGTGTGCTCGGGTTGACCAGTCTCCTGGCGCTCAATGGCTGCGCCAGTTTCGGCGGCAATGTGCGCGGCAGCTTTTCCTGCGCGGCGCCCGACGGCATCTGCGCGCCGAGTTCGACGATCGACGACAGGGCGCTTGCGCTCATCTCGGCGGACCCTTCGGACGGCGATGCTCTGCCCACCGGCAATATGCGGCAGCCGATGCGCGGGAAAACCAATCGCGTGGCGATGGGCCAATCCGCGCGCCTTGCCTCGACCGATGCCGGACGCAGCCAAGAGAAGGTGCTGCGGATCGTCTTTCAGCCCTATATCGACGAGCGTGGCCGGCTCCACGAGGCCAGTGCGGTCCATGCGGTCGTCGCGAGCGGGGAATGGCGGCAGCAGGCTCTGATGCAGGCGTCCATGCCGGCGCGGGCGTCGGCGGTGGCACCAGACATCCAGGAATCGCTTGGTGATGCGGTCGACCGCATCGATCCGCCGCTGACAGGCTTCGCCGACAGCGATCCGAACGGACCGGACCCGGCGGCCGTTGCGGCTGCCCGGGCGCGCAAGCCTGATCCGGCCCCCGATCCGGTCAGTGCGATCAAAGCGGATGTCAGGGCGCGTCTCGCTCCCAGGGCGCCAGCGACATCCGGTTCGGGAACGGCGGCGGCTTTGAGCCATACTCCGCCGGCTGCCGCTTCGACGGTGCCTCATCCCCCCTCTGATGCACCGGCGAGCGGCAGTCCCGAAGCCAAGGCGGCCTCGGCACCCGCTCCGCAGCCTATGAGCGCGACCGGCGCGGCGGCGGTCGCGCGCGTGAAGGCCGATCCCCACTATCAGGAGGTCGCCAATGGCGCGGCTAAGGATGCCCGGGATGCCGGCGTTGCGCAGACCGGAGCGGCAGCCGCGCCGGCGGCGATCGGCGCGACGGTGAAGGCCGCGAACTTCCCTGCTGCCGTGCCGGAGGACAAGTGAGATGGCGGGGAGCTTCTTCGAGAGCCTGCTGTCCGGGATCCTGGGCGACGCCAAGCGGCCCGACGCCGAGCGGCCGGAGTTTGGCGTGCCGATGCTGGCGCATTGGCTGCCCTATCGCAGCTATGATCCCAAGACCGGGATATTCTACAACAGCGCATCGCGCGGCTTCGTGATCGAAGCAGCGCCGCTCGTCGGCGCGGACGAACGCACGGGCGAGATCCTGACCCAGTTTCTCTCGGAGGCGATTCCTGCCCCCGGCTGTCTGCAGTTCCACCAATGGATGAGTCCGCGGATCGGCGAGCGCCTCTCCAAATGGTATCTCCCGCGCTATTCCGCGCGCGGCGTCTATGAGCGCATGGCCAAGCACCGGGTCGACTTCCTGACCGACGGGGTCTGGAAGTCGCTTTCGGCCGACGCGCCCTTTTCGCTTCGCAATCACCGCGTGGCGATCTCCTATTCGACGCCCGAGAGCTCGAGCGTGACGGCAGAGGAGATCGTCGCCGTCATGGACGGCATCATCTCGGCGCTTGCCTCGATCAATGTGTCGGCCAGGACGATGGATCCGCAGGCACTCATTGCCTGGATCGACGACATTACCTCGCCGACTACTGCTGCCGGCGAGGACGTGGTCAGCTATAATCCGCTCGATCCGATCGCGGACCAGGCAATCCGCCGGGACGTCGAATTGCATATCGAGTCTGACCGGATGCTGCTTCGCACCGAGCGATTCCGGCCCACCGGCAAGACCATCGACGAAGCGCCGGAGATCGGTGAAATTCTGCCGGACGTCTTCGACGTCCGCTCGTTCTCGGTGCGCAACCTGCCGGCACGCTGGGCGCCATGGGACGTCGCCCGGCTGATCGGCGACATGTTTACCGACAAGCTGCGCATGCCGTGCCCGGTCGCGACCAATCTCTGTGTCGAATTCCCCGATCCGATGGCCGCGAGCAACAAGGCCAGCTTCAAGTTCATGCGCACAACGAGCCTGGCCGATTCAAAATCGTCGCGCTTCCTGCCGCAGCTGCGCGATCAGAGCCAGGAATGGCGCTATGTGAACGACGAGCTGCGCCAGGGCCGCAAGCTCGTGCGCGTCTTCTTCAGTGTCACCGCCTTCTCCCCGAAGGGCCGGGGGGACGCGAACGAACGGGTACTCAAATCCGTGTACCGGGCAGCGGGCTGGGATCTTCTCGACGATCGCTACCTGCAGATCATGGGTCTGCTCTGCGCGATGCCGATGACGATGGCCAACGGTCTCGCGCGCGATCTCGAGCGCATGAAGCGGATGCGCACATTGCTGACCACGACCGCCGCTAATCTCGCCCCCATTCAGGGCGAGTTCCTCGGGAGCCAGGTGCCCCATCTGATGCTGATCGGCAGACGTGGTCAGCCCTTCTTCTGGAGCCCGTTCGAGAATGCGGCCGGCAACCACAATGTCGCTGTCTTCGGCAAGTCGGGCTCCGGCAAATCGGTGACGCTGCAGGAGCTGTGCGCGTCATTCTGTGGCGCCGGCGCCCGCGTTGTCGTCATCGACGACGGACGCTCGTTCGAGCATTCCGCCAAGCTCCAGGGCGGCGCTTTCGTCGAGTTCACGATGGCTTCGGGCTTTTGTCTCAACCCGTTCAGCATGATCGACGAGGAACTCGCGGCGACCGATGAGGACTATCTCCTCGACTGCATGGCAATGCTCAAGGCCATCGTGAACCAGATGTCGCGCCACATGGATCGGCTCAACGATACCGAGCGCGGCCTGATCGACGGCGCAGTCAACACGGTCTGGGCGGAGAAGGGGCGGGCTGGTTCGATCGATGATATCATCACCGCCCTGGATGCGACCGGCAACCAGCAGGCCACCGATCTTGGCATAGCTATGCGGCCATTCTCCTCCGCCGGCACTTATGGCCGCTTCTTCCAGGGCGAAGTGTCCTTCGAGTTGTCGGCCCAGCTCACCGTTTTCGAACTCTCCGATCTTTCGTCACGTGAGGAACTGCGCAGCGTAGTGCTGGCCGCGATCATGTTCATGTCACAGCAAATGATGCGTAAGGTCGACCGTTCGATCCCCAAGGCGCTATTCCTGGATGAAGCGTGGCAGATGATGCGCGGCGGGGCGATGGCCGAGTTCATCGAGGCCTTTGCGCGTACCTGCCGTAAATATTATGCGTCGCTCATCACCGCGACCCAGTCGCTCAACGACTATTACAAGTCTGCGGGTTCGATCGCCGCCCTTGAGAACAGCGACTGGTTCGTCATTCTCCAGCAGAAGCCGGAGACCATCGCCGACTTCAAGAAGCATGATCGTTTCGAGATGGACGACTATACCGACGCGCTGCTGCGCTCGCTGAAGATCAACGGCCGCGAATATTCCGACATTCTGATCAAGGGGCCAGAGACGTTGGCGGTCGGCCGCCTGGTGCTCGATCCCTTCTCGTCCACGGTCTATTCCTCCAGTCCGGCCGTCTACGCCGCCATTGAGGATCTCGTCACGCAGGGCCTCACCATGGATGAGGCGATCGAGCGGATCGCCTTCCCGGACAACCCGGAAAAATGGGCCTCTCACGAGGATCCCGAGCTCGCGCAAGCGGCGGAGTGAGCCATGGCCAGCAGCACAGAGCCGAGGGTACAGCCATCCGCGCCGCCGTCGATCGACGCGCGCGCGATGCTTCATTTCACCCTGTATTTCGGCGGCTTCCTCGCATCAACGCTGCTCATGACCTGGGGCCTGTTCGCGCTGTTTTTTCTCGCCCTTGGCGGCTTCTCGCTCGATGGCCTGATGAACCAGCTCAACAACCTCAGCACCCGCTACGTCATCGCGACCCCGGATCGGGTCGCATCGTTCAAGACCATCTTCGCCGTCGCACATCTCATCCTTTCCGTGGGGCTCATGGTCCTGCGGAGAGGCAGGATCCTGCCTTCGGCCCGATCGCAGGGAGACCCCCGCCATGGCTGAGCAACCCGAACTCGACCTTCCCGCGCCACCGGTATCGCCAGCAGCGCCAGCGAAGCCCAGACGAACATTCTTCGCTGGCTTCAGCCGTATGCAGATCCTCGCCGGGCTGATCCTTCTGGCCACTGTGGTCTGGGGCATGTGGGTCACCAAGACACTGGTGACGCCCAAGCAGGATCATATCGTCTCGGCGCGGCTCTCCTCGATCGTCGGGGAATATGTGCAGGCGCAGGCGCGCTCGACATCGCCTCCGGCGCAGGTCGAGGCCGAGATGCGGGGCTTCATGGCGTCGCTCGACAAGGAACTGCAGCGGCGCAGTGCTGGCGGCCAGATCGTGCTCGTCGGCGAAGCCGTGCTCACGAAGAACGTGCCCGATATAACCGACAGCCTCAGACAATCGGTCTACGCCTCGGGCGTCCCGCGGCCGCGCCAAGCTTCGGCCGAGGAGCTGCAGCAGATGAATGCCCAGGCGATGGCGGCCGCGAGACCCCAACTTGCAGCCCCGGCTCAGATGCCGGGCCAGATGCCCGGGGCTGCTCCTCCGATCGATCCCATGATGGCCGCACAGGGCATGGCGGCGCCAGGAATGGTGTCTTCAGGGCAGCAGCAGCCGGTTCCGCAATATGCTCCGCCAGCTGCGCAAGTTTCGACCTTCGGAGGCTCCGATGGCATCGGCGGCCAGTGAGGCGCGCCCAAGCTGGCGGCCACGCACGCGGCTATGGCTGTTGTTCGGCCTGTTCATCGCGGGCAGCGTTCTGCTCAGCGCGATCAGCGCATGGCGCGACGATCATCTGCTGCTGATCAACACGACGGGTTCGCTTCCGAACTGGGCCTTCCTCATCCAGCGCCACAAGCTGCCGGCGCGCGGAGACTATGTTTTCTTCGACCCGCCGCCAAGCACGCTCCTGCGTCGCCACTTCGGCGCGAAGCCGCGGATGTTCGGCAAGATCGTCTACGGCATGCCGGGCGACACGATCAGCCACGTTGGCCGCCAGGTTGCGGTGAACGGCCACCTCGTCGCGCAGATGAAACCGCTCACACGCTTTGGTGAACGCCTGACGCCGGGCGCAACCGGCCCGGTGCCGCAGGGATGCTATTTCGCGGCTACGCCGCACAAGGATGGCTTCGACAGCCGCTATGCCGAAATCGGCTTCGTATGCGCGCGCCAGGTCATAGGAACCGGGGAGCCGATCCTATGAGGGTGCTCATCTCAGGCGGGCTGGCCATCGCCGCAACGGTCGGCGGGTTGATCGTCGTTGGGCCGATGCGGTCGGAGGCCAAGGACTATGGCCAGGCCGCGCAGGCGTTCCCGGTCATCGAGCCCGATCTGCTCTCCACCATTGAAAACCGCCTGCGCCGCGCAGAGGCAAGCGGCGAGCTCGCCCGGACCAACGAGATGTTCGCCAAGCGCGTCGAGGCGAAAGTTCGTCGACCCGATCCCGTCACGGGGGTCACCCCGGCCCGGACCGCCCGGAGCTGGGACTTCGATCCGTCGGTCACGATGGAACGCGACATCCGCGACCAGAAGGGCAACCTGATCGCCCCAGCGGGACAGCGGATCAACCCGCTCGACTTCGTCTCGATCCGTCAGGACCTTGTCTTCATCGACGGTGACGATAGCGAGCAGCTCGCTTGGGCCACGACGCGCTACACGGACCTCAAGGCGAAGATAATCTTCGTGCGTGGATCGCCGGTCGAGCAGATGACCGCGAAGAAGCGGCGTTTCTACTTCGATCAGCAAGGCAAGCTCACTTCCCGCTTCGGCATCGAGCATACGCCAGCCGTGGTCACCCAGGCTGGCAAGGTGATGCGCGTCTCCGAGGTGGTGTTGAAGTCCGGGAGCCCGGGCTGATGCCGCTGTGGCTCGACATGCTCCGAACGCCGATGGCGGCACCCGAGACTCGCGATCTTCGGCGGCTGCGCCGGATCTGGCAGGTTCTTTGCCTGCTACTGGCCGCCAGTGTCGCGGGCTTGCAGCCGTTGATGCGGATCAGCGGTCAGGCGGCGCCCTGTGCGATCGCGTCGCTGCTGGCGGCCACGCTGTTGACCACGGCGCTTTACCTCGCGCGCAAGCATCGCGCGGACACCGCCTTTCTCGAACCTGCCGGGGAGGATCAGTGATGCGCGGCTTTCGATCAGCTCTGCGGCTTCTCGTCATGGCGCTGGCAGCCTTCTTTCTGGCGCCGAGCGCACAGGCGGCAGGGCCGACCTGTCACGGGAAGTTCGTCAATCCGATCACCGACGTGTGTTGGTCTTGCCTGTTCCCACTCTCGGTCGGCGGCCTCAAGATCTGGCCGAGCGGCCGGCCGGATACGAGCAATCCCGCTTCCCCGATCTGCTTTTGTGGCAGCCCGCTTCCCAGGATCGGCATCTCGGTCGGCTTCTGGGAGCCGGTGCGGCTCGCGGACGTCACAATGAAGCCCTGGTGCTTTCCTAATCTCGGGGGTGTGCGCATCGCGCCGGGGTTCGACATCGGCCAGGGCTATCTGGCCGGCCCCTCGATGGTGGGCGGCCGCTCGCAGAGCACGGCCAAATGGCACGTGCACTGGTACGTCTATCCGCTGCTCTACTGGATGGAGATCCTGACCGACTTCGTCTGCTTCGAGCAGGCGAGCTTCGACATCGCCTATATGACCGAGGTCGATCCGCTCTGGCAGGACGATAGTCTGACGGCGCTGATCAATCCGGAAGCCGTCGTCTTCGCTAACCCGATCGCCCAGGTCGCCTGCGCCGGCGACTGCATCGCCGGGACCGTCCACCTGCCGCTCGATCCGCTGTTCTGGTGTGCGGGGTGCCAGGGCAGCATGTATCCGCTCAACGGCAACGTGCCGTCCTCGATCGGCCATGTTCAGTCCTCGCGGCTCGCACTGTCGCGCTTCGCCTACAAGATGCACCGCGAAGCTCTTGCCTGGGGGACGATGGGCTCGGCCGGGCTCTGCAAGAAGTACCTCATGCCGATCATGCGCAAGCAGCAATACCGCTTCCAGATGGTCAATCCGATCCCCACCGTGAGCGGCCGCTTCGCCTGCTCCACGATCGGGGCATCCACCATGCCGCCTGACGCAGGTCGCGCCTATCCCGCCGCCGGCGAGGACATGGGCTACCTCGTCTGGCGCAAACGCAATTGCTGCGTGCTGTAGGGGGCCGTCCAATGCGCAAATACCTCTGGGGCTTCGCAGCGATCCTTGGCTTGGCGAGCGTGACGGCCTTGCTCGCGCAGACCGTCGACGGGATCGACGTCCAGGCGATCAAGCAGCGTTCGGCGGACCTACAGGCGGATGCCGAGGCTTTCGTCAACCATGTGAAGGATAGGGGCGACGCCTTCCGCGAGGACGCGCAGACCGTTCGCGACGCTGGCATGGAGAACATGCAGCGGGTCGCCAAGAGCGATCTGCCCAAGGGACCGGCAGGCCCCGTCGATTTCGACGAGATCGTGGCCGGTGCCGCGTCGAACGCGACGGCAGGGAAGGGCGAGGCGCCCCAGTTCATCGTCTTCGCGAGCCTGTCGATGCCACCGCAGTCGCTGCAGAAGCTGATCGGCGACACGGCCAGGGCCGGCGGGGTGGTCGTGTTCCGCGGCTTCCCCAACAATTCGATGAAGGAGTTCGCCACGAGCCTTGGCAAGATCATCGACCGGCAGGACGATTTCGCCAATGTCGGCATCGATCCGCGGCTGTTCCGCGCTTTCGATGTCCAGGCAGTGCCGACATACGTCAGTGTCTCGTCGGACTTCGATCTTTGCGCCGGCTTCTCCTGCCAGACCAAGCTGCCGCCCTATGATCGGCTCGTCGGCAACGTCTCGGTCGAATATGCGCTCGAGCAGTTCGCGGACGGTAATGGCCCGGGCGCACGGGTCGCAGCGGTTGGCCTCGCCAACATGCGCAAGGCCCATCCATGAGGGCGTATCTCGTCCTGGCTGCGCTCTTCGGCGTCGTTATGGCGAGTTCGCCCGCGCTTGCCCAGATGACGCTCGACGAGGCGCGCCAGGAGGGGAAGGCGCTGGGTACGGAGAAGCGCAACGATTCCACGCTGGTGCCGTCCAGCGATGCGCAAGCCGCCGCGGTCCCCGGCTATTCCGGCACGAGCTTGCCCGAAGGATCCTATTTCGACGATCCCGGTAAGCTTGAGTCCGACGCCCAGGCGGCCAAGTCGTCCAACGAGCAATATCGCATCACCACCGATGCCGATCACAGCCGGGCCACGTTCAGCAATTCCGAGATCCTCGCGACCACGGCGCGCGCGACATCGGTCGAAAACGATCCCTCGACCTATCTCGCTGGCGAGGAAATGGGCGGCACCAAGGGCACATGCGTGCCGCTGCCCGCCGCGCCGGGGAGCGCGGGCTATTATGAGGCGAGTTGCAACGCCGGCAGCAAGGTCACCACGGAAGCCCGGACCTGCAACGTCAGCCTTGACGTTCACACCGAGAAGCGGACGATCTACACCTATTACACGGGTCGGTTGAGCTTCCTGCCGACAGATGGCGGGCCCTATCCCGCCCGCGCGGCTTTTGACGACGAGATCGCCACCGGCATCTGCTGGGAAAGCCGCCCGATCGACTATTGCGACAATATGAGCGCCTATGGATATACTGCGGCGCCGACCTGCAAAAGCCTTGGCCACACCGCCGTCGAGGTCAAATGCACCGCCGAGGCCCAGGGGATCACGCCGGGCGAGTATCATCCGGGCTATGTGCTCTCGACCGGCAATTACTGGCTCACGAAGCAGGAAGAACCGGCCGTGCCGGTCATCACGCGCAACGAGGGGCTATGCGCCGCCAATGCCGGCGACCCGAACTGCACGCTCGAGACCGAAGTGTGCACGTCGAGCGACCCGGTCACCCGGATCGTCGACGGCGTTCCTGTCACCCAGCCCTGCTGGGCCTGGCAGCGGACCTATCAATGCCACCGGATCTCAACAGCCAATGACTGCGGTGATCTCGAGGCGAACGGGAGCTGCACCTATCTGCGCACAGAATGCCTTGACGAGGAGCCTGATGGCGGGCCCTGCAAAGTCGAGAACCGCGTCTACAGGTGCCCGACGCCTTCCGGAGGCACGAGCGATGCGCCGCAATATATCTGCGGCGACGACGTCTATTGCATCAACGGCGACTGCGAGCCGATCGTTCGCGAAGCGTCGACCGAGTTCAAGGACGCGCTCGTTGCGCTGCATGCGATCGACCAGGCGGGCAAGGAGTTCAACGAAGCCGATCTCCGGGTCTTCAGCGGCACGCGCGAGACCTGCCACAAGCCGGTGTTCGGCCTTATCAACTGCTGTGCGGGCAAGACGTCGGGTTTGTTGACGGTCGGCGCTGGCGCGGCTGCGCTGGCGGGCGGTCCCGCGGCGATCGCCGCGCTCGCGACCCCCTTCCTGGTCCTTTTCGCATGTTCACAGGACGAGATGAGGCTCGACATCAAGGACCGGATGGGCCTGTGCCATAATCTCGGCACCTATTGCTCGTCGAGTTTCCTCGGCATCTGCAGCACGCGGCGCACCGCTTATTGCTGCTTCGAGAGCAAGCTCTCCCGCATCCTCCAGGAGCAGGGCCGTGTGCAGCTCGGCAAGCCGTGGGGGGCGCCGAAAAAGGAACAGTGCATTGGCTTCACGATCGACGAGTTCTCGCGGCTCGACCTGTCGGTAATGGATTTCACCGAGGTTTATGCGGACTTCATGGATGCGGCCAAGCTGCCGGACGAAGTCCAGACCATGACCGAAATCCAGCAGAAAATTCAGAACTACTACGACCTCCACGGCAAGTGAGATGGGCCGATCCGATCTCCTTGCCGCAGGGGCCGCAGCGCAAACCCAAGGAAAGTGACCATGCCTATCCCTGTTCTCGAGCTGCCCCTCGTCCTGGCATCCCTGGCGCTGCAACCGTCGGCCCCAACGCCCCACCATCGTTGCGGTGGCTCTCCCGCGACCGTGGCCGATTGCTGCGTCCACCCCGCAGCCTGGGACAGTCTGACACCCAACCCACCGCTCGCACTCCCTTCCGCGCAAACCGCCTCAGCCGATGAAAGGACGAAGCGTGATGTCCCCCGTCGCTAAACTCTCGATGCTGCTCGCCCTGTCGATTGGGACTGCTGCTCCCCTGTTGGCGCAGGATGCGCCGCCGTCACGCGACACGATCGAGCAGAACCGGCCGGATGCTTTCTACTGCGGCGAGCGGAAGCTCGGACAATGGTTCTATTGCGACAAGCCCAGACCCTTGCCGCGCGAGGCGCAACCGTCGCCGCCGCCGAGCGCGGTCGACCGGATGGCGGCGATCACGAAGCAGCTCGACGAATTGAAGGCCAAGGCGATCCTGGAGCCGACCGAAGAGAACGTCATCGCCTACGTCCGCTTCCAGCGCGAGCAGCTCGACCGCGCCTCGACTTTCTCCGACGTGTGGCAGCGCGCGCTCTGGCAGAACCCCGACATCGACTACACGTTGCAAAGGCCCGTCTCGACGGTCGGCAAGCGTGCCTGGCTCGACAATCGAAAGGCCGATCGCGACGCGGTCCTGACCAACCTGGGGCAGCGCTACGGGCTGTTCTACTTCTTCGCGCAGAGCTGCGGCGCCTGTGAGCTGTTCGCCCCGATCCTTCGCTCGGTGACCGACAGCCACCGGATGGCGGTCATGGCCGTATCGATGGACGGGGGGCCGAGCCGCGATTTTCCGGAACATGTCGTCGATTCCGGGCAGCGGGCGCGCATGGGCGTGCCGGGCAATGAGACACCGGCGCTGGTCCTCTTCGACACGGTGACCAAACGGACCATTCCGGTTGGATACGGCATCCTGAGCGCCGATGAGATCATGGATCGCATCTTCACGCTCACGAACACGAAAGTGGGGAGCGATTACTGATGGGACAGGATCATCGCAAAGGGCGCGCCCGCCGCTTCTTCCGCTCGGCCGCCGGCTCGATGGCCATGATGGCCGCGCTCAATTTTTCCATCGTCGGGGTCGCGCGCGCCGACGTCGCGTCCGAGATGAACAACTTCTTCTCCGACGCGGGCGGCGCTGCCAACGTGACCGGCCCCTCGGCCTATCAGGGTCAGTCGGCCGGCTATTACTCTCTCGGCAATGTCTGGACGCGTTTCCCGCAGAAGAGCGTGCAGCCGTTCAATCTTCAGCTTCCGAGCGCCCGTGCGGGCTGCGGCGGCATCGACCTGTTTTCTGGAAGCTTCTCCTTCATCAATGCGTCCGAGATCGTGGCGATGCTGAAGGCGACGGCCAACAACGCGCTTGGGTTCGCCTTCAAGCTGGCCATCGATTCCGTCTCGCCCGAGATCGGTAAGGTCATGGACGAGTTCAGCCAGAAGGCGCAGCTCCTCAACCAGATGAACATCTCCAGCTGCGAGACCGCTCAGGCGCTGGTCGGCGGAATCTGGCCCCAGATGGATTCGACCCGGGCGACCATTTGCGAGGCGGTCGGCAACAGCCAGGGCGTCTTTTCCGACTGGGCCGCCTCGCGTCAGGGCTGCAACAACGGCAATCGGCGGGATTCGACAATCGCCGGGAACACCGATGCGTCGATGAAGGACCAGCTGGTCGGCGAACCGCACAACTATACCTGGGAGGCGCTGAAGAAGTCCGCCAAGTTCGGGGCGTTCGACCAGTCCTTCTCCGAATATATCATGACGCTCGTTGGTACGGTCGTGACGACGCCGTCGACGGACCCGAGCGTTGGCGGCAAGGTGGTGATGTTCGGTCCGGCGGAAGACGCCGTCGTCACTGCGCTGCTCGACGGCACGGCGGACGCGCCGCCGGTCAAGATGCTGAAGTGCAACGACGAGAATTGCTACGATGTCGGCGAACAGACCCTGTCGGTCCCGGCATCGTCGGCGCTGCGCCCGCGGATCGCCACGATGATCAAGTCGATGAGCGACAAGATCCGGTCGGACACGCCGCTCAACGCCGCCGAAAAGCAGCTCCTCAACCTCGCGACCGTGCCGATCTACAAGATCCTCGCCGTGCAGGCCTATGCCCACTATGCGCTGACCGACGGCGAGATCCAGACGCTGTCCGAGATTGTGGCCGTCGACCTGCTCTCTGCCATGCTCGACAATATGCTGGACCGGGTCGAGCAGGCGAAGGTTCACTACCAGACCTTCGACCAGGAGACCGCGACGCAGTGGAAGCAACAGATCGCGGCCACGCGCGCCAAGTTCAGCCAGCGGGATGTCCGTCTCAACAACAAACTGCAGGTGACGATGCAGATCATCAACCGCAGCATCATGCTGGAGTCTACCCTGCAGAACTCGATGACGCCGGGGATGGCGTCCGCGCTCAACTTCTCGCGCGGGCTGAACGCCCAAGGTCTGAATTAGTGCGGCTGAACTGAAGCGGGAGCGCGTCGATGCTGGAGGTCTTCACGGTCGGGGGCGGCGAGTATCTCGTAAACGTGTTCAACGCCGTCGCTGCCTGGTCAGGGGGAGGGGGCTACCGCTCGCTCCTGCGGGTCGTGATGGTGATGGGCCTCATCTACTCGCTGCTCGTTGTCGCCTTCACGCTTAACTACAAGGCGTGGATGAACTGGTTCCTCCAGGCGACGGCGATCTATCTTTGCCTGATGGTGCCCACGGTGAGCATCAAGGTGACCGACCGGATCAACCCGAGCCTCGCGCCATCGACTATCGACAATGTGCCGATGGGCCTGGGTGTGCTGGCGAGCTTTACGACGCAGGTCGGGGATTGGCTGACGCGGACGGCCGAGACGGTGTTCGTCATGCCCAGCGAGCTCAATTATTCGAGCAATGGCATGGTCTATGGCGCGCGCCTGTTCGACGCGACCCGCAATTTCGTTGTTCGCGACGCGGAGTTCTCGACCAACCTCGAAAACCATTTCAAGAACTGCGTGTTCGGCGACGTGATGCTCTATCAGAAGTCGCTCACGAACCTCGCCAAGGCGCCCGACCTGTGGGCCGCGATCGGGCCGGGCTCGGAAGCGCGCTCGCAGGAATGGCTGGAGCGCCAGGGCGACGGCACCGTTCAGAACTTCATCATCACCTGCCGCCAGGCCTACCAGGCGCTCGACGCGCAATGGGCGCCGATGATCGAGGCCAATGCTCCGATCTGGGGTAAGGAGGTCTATCCCAGGCTCAGCAACGCCCTGGCCGCCGACAAGCTCAAGCATGACGTGCCGATCGCGAACACGGCGTTCACCGGATCGGGGAGCAATTTCACCGAAACGATGCGGCAGAACACAGCGATCAACGCCTTCATGCAAGCACGCAACAGCATGGCTGGTGGGGCAGGCGCGGCCGCGATAGACACCTTCGCCCAGACGCGCGCCGACATCCAGGCGCGCAACACCTATAATTCGATTGCCCAGCAGGCGATGGCCTGGGTGCCGATCCTCAACATCGTCCTGACCGTCGTCTTCTTCGCGATGTTCCCAGTCATCTTCCCGCTGTTCCTCATGCCCCAGACGGGGGTTGGCACGCTCAAGGGCTATGCCATGGGCTTCTTCTACCTGGCTGCCTGGGGCCCGCTCTATGTCATCCTCCACATGATCTGCATGACAAGGGCGGAATCCGCGGCGAACGGCGTGGCCGGGGGAGGCGTGACGCTTGGAAGTTATGCCGGCATCGGCGCGGTCAACGGCGAGACGGCGACGATCGCCGGCTTCATGCTGATGAGCGTGCCTTTCCTCGCGGCCGGTCTTGCTCGCGGCGCGATGTCGATTGCTGGCCAGTCCATGTCGATGCTGGCGCCGGCGCAGAACGCGGCGGAGGCCGCCGCGCTCGAGCAGACCACCGGAAACTACTCCTATGGCAATGTGAGCTGGGCGAACTCGACTTCGAATATGCGGCAGGCCGATCAGTGGACCACGGCGCCGAGCTATATGAGCGGCGCCCCGAGCATGGGCTGGCGCCAGGATAATGGCGCGATGATCAACGGCTTTGGCAATGGTCAGGACGTCTTCGACACGTCGGGGGCCATTTCGCGCCTCGGCTTCACCCCTACCATGACGACCGGGTCGGTCGCGGAATGGCGGGAGATGGCGAGCGAGGCGCACCGACAGTCGCAGGCTTATGAGAATGCCGCGGCCGAGGTCCTGACCGCTACGCATGCCAACCGCAGTGCATTCGGCACCTCGACCGAGCGGTCGTCCGGCTGGGATTCGAGCAGCGGCCGGCAGGCGAACACGTCCGTCGATCAATTCGACCGGCGGACCGGGAGCAGCACGCAGGGTCTGGAGGAACGGGATACGATCTCTCAAGGTCAGCGAATATCTCAGGGCCATGATCGTCAGGCGCAGACGAGCGACCAGATCTCCGGGGTGGTGTCCGCAGGAACGGGACGGCAGACGGCTGGAGGGTCGGGCGGTCGCGGAGGAATTTTGGGCCGCCTTCCCGGCATTGGCGGCAGCGTATCGAAATCAGGGTCTCAGACAGATGCGCTAAGGCATGCGACTGACGAAACCCGCGGCAGCGACAGCGCCAACACATCCTCGAGTGGCGTGCGTGACGAACATTCGAGCGGAAGCGGCGCCTCGATGTCCGATGGGACCTATTCGCGCAGCGGTAGCTTCAGCCGGGCATCCGCCACATCATCGGCGTCGGCGAGTACGGAGGATTCTCTGGCGCTGGCAAAGTCGTACTCTGAGACGGCCCGGCGCCTTGAGGAGCTTTCCCAGCAGCTGTCACGCGACGCCAGCTATGCCGAGACGCATGGCATGCAGCTCAGCGAGAATCTGAGCCAGGATCTTGCGCAATGGTATCGCCGCCAACAGGTCGAAAATCCGGGGCTTGACGCGCCCGAGCTTTGGGCAACCGATCTCACAGACCAGCAGCGGCTTGTGCGCCAGGAGATGATCACGCGCTGGATGCATGACAAGCAGGATGGCATCCGGGCGGAGATTGCGGGGCGCCTCCACGATCCGGACCTGGTCGATGTCAATCGGCCGAGCGTGGGGAACGAGGCGGATGTCAGGGCCTCCTACCGGCCGCATGGTCCTGGGCGGCTGCCCGCCGGTCCTGGCGGCGGCGGGGATGTCGGCGCCGCTGCGATCATCGAGGCCGGCAAGGCAGAGCTGGGGGGCGACCGCGCTGCGGCGCAGACGATGCGAGGGCAGCGGGTTCAAGGGGCCGCTGATCTTGAGCAGGAGGTGAACCGCGACCACGATCGCGGATTCTTCCAAGACCCCAAGCTTCGCGAATAGAGCTTAGAGGATGTAGAACATCGCTCCCACGAGGCCGGCCATGCAAACGTAGGCGAGGGCGTAGCCTATTAGACCGCCACGAGTGGGGTTCCCGTTTTCGTCGGTGATCATTTCGATCTCAGGAATCTCTTCCTCGACAATCGCGTAGATGGGACCGCCGGACAAATCCTTCGTTCGATTATATGTGTCGAGGTCGAATTTTGGGAAGCGCATGCTTTCTCCTGTGACGGAGAATAGCGGTTGGGGCGCTTTTCCGCAACCCTTGAGACGCGACTTATAGCGAGATTATCAAGTTTACAAAAAAACGATAAACCACCATAACCTCGCTATGGATGCTCGTCGTAACCCCTTCGCGCCTGGCGCCGGCACTCGCCCTCCAGAGTTGGCGGGGCGAGATGCGTTGCTTGAACGCAACGCGGTCGCGCTCGACCGAATCCGCGCGGGGCGCGCGGCACGCCCGAGCGTCCTCTATGGACTGCGCGGTGTAGGCAAGACCGTTCTGCTCACGACGATGCGTGACGCAGCCGAGGGGGAGGGCATGGCTATCGTCGCCATCGAGGCTCCCGAGAACCGTTCGCTCCCCGGCATCCTCGTGCCTGCCCTTCGGGCGACGCTGCTGAGGCTCGATCGCATGAAGCAAGCTTCGGACGGCGTTAAGCGCGCGCTTCGCGCGCTGGCCGGGTTCGCAAAGCTCAAGGTCAAATATGACGATCTCGAAGTGGGACTCGATTTCGACGTCGAGCCGGGCCTGGCCGACAGCGGCGACCTTGAAGCTGATCTCGCCGATCTGTTGGTTGCAATCGGCGAGGCGGCGCGAGAGAAGGGGTCAGCTGTGGTACTCGTCATCGACGAGCTCCAATATGTGCCTGAAGAGCAATTGGCCGCATTGATCAGTGCGCTCCACCGGGCCAGCCAGAAGCAGCTTCCCATTACAATGATCGCCGCTGGCTTGCCGCAACTCGTTGGGCAGATGGGCCGGGCCAAGTCCTATGCGGAGCGACTTTTCGAGTTCGTCTCCGTCGGACCGCTCGATGATCACGCCGCGCGCGATGCCATTCGGCTTCCAATCGAGCGGGAAGGCGAAGCTGTCGATGATGCGGCGTTGGACGCGATCTGCGAGCAGACCCAAGGTTACCCTTATTTCCTCCAGGAGTGGGGAAAGCATAGCTGGGATGCAGCTGAGGCGTCGCCGATCACCCAAGACGATGTTGCGGCGGCAACGCGTAGCGCGCTCGCGGAACTTGACGCCAGCTTTTTCCGCGTTCGGTTCGATCGTCTGACCCCTGCCGAGAAGCGCTATCTGCGCGCCATGGCCACTTTGGGCACTGGACCGCACAGGTCGGGAGATGTTGCCGATGCCTTGCACGTGAAGGTTTCAAGCGTGGCGCCGACGCGAAACAGCCTGATCGCGAAAGGAATGCTCTATAGTCCCGCGCATGGAGATACAGCGTTCACCGTGCCCCTGTTCGATGCATTCATGCGAAGAGTGATGCCGGAAGGATGATTTTTGAAGCACCGCCCCGAACGACCGGGGAAGGGCACCAAGCTATGAGTCATCGTTCCCTTTTGTGTCTTGGTTAACGTCAAGAGTGGATTTGACCGCCGCCAAGGAGCGACGTTTGGTGCGAAAATGAACGGGGCTATCTTCATCATCACGAGGTTCACGAGCGAAATTCACCAAGAGGAGCTGAGGGCCTGACCCAACTGCGCCCAACCTGTCTTCGGGGTTTCGCAAGGGGCAGTCGGTGAGGGACATACAGCCGCATCCAATGCAGGTTTCGAGGCGGTCACGCAGCCTCATGAGACTAGCTATCCGCTCGTTCAATAGCGTACTCCACTCGGCACTGAGCCGACGCCAATCCGTTGACGTAACCGGCCCCTCTGGAATCCGGTCAAGAAAATCCTTTAGTTCGGAGAGCGAAAGCCCGACATATTGGGCGGTTCTGATAATGGCGATCCGTCTCAATACGGATCGAGGATACCGCCTTTGATTGCCGGCTGTGCGCTCGCCCTTGATGAGGCCTTTCGCCTCGTAGAAATGGATCGTCGAAACCGCGACTCCGCTACGTTGCGCGATGGCGCCAACAGATAGAGGACGTGTTTTGTCAACAGTCATTGCAAAGACTCGTTACCAAATGTCGGTGCTAGAGCACCGGCAAACTACTTCAGGACTCAGGATGTGGTCATTTCTCGACCGCGCAGACCAAGCCCGTGCCGTGCATCCGCCCCTACATCTACGACGGCGACTATAATCCGGTGCGAGGCGTTTGGTCACTCCCGGCTTTACGGTATCGACGTGCCCGAATTCAGCACTTGCTCTGCGTGCGGGACAATCCCTACGATAGCCGCGAGAATTTGCGTACCTTGCTCGCGAGGGGCAATGTCATGTACCGCCAGCTCGACATCGACCGCTACGAACGACCAATCCTGCAATGCTGGAACATGGATGGCGATCTGTCGTGTCAGCAGGTCCAGGCAGGTCACGCCGTTCGCCGATACAGGCCGTTGCAATGTTCTTCCCGGAGATTATCGCGTCGTTCGATCATTAAAGCCGCGAGTGGCGGTCTTGCGGGAAGCCTCTTGCGGGGAAGGGGGACGCCTCGATCTCTTGGTATCGAGGCGTCAAGCCCGCTTTAGCTGTTGAGCCGGTCCTTGACGGCCTTCGCCACGCTGAAGGAGAGTTTTTTCGACGCTGCGATCTTGATGGTTTCGCCGGTGGCCGGGTTCCGGCCTTCGCGGGCGAGAACGTCCTTGACCTTGAACTTGCCGAAGCCGTTGAGGCTCACCTCTTCGCCTTTGGCGGCGGCGTCAGCTATTGCGGCGAAGACGAGATCGACCGCCTTGCGGGCATCAGCCTTGGTGGCCCCGGTCGCACCGGCGAGATGATCGGCAAGGTCGCTATTGTTCATCATGCTGTTCCTTCTGCAATTTTTCGGGATTCCTCTAATAGTGGCGAGGAGCGTGCGGCGCTATCTCAATGCTCGACCTTATTGAAGGATTCCGGCTTATTGGCCGGACAGGCCATGAGCGATAGTTTTTGCCGGCACCTAGTGGCAAACGCCGGTATCAGGCGTGTCCATAGTTGCGAATTTCGCAGTTGCAATATTCTATGATGCAATGCACAAGAGACGGGCCTTTCAGGCATCCTCTCCCAACTATCAAGCCGCCTCCTTGTGGGCGGCTTTTTTCTACCCGAAACAGAGTCGCCGACTCGACCTGAACGATGTGATCCGGCTGACCATGTCGCAGAACTGCTTCTCGACCTCGAATCGTCTCATCCACGGACCCTATTTGTACATGTCGGGTGGATAGAGCGTCACATACTGAAAATCGCTGTTGCGAAACCGCAAGGCTTCAATCTCCTCGGGATTGCCTGCCTCGTCGACCGCGATCGACATGGCGACGTCGATGGTAAGCTCGATCTCGGTCTCCCCGCTCTCATCCTCGAACGGGATAAGCACCTTGTCCTCGGAATCATACATCGCTTCATCCCAGTTGGGATGAGTGAAAGACACCAATGCTGCGACCTCGATCGTGCCGACCACAAGGATTGATTTACCTGCCTCACTTGGTTTGAAGGCGGTGAGTTTTTTCACTTCGACCGAATTGACGGTGATCTCGTCGATCTCCGCATCCATGACGTCGCTACTGTGCAGTCCCCAATTCGTAAGTTCCTGACTGACGAGGTCGACGATCTGTTCCTCCTGCGTCTCCAGGAAGGGATCGAGTTGCGGCGCGGCCATCTCGAGGCCAAGCGCCGCGAACAGTTCGGGCAACGACTTCACCAGCGAAATATGCTTCGCAGACCCGACCGGGCCATCAAAGTCGCCATCGTTCGAAACGATGATCACCGGGCTATTTCTCGACGCCTCCTTCTTGAGGCACTCGAAGGCAAAGGCGTCGGGGAACTGGTCCTTCTTGCCGTCGCCTGAGAAGAAACCTTCCCCTGCCGCATAGGCGCTGAACACTGCCGACGGCTTCACCTCGTCGATCTGGAGCGTCTTGGCCTCCAGCGCATCGAACATCTGCGTAGTCGACTCATCGTAGATCGATTTCAGCTTTGCGCGAAGCTCCGGCCGCTTGAGCGCGGGAAGCGCAACGCCGGTCGCTCCCTCGACAATCTTCCGGAAATGCGGCTGGCTGATCTCCTTGATCGCGTCGAAATCACTCTGGATGTACTTTTTGGCAACCTCGGTGATGGTGAGATCGGTGGTCAACACCGTTATCAGACCGGCATCGACAAGATCGACGACACGGGCGATTTCAGGCCCGCCTGGTGGTTTGCCGGCACTGATGACGATGTTCGCATCCAGGAAGACCTTCGGCGTTCTTTTGGTCGTTTTCTTCGCCATCGTCAGAGTAGATCCGTGTTGAGGTCATGTTGGGCAGATGCTTGACGGACAGGCAGCATTTTCTGGAACGTAAGGCTTGGTCAGTCCGCCACCCGTCCCCTATCGAAGCATCGCTTTGAACGTGCTGCTCGCCGAGGCTCCCGCATAGGCGTCGCGCGCGAGCTGTCCCAGGATCTCGGCCGCTTTGTCGGTTGCCCGATCGAGCGCAAGTTCCTTCTGCTGCTGGAGCGAAGGCACCCTATCGATGCGGACGTAGCTCGAGCCCAGGACGGACTGCACGAGGTCGAGCGACAGGCTCTCCTGCGCCTTCATCGTCCTCGACACGAGCTCGTCTTTTGCGATCAGCATCACACCGCCGCGGCGCCTGGGCGCACGCGGCACATCCCATCGCAGCTCTCCTGCGGTCCCGACGCTGATGAGGTCGATTTCCTGGGGCGTGCGCCCATAGCGCCCAAGCGCCCGCATCAGGGCGATACTATCCGGAGCGTTCGCGATCAGTCCGCCGTCGACATAGGAATGCCCGTCGATCACATGGTCGGGGAAATAGGTTGGCGCCGCGGAGGTGGCGAGGGCAATGTCCCGTAGCGAGGTTCCTTCGAGCTTCGGTGACATGCCAGTGGTTTCGTATATTGCCGGCGCCCAGGCGCCGAAATCGACCGCGGTCACGATCAGGGGTGTCTTCAGGCCGGACAGGGGCGTCTTTCCCGCTTCGCCAAGAACGGCGTCGATCGTCTGCGCGAGGCCAGCCGCGTCATAGCGCGAGCGCGCCAGCCCCCAGCGACCGAGTAAACCCCGCTTCGGGAAGATCGCCTGGCCGTGCTTCTCAAACGCGGCGCCGATCACGGCTGGGCGAATGCCTTGGGCCAGGCCGATGGCCACGATGCCGCCGATCGAAGTGCCGGCGATGATATCGAAATGGTCTTTGATCGGCTTTCCGATCGTCCGCTCGATCTGTTCGAGGATCCGAACGGTAAAGAGGCCACGATACCCACCTCCGGTCAGCGCCAGAATGCGGAACCGTTTGGCCGGCTGCGCGCGCGCACCTTCCCTGATCCCGACGTCGCTCTCGGTCATATCAAGGGTTCACCACCGTCAGCCCGCTGACGCCGCTATGGTAGGGCTGCGGATAGTCGACGAAGACAAGATTGGTAGCGAGAGCCGAGGCAACGACCATCGTCGTCGCCTCGCTGACCGGGATCACGGCACCGGCCGGGTTGGTGGCGATCAGCTTCTGAGCCCGCAGACCAGGCCACAGCATGGCGGCCTTTTCGTCGAACGGCACGATATTATCGAAGCTGCGCACCATGCCGACATAGCCGCGCAGCGCATCGCGGTGGCCTTGGCGTTCACCCGCCGGGCTTTGCTCGATGGCCAGCAGCGCCTGCCCGAGGGAAACCGCGCTCAGGTGGATCTCTCGGGCAGGCAGCGCATCGATCGAGGCCGGCGCCTGACCCGTGATCCGGTCAAGCAGGCATTGGGTCGAAAGAAGATACATGGCCGCTTAGGCGCTGGCCTGCTGCCAGGAAGCTTCTCCGGATCGGACAGTGAATTCCTGGCTGCTGTCGTCGTCGCTCTCGACATGGACGAGCTTTCCGCGTGACGGCTGGAACTGCGTGGCGGCAAGAAATTCTCCGGCGGAAATACCGCCAGCGGCTGCCTTAATGACATTCGCCAAAGCCGCAACCGAGAGGATCACGGTCTGCTCTCCCTTGTCTTTGCCGACAAGCTGAACCGATCCGTCACGCGCACGCGCAAGCAGCTTGGTGAAGCTGTCACGCGCGGCGCGAATGGTGATAGTGGCCATCGGAGCCCGACCTTCGAGCAGTTTGCCGAGTTCAACCTCTAGCTGATGCTCTGGAAGGGAGCAGATCCTCTCGATTCCGGCTAGAAGCTGCACGTCCATACCAACCAACCTTCGCTGCCAATGACGATGGTTATAGGGCGTGGCCACAAAATGTCAATGATTGTGGCCACGGGGCAGATGCATCGATCAATGACGGCTGCGTCACTTTACCCTTCAGGTACCGGTCGGGTAAAGTGACACGGATGGCAAAACGTCTTTCGGTCGTTTCTGTGAGCGATTGGGGGATTCACAAGAGTCGTGCTTTGTGCTTGATTCGTTCCATGCTTCAGTTCGATCTCTTCGCGCCATCGATCCCAACCCCGGCGCCAGCACCAGTAGTTGGCCTGCCGGATATCGTGCGCATCATCGCGGAGCACTCGGGTCGGCCGCGCTACACCTTCATGGTGCTCGATCTCATCGCCAGGGCCGCCCGGACGAACGGGGAGGCGGGGCCTCTGGTTCGAGAAGGCGAGGTTCTGGTGCCCATCCGCGAATGGCTGGCCGCGGCGATTGCGCCGAGCGGCGCGCGTCACCACCAGCGCCGGGCCACCGCCGATAAGGTCCGGGCTGCGCTCGCAGCCAAAGGAGAATTGCCGGGCGATCCGGTGGAGGCCGCGCGCCGCGTCGACGCGGAACTCAGCGAGCGCATCCGCGAAACCGGCATGACGGCGATCAGCCGGGCGGTGTCGGAGTTGGTGAAGGCAGGACTGATCAGACGGCATTACCAGGGCTTTTTCGTGGACCATGAGAACCGCGGTGCGCAGCGTCATGCGGTCTATACGGTCACGGATGCGGTCCGCGCCGCGCTTCAGCCGAGCATCGTGACCAGCGAAAACCGGCGGCAGCCTTATGTACGAGGCGCACACGCTCAGCCTCGAGCGGCTGCGGCGCGGTAGGATCGCAGCTTCACATTTCTCGGCGACGATCGGTTCCTGCTGGTCTCTCCAAGCGCATTCAATGGGCTTGGCGTGTGCACGACCCAGCTCCACAACGAGCCCGTGGTCTATAATCGCAAACGCCATGGCCGGTTCAAACTGGATGGCCGGATGTACGATTTCCGGATGCGGCCGTCGGTGCCCAGGCGGCTGTCCAAGGAAGTCCTGCTTGTCGACCTCCTCCATAACATCGACAGGCTGCCCGAGGACAAGGTGGCCATCCTGCCGCGTGCGCTTGCCAAGGCAGGGGAGATGAATAGCGCGCAGCTCGCGCGTGCGGTGAAGGAATACGGTTCGGCTCGTGCCGAACGGCTCCTCGCGCCCGTGCTGCGACCGTCTTAATCGGAAAGTGAAGCCCCTAAAATTCGGTGCGTAATCGCCTGCGCCTCTGCGACCAGATGGCTGTTCTTTTCCCTGTACAGCAGCTGGCCAATCACCGTCTCGACAGCCTTCGGGTTGACCTTCTCGACGACTTCCAGCGCCTTGCGGCATCGCTCATGGCCGCATTCACGCAATGCTGACACGACATAGTCGTCACCATGGTGCTCGGCGATGGCAGCAAGATCGAACATGTCGCGTGGCTGCAAGTTCCAGCCCCGGAAGTAAACTTTCTTCGCTGCAATCTCGGCCGGAGTTTCAAGGTCGACCGTCCGCCCCCTCACATCGTGGCGCTCACTGGAAACATCGAGGATGGCGGACGAACAAATGAAGTCGATCTCACCCAGTTCGTCAAAGGCGAGTTTGAGCGCCTGCGTCCCGTCGCTCTTATATTCGTCCGGCCGACGGGTCATTGCGAAATCCTGGATCTCTGGATTGAGAAAAGGCAGGATTTGCGGATCATCAAGGAAGATATCGATGTCGTGGCTTTCACGATGATCGATCTGGAGCATGAGCGCCGTCCCGCCGCCGAAGCTCCACGAGGGCACGAAGCCGACGTTCTCCTCGAATTGGGCGAAGATTTCCATCGCAAGATCGAACAGGACCGGCCACTGGCTTGGGCCGCGCTCGACCATGCGTTACGCCGCCAGCGGGAGCGCGTAGCCCGAGAGGTGGGAGAACTGGTCGGCGACCGCGCAGACCTTGTCGGCGTCGACACCCATTTCCTCGACGAACTGCAGCTGCAGAGCCGGGCTTACTTCCGAGAAGAAGGAAAACACGGGCGCGTTGAAATCGCTCGCGCTCTTTGGGTCGGCGATCAGCGCAGCGAGTTGATGCGCGGAAAGGTTCGCCCCATAAGGAGCGTTCACCGTCGCCAACACCAAGCTTACCGCCTTTGCCATTTCTAACCTGTACCATGATCTCGTGGATCGTTCAGCGCATATAGCGCTTCGGCGTTATCAAAACAAGAACGGCGCCAATCCGCTATCCGGCCAGGCGGGATGTGCAAGGCCGATTCTCCGCGTAAACCGCCCTCCCCGCGTGATTTTCTCACTTACCATAATGGGAGATTATGGTAAGTACAGGGCTGCTGGAACGGCAGGGAAGGGCAAATTTTGCGGATGATGACGAACGGGGAAAAACCATGCGGCACAGATGTGTCGCGCCTTGTGCCGCATGTTTTGAGCAGAACGCCGCCGCTCGCCTCAGTCAGCGCCGATCTCGGGAACCTCGAACAGTTCGATTGCGAAATCGGCGATCTGGTCGGCGGCAAGATGCATCATGGCGATCGGCGCGCTGTCCATGTCGACCCGCTCGATCTTGTCGTCCGTCATCCGGACAATGAAGCGATCGCACTGCTCGAGCACCACCATGCGGATTCCGTCGTCATCGTCGAGCGTCAGGCGCCGGATGCTGCCTTCATAGGCGACCCAGGCACCGTTGTGGCCGCTCGTCGTGCGCACATAACCGACCGCGACATGGCCACCGGCCTCGACCTTCTCGACGATCGGCAGGAGCCATCCGAAGCGCAAGGGCGCGGTTCGGGTCGTAATCGGCTTGGCGCGCGCCATTCTCTCGCAGACCCAGCCGGTCCCAAAGGAAAGCGCCAGGCAGAACAGCAGTTCCAGTTCGATTGCGAGCGCGGAAAGCCCCGATGGGACCTGGCCGGACAGAAGTGCCTTGTAGGGATTGGGATCATAGGGAAGCGAGATCAGCGGCTTCCACGCCGCTATCGCTTCGTTGAAGGCAAAAATTCCCGCCCCGGCGGTGTGCGCAGCGAGCGCCAGCAGCACAATCAGGAAAATGGTGAGATTGGAATTGGGCCGGTCGGGCCGCGGCGACACAAAATCACTCGCCTCGCCAATACGAAGACCGAAATAACCCGCAAACCCGGGAAGCAGAAGAACCAGAGCGCCAAGCAGCGCGTAGCCGAATGTCATTCGAGATCAGGCCGTCTTGGCGAGCTTCTTGGCCTTTTCAGCACGAATCTTCGCCCGATCGATGACATAGACGCCATCGCGCTGGACGGCCGCCTCGCGTGCCTTCTTCCAGCTGCCGAAGGTTTCGCGGACCTCCCGGCCAAGGGCCAGAGCTTTTGCCGAGTTGAGCTGCATCATATCCTCCGGGAAGACATATAGCGAACGATGACCGAGAGTTCCACCAAATCCTCCCCCATGGAAATCATCGTCGTCAGGACGAACGACACTGCTCTGCCGACACGATCGCGCAAGACAGACGCCGAATCCGTCGATGTGCGGCTGCTGCGCACGATCGGGGAAATCATTCCGACCGATCTACCGCCGATCAGTCAGCTCGGTCTCGAGACGACCCTGGCGGCGATGGCCGACGCGACGAAGGCGGCGATAGCCGCCGATCTCGACTGCTGGCGCGACTGGTGCGGTGAAGAAGGCCGCAGGCCATTGCCAGCCGATCCCGAAGATATGGTGCGCTATGTAAACGCGCTGGACGCCAAAGGCAGGAAGCCCGCGACGCTGGCGCGGCGCATCGCCAGCATCGCCTCGGTCCACCGCATGCTGGGCTTGGCCTCGCCCGCCGCGCCGACCGACGCCCCGATGGTTCGCGCCGCGCTGAAGGCCATCCGCCGGCAGAGAGGCGCACTTCAGCGTCAGGCTGCGCCTCTGCGGTTAGGCAAGGCGCTGGATCACCACGCCGCCAAAGGCTTCACCCTGGCTGCGCTACTCGAAGCGTGTGGCGGCGATCTTCAGGGGTTACGGGACGCGGCGTTGCTTTCGCTCGGCTATGACGCAGGGCTCCGGGTCAGCGAGCTCACTAGGGTTGAAGCCACGCATATCGATGCGCAGGACGACGGCTCGGCGACCTTGTTCATCCCCTTCTCCAAAACCGACCAGGAGCAGGAAGGCGCGTGGGCGTGGCTGTCGGCCGAGACGATGCGCAGGGTCGCCTTGTGGCAGGCCGAAAGCGCGATCGAGGACGGGCTGCTGTTTCGCAGGGTTGGTGTCTATCGCCGGCGCGCGCGCGGCTCCGATCCGGAAACGGCACTGGCCCGAACGACCTACACCATCGGCAAGGAGGCCCTCAGTCGGCAGGGGGTCAATGGGATCTACAGGCGCGTGGCGAGTGCCGCCTACGAAATGGGGCTGGTCAACCTGAGCGCCAGCAAGCTGGCCGATGCGGTTCAGGCGCTGTCCACACATTCGCTGCGCGTTGGCCTGACCCAGGACCTCTTCGCCGCCGGAGAGGACGGAGCCGGCATTGCGCAGGCGCTGCGATGGAGTTCACCGACAACCGCGCTACGTTACGGTAGAAAGCTCGCGGTGCGAAGCAATGTCGCCGCACGGGTTCTTTCAAGAGTACGTAGCTGACCTTGACGCCTCGCCGCTCGTGGTTCGGCAGCAGAAGGAGGCATGATCTCTCCCAAATATGGAAGATAGCCTAAATATGGACTGCGCGCCCGAAGGCAGCAAGCACGCTTTCATGCATCGTTTCGGAAATGGTCGGATGCGGAAAAACCGTTTCCATCAGCTCCGCCTCGGTTGTTTCCAGTGTACGACCGATGGTGAAGCCGTGGATCATTTCGGTCACCTCCGGGCCGACCATGTGTGCGCCCAGCAGCTCGCCAGTTTGGGCATCAAATACCGTCTTGACGAAGCCTTCTGGCTCGCCGAGCGCGATAGCCTTGCCATTGCCGATGAAGGGAAAGGTGCCAATCCTCACTTCGTGACCTGCTTCCCTCGCATTTGTTTCGGTGAGGCCGACACTAGCGATCTGCGGGTGGCAATAGGTGCAGCCGGGAATGTTCCTGGGGTCCATTGCGTGCGGATGCTGACCCGCTATGGTTTCTGCCGCGATAACACCTTCATGGCTGGCCTTGTGCGCTAGCCAAGGCGGCGCCGTGGCGTCTCCGATCGCCCAGATTCCCTCGACATTGGTGCGGCATGCGCCATCGGTAACAATGTGGCCACGCTCCGTTTTCACACCCAGTGCCTCAAGCCCAACGGTTTCGGTGTTTGGGACGATCCCGATTGCCACGATGACATGGCTGTATTCGTCCGAAACAAGTTTGCCATCCCGGGCTTTGATCGCGACTGTTACGCCGGTGGCACCGATATCGAGCTTTTGGACACCTGCACCCGTCAAGATCTTCATGCCCTGCTTCACCAACGCTTTTTCCAGGAAGGTCGAGACATCTGCATCCTCGACCGGAACGATCCTGTCCAGCATCTCGACGACTGTCACTTCCGCGCCCATGTCGTTGTAAAAGCTGGCGAACTCGATGCCGATCGCGCCCGAGCCGATAACAAGCAGCTTGTTCGGCATTTCCGGCGGGTTCATCGCGTGGCGATAGGTCCAGACGCGCTTTCCATCGGCTTTCGGGAACGGCAGATCGCGAGCACGCGCGCCCGTGGCGATGATAATATTCTTCGCGGTCAACTCACTGGTCTTACCATCCGGCGCTGTGACAGAAAGCCTCCCTTTGCCGGTGAGCTTCCCCTCACCCATATAAACGGCGATCCCGTTCTTCTTCATCAGGTGCGAGACACCCTGATTAAGCTGCCTGGCAACGCCGCGTGAGCGCTTCACCACTGCATCCAGATCGGCGGTTATCTTCTCCGCGACCAGGCCATAATCCTTGGCATGCCGCATGTAGCGAAAAACCTCCGCCGAGCGCAGCAACGCCTTGGTGGGTATGCAACCCCAGTTGAGGCAGACACCGCCTAGATTCTCGCGCTCGACAATCGCCGTGTTCAACTTGAGCTGAGCGGCGCGGATCGCGGCGACATAGCCGCCGGGGCCTGAGCCAAGGACAATCACGTCGTAACTATCAGCCATGTTCGGAAATTCCTTGAGATTCAGGCCAACAGTGTCAGCGGCTTCTCAACGATGCGCTTGAAAGCGGCCATCAGTTGCGCACCGTCCGCCCCATCGATCGCGCGGTGATCGAAGCTGCCGGTTACCGACATCACCGTGGCAACGGTCAGCGCATTGTTCACTACATAAGGCCGCTTTTCGCCCGCGCCGATCGCCATGATCATGGCCTGGGGCGGGTTAATGACAGCCTCGAACTGCTTGATGCCGAACATGCCCATGTTCGACAGGCTGGCGGTGCCGCCCTGATATTCATGCGGCTGCAATTTACCGTTGCGCGCGCGCTCCGCCCTATCCTTCATCTCGCTGGAGATTGCGGCAACGCCCTTGGCGTTCGCGCCCGCGATGATCGGCGTGATCAGGCCGCCGGGGATCGATACCGCCACCGAAATATCGACGCGGCTGAACCGCAGCAGATTGTCGCCGGCAAACTGCACATTGCAGCTGGGCACTTCGATAAGGGCGGCCGCCAAGGCCTTGACCAGCAGATCGTTGACCGAGAGCTTGACACCGCGTTCGGCAAGCCCGTCGTTGAGATCGGCCCGAAGCTTCAGCAATGGATCGAGGTGGATATCGGCCGTGAGGTAGATGTGCGGAACCTGCTGCTTCGATTCGGTGAGCCGTCGGGCAATGACTTTCCGCATGTTTGACAGCTTGACGACTTCGTGTGGAATGTCGGGTTCGATCGACGGTACTGCGGCGGCAAACGCCGCGGGGACCCCCGGAGCGACGGCCGGCATCGAGGCAGGCGTCGCGCCATCAATGTCAACCTTGACGATGCGGCCATTAGGCCCGGAGCCTCTTATCGTAGAAAGATCGATGGCGCTTGCCTCCGCCAGACGACGGGCAAGCGGGCTGGCCTTGATACGGCTGGCACCAATTGCGGGTGCGGCTGACGACGCGACAGGAACAGCGGCGGGAATGGATGTAGCGACCTTGTCGGCAATCTCGGGGGCCGGCAGAAGCGCGGGAACAGCCCCTTCCCCGATAGCGGTGATATCCTCGCCTTCGGCGGCAAGCATGGCGACGACGGTCCCGACCTTCACGCCTTCTGTACCTTCGGGGATGAGGATTTTCGCGATAATGCCTTCGTCCACCGCCTCGAATTCCATCGTCGCCTTGTCGGTTTCGATTTCGGCCAGCAGGTCGCCAGACTTCACCACATCGCCCTCCTTCACCAGCCATTTGGCGAGCGAACCCTCCTCCATCGTGGGAGACAACGCGGGCATCTTGAGTTCAATCGGCATTTTCGAAACTCCGCAGGCGTCAGCGATAACGGACGCGCTTGACCGCCGCGACCACGTCATCCGCCTTGATGAGCGCGGCCTTTTCCAGATTCGCGGCATACGGCAGCGGCACGTCCTTGTTGGTGACGCGGAGCACCGGGGCGTCGAGGTCGTCGAAGCCTTCCTGCATGGCGATGGCGATGATCTCCGAGGAGATGGAGCAGACCGGCCAGCCTTCCTCCACCACCACCATCCTGTTGGTCTTGGCGAGCGACTTCAGCACGGTTTCCTTATCGAGCGGGCGGAGCGTGCGCAGGTCGATCACCTCCGCGTCAACACCTTCATCTGCCAGCTTGTCGGCGGCTTCCAGCGCGACACCGACACCAATGGAGTAGCTCACCAGGGTCACGTCACGCCCCGCGCGGGCGATGCGGGCCTTGCCAATCGGCAGGACATGATCGTCCAGCTTCGGCACGTCGAAGCTCTGGCCGTAGAGCAACTCGTTTTCCAGGAACACGACCGGATCGGGCGAGCGGATCGCGGCCTTCAGCAGCCCCTTGGCGTCGGCGGCCGAGTAAGGCGCGATCACGATCAGGCCAGGAACGGCAGCATACCAGGGCCCGTAATTCTGGCTGTGCTGGGCGCCGACGCGGCTGGCGGCGCCGTTGGGGCCGCGGAACACCACCGGGCAGCGCATCTGGCCGCCGGACATATAGTTGGTCTTGGCCGCCGAGTTGATGATGTGGTCGATCGCCTGCATGGCGAAGTTGAAGGTCATAAACTCGACGATCGGCTTCAAGCCGCCCATCGCCGCGCCTGTGCCTATGCCGGCAAAACCATACTCGGTGATCGGGGTGTCGATGACGCGGCGATCGCCGAACTCTTCCAGCAGGCCCTGCGTCACCTTGTAGGCGCCCTGATATTGCGCCACTTCCTCGCCCATCACGAAGACGCGGTCGTCGGCGCGCATCTCCTCGGCCATGGCGTCGCGCAACGCCTCGCGCACCGTGGTCTTCACGATCTCGGTGCCGGCGGGAATATCGGGATCGGCAACCGCCGCGCGGGGCGCAGGCGCCGCAACCGGCTGCGGGGCCGGCTCCGCCGCCTTGGGCGCGGGTGCCTCGACCTTGGGAGCGGGGGCGGCGGCTTGGACCGTCACGGCGCTTTCACCCTCGCCAGCGATCAGCGCGATCACCGCGCCCACTTTCACGCCGTCGGTGCCTTCAGGAATGACGATCTTGGCGATGATGCCCTCGTCCACTGCCTCGAATTCCATCGTCGCCTTGTCGGTCTCGATCTCCGCGAGGATGTCGCCGGATTTCACCGCATCGCCTTCCTTGACGAGCCACTTTGCGAGCGTACCCTCCTCCATGGTGGGAGAAAGCGCCGGCATCTTCAGTTCAATCGCCATCAATATTGCCCCACCAGCACATCGGTATAGAGTTCGGCAAGCTCGGGCTCCGGGGCCTGCTCGGCGAAGTCGGCGGCTTCCTGAACGATCTGGCGGATCTCCTTCTCCAGCGCCTTCAACTCATCCTCGGTGACGCCGGCCGCCTCCAACTCCTGCTTGAGATGCTCGATGGCATCGGACTTGTCGCGGACCGCCTGCACTTCCTCGCGCGAGCGGTACTTGGCCGGATCGGACATGGAATGGCCCCGATAGCGGTAGGTCTTCAATTCCAGGAGGATCGGCCCCTTGCCGGACAGCACCCACTGCCGGGCTTCCTCAGCAGCGCCACGGACAGCGAGCACGTCCATGCCGTCCACCTGGATGCCGGGGATGCGGAAGCTCTCGCCGCGCCGATAGAGTTGGTCCTCGGCCGACGCGCGGTTGACGCTGGTTCCCATGGCGTACTGGTTGTTCTCGATCACGAAAATCACCGGCAGCTTCCACAGCTCCGCCATGTTGAAGCTTTCGTAGACCTGTCCCTGATTGGCCGCGCCGTCGCCGAAATAGGTGAGGCAGACGCCGCCATCATCCGCATATTTATGCTTGAAGGCTAGGCCCGTGCCCAGCCCCACCTGCGCGCCGACGATGCCGTGGCCGCCATAGAAGCCATGATCGACCGAGAACATGTGCATCGACCCGCCCTTGCCGCGTGAAATGCCCGCAGCGCGGCCGGTCAGCTCTGCCATGATGACCTTGGGATCGATCCCGTAGGCCAGCATGTGGCCGTGGTCGCGATAGCCGGTGATGACGCTGTCCTTGCCCACCCTCATAGCCGATTGCAGGCCGACGGCGACGGCCTCCTGCCCGATATAAAGATGGCAGAAGCCGCCGATCATGCCGAAGCCGTAAAGCTGGCCGGCCTTTTCCTCGAAACGGCGGATCAGCAGCATCTGGCGGTAGAGTTCCAGCATCTCCGCATTGGTCGCCTGATAGCGGACGGGCTCGGCCGGACGTTCGCGATTGGAGGCGGATCCAGATGAAACCGAAGCCCGCCTTGCCGGCCCGGCTCGGCTCTCTGCCTTCACATGCTGCTCTTTGGCCACGAACCCTTCCCTTCCCCTGCCTGCTGCGCTTTCGGGGTCTGGCCATGAGATAAATGTCACATCAGTTCAAATCATAGTTCATTCGATGTATGTATAACCAATGGTGATGAATCGGATCGCGCTCTACCATCTGGAAACCCTGCTTTGGATCAACCGCCTTGGCTCGTTCAGCGCGGCAGCGAATCGCCTCAACACCACGCAACCGGGCATTTCCGCGCGAATACGCGAACTTGAGAATCACCTGGGAATTCCGTTGTTCGCGCGACAAGGGCGTAACATGATCCTGTCTGTCCAGGGCCGTGAACTGGTGCGCCGATGCGAGCAGGTGTGGCCGTCGCTTCAACAGGCCCTGCTCAATCCGGTGGACCTCAGCAGCGTGGCCGGCATCGTCCGTATCGGATCGGGTGAAATTGCGGCCGCCAGTTGCCTGTCCGCTTTCGTGAATGCGATCCGTCAGGAGATGCCAGGGCTTTCACTGGAGATCGAAATCGACCTGACATCGAAACTGATCGATGGACTTCTAAGTGGCGCGGCCGATCTGGTTTTCGCGATCGGTCCCGTTGAAATGCCCGGCATCAAGACGCGGCGGATCGGCGAGGTCGAGTTGATATGGCTCGCGTCTCCCAGCCTCGCGAACATGCTGGAGCAGCGACTCGTGCCCCCAAAAGACCTGCTGTTCTGGTCATTGGCACGAAGCTCCCCCATGCATGCGATCATGCATGATGCCTTGGGTGGACTGGGATATCATGACGGGAAGATAAACACCTGCAACGACCTGCATTCTCTGATCGATATCATCGTGTCCAGCGGCGGCGTAAGCTTGTTTCCTCTCAACATGGTGGGAGAGAAGATATCTAGTGGCGAGATCGTTCGCGTTTTCGATCAGTCACCGCCTCCTATTCTGTTGCAGGCAGCGATCCGATCTGCTGAGAAGGACCCGATCATTCTTCATATCTTCGAAATTGCCCATGCGCTGAAAACCGAAGAGGTATCGGCGCCCGCCGCTCGATAGGACCGGGTCTTCGGCCGCGCTTCCGCATGATCGTTCGTTACAGGGGCGCTGGACCGCGCCAGTTGGGCCGTGTCGGCAATGTGCCGTTCGGACGCCTGTGCAGGTCGATGCCATTGCCCCGTTGTCTGGTGAACACCATCAGCGGCACGACGGCGTCATAGGTCGTTGACGAACCGAAAAAGTCCACCGGGCCGTGCCAACGCTGCCCTTCCGCCACTTTCATCCGATAGGTTCCAGGTGGAACCGCGATTATCGCCCGATCGTTCTTGCGGACATAGACCGAGATCACATGCCGCCCGCTTTGAGGGTCGAAGAGCTGAACGACGGCGTTCGCATCGGAGGTCGTGACTGCCATCCGCGATGTCGCCCCGGCCGGATCCAATGCGGGGTTGACCGTCACGCTGCCCGTTTCGGGGAAGGGTAATCCGGGTTCACTATCCGCCAGCCAGCCTTCCCGCTTCAGCGAATGCCACACCGGGATAGCGATGAGAAACAGGCTCAACGCGAGCGACATCCAGCGCAGCATCCCGCCGGCATTACCGCGCGATCCCCTCAACCGGCCGCGCTGATAATCGAAACCGCGGTTGACGGGATCGAACCAGGCGCCCTCGACGCGCCCGGCCCGATCGTTCCATCGGGTTCCCTTCGCGCGCGCGCGATAGCGCTCGCGCATATAGTCGCGATCTTTGAGCCCCATGCCGGTTATCCCTGATATGCGGCGCTCGCCGCACCGTCGCGAAGGTCACCCACGAAACCGAGCACCGTCTGTACCGTGGGGCTTGCACCAGCGGGGATCCGCAATGTGTGATAGCCGGCCCGGGCGGTCATCGCGTCACGCTCCCGATCCTTGCCGGGATCGTGCGAACGATCGTCGATCTCGATCAAGGCGACCACCCTTCCCGTCGTGGGATCCTCGACCACAAAGTCGATGATCTTTCGCTGGAAGCGATTCCAGTCCGCTGGGGTCGGCCGCCGGCCCGGCACCGATGGAACCTTGAGGAGGGCTCCCATCGAGACCTGGGCATGGAGGCGGTACATGGGCAGGATGTGCTCGAGCGCGGCCAGCATGGCTTGCTCGCGCTGCGTCATGAATGGCCGCGCCACTGGGTCGAGCGGTTTCTGTGGAGTGAAGCCTCGGGACATTTTCGACCAGCCAAGCGCGACGATGACGCCCACCAGCAGAAGCGAGGCGAGAAATTCAAATGTGCTCATTGTAGCCCTCCGTTCAGCCCCAGCCGTCCCGGCGACCTTCGCCATTGTCGCGCAGCTTACGGCCATCGAGGGCCGACCGGCGGATGTTGAGTTCGACCTCCTCACCCTTGCGGGTCAGCTGGACATCACGCGGATCGATGTTGTTGCGCTTCGCATAGTCTTCGGCTGCCCGTTCGCTCCCGAACTTGCCAGCCTCATCGAATTCCCAACCCATCGTTCGTCTCCTTCTCTTCGCCGCAGGCACCACGCCGGCGACTTCTCCATTCACAAGTCGAGCCCGAGGCTGCGCTCGGGCAGCGGTGGCAGCGGATCGCCGCGATCGGGTTTCAGATCGGGCGGCGCTTGTGGGGCCTTCGCGGCCGGCGCAGATGCCGCGCCATCGGGCAGAGGCGGCAGATCGCTTGGAACGGGAGCAAGATCGGACAGGTTGACGCCGTCGATCGGACCGGGATCGAACTTCTCGCGGGGTTGCGCGCCCGGCCCCTTCCTGCCGTCGATATCGAGGCGGCCGAGCGTCTCGAGCGAGGAGGTCTTGTTGCCGGGATTCATGTCGAGCTGCCGCGCGAGCTTCTCCTTGTCGTCCACGACCATTGTCAGCTCGTCGCGCACGCGCGTGACCCCGACGTTGAAGAGGCGCTGGTTCGAGAGGTTGCGCTCATGCGACGACATGACGGTGATCGCCTTGTCGGTGGTGATCCCCTGGGCCATGTGCATATTAAGGCTATAAGCAAGGTCGAGCCGAGATAGCATCGGGTCACCGAGGCTGAGCGTGAGGAGCACCTTGTCCGCAGTCTCAACCTTCACGCCATCGGCATCGACGCCCACAACGCGCGCAAGCGCGGCATTGTGCAGGCCGCGCTGCTTGTCGTTGGCCGTCCAGCGGATGCGGTCCCCTTCGCGCAGCTGAAGGTCCTTCTTTTCAGAAAGCTGCAGGCGATCGCGCTGCTCGGTCGGCGACAGCTTCTGGGGATCGAAGCGTATCCTGCGCCGACCGTCCGACAGTTCGACCTTCCCGTTGGCGTGGACCTTGAGGACGTCGTAGCGTCCCGCCTTGATCCCGACGTCCTGCGCGCCGCCGCGGCCGACCTCGAGCGTCTGGCCCTGACGGTAGGTCGAGGCATAGCGCAGCTCCTCGCGCGTGGTGTTGACCCGCTCAAAGACAGTGAGATGGATCGCCTGGCCCTTGACGCTCCCTTCCGCGATCAGGCCATCTTGGATGCGCTGGTTGATGACGGCGCGCGCGTCGCGGCCCGAAGCGAAGACAGCGGTCGCCTCCCGTTCGCCAGGGGAGAGCTCGAGCCACATGTCGGCCGCAGCGGCGGCCGGCTCCCCCGCCTCGACGACACGGTCCCCCAGCACTTTCAGCGCCGCGCCGGCCTTGCCGATATTGGCGAGCGCCGCGACGGTGCGCAGTTGGTCGGTGCGTTGGCGGATATTCTGATCCATCCGCGCCATCGTGCCGCCGCCCGCCTGGATCATGGCGAAGGCCTTGCCCGCGTCGATCGAAGAGAGCTGCTGCCGGTCACCGACCAGAACGAGCTTGTCGACGCCCAAGGCTGCTGTGATCTGGTGGAGCTTGAGCATTTCGTTCGACGACACCATCGAGGTTTCGTCGACGAGAAGCATGGTACCGGCGAGCTTCTCGCGCGCAGCCTCATATCCCAGCGTGTCACGCTCGGTCACGAACCGCTCGTTGGCGAGCACGAAGGAAGCGATCGTCTGGGCCTTGATGCCCGCCCCTTCGGCGAGGTCCGCGACCATCTTGTTCTGGAAGGCAAGTCCGGTGATCCGGGCGCCCTCCTCCTCGGCGACCCGCGCGACCGCCTGGAGCATGGTGGACTTGCCCGTGCCGGCGGCGCCCTGCACCGAGACGGTACGATCGGCGGATGACAGGATCATCGTCGCGGCGGCGAGCTGCCCAGGATTGAGCGGCCGTTCGGCGGCATCCTGCAATCGCTGCGGCGCATCGGCGGCCGCCACAATTGGCTCGGACTTCCCTTTCCCCTCCTCGACGGCGGCAAGAATCTTCTCTTCGGTCCGCAGCGCCTCCTGCGTGGTCACCATGCGGCCAGTCCGGTCCGCGGCTGTCGCGACGCCCGGGATGAGCTGACGGTTCTGCACGAGCCGGTCGATCCGCCTCTCGATCAGGTCGACGGTGACGCCCTTGAGACCGAGATCGAGCGCGGTCTTGCCGAGCAGATTGACGGGCCATGCGGCCTCACGTTCGGAGAGGATCCGGACGGCGGACGCGACCGCGAGCTGCGCGCGCGCTTCCGCTGGCGACTTGACCGCGCGGGCGAGCGCATTGTCCACTAAAGGGTCCTGGGGGCGGAGCAGCGCACCCAGCGTCTGGCGGGCACCAGTTACGGCATCGACAATGGCGCGGTAGCCGCGCTCGAGAGCATTTTCCGAAGACGCCATCCCGGCGCGCGCCTCGGCTGCTGCCCGCAGGTCCTTGCCGTCGAAGCCGTGGGCAGCGGCCTGGTCGATCCAGCCCTGCTTCAGCGCGGCGCGGTCCTCGACGTCGAGCTTGGGATCGCGCGAGCGTTTGGTGATTTCGCGCAGGCCCTCCGGCGACTTGATGCCGAGCCGCGTTGCGTGATCGAGGATCTCCTCGCGGCGCTGGCTGAATTCGCCGATGACCGCCTTGGGAACGCCGGCAATCTCAAAGGTGCCATGCTTGCCCTTGAGGTCCACCTGATAGCCGATCCGCTCGAGCCCGGCGCGCAGGAAAGCATGGTAGATCGAGCCGATGATGCTGTTGTGGCTCCAGAGTTTGTCGGCGTGGAGTGCCTGCCATTTGCCATCGGGCATGCGGGTGAGGTTGGCGATGACGGCGTGGATGTGGGCCTGCGGATCGAGCGCCCGGCTCGTGTCGTGCTGGAAGAGCGCGTAGACGAGATTGCCCGTCTGGACCGGGACCTTGCGCCCCTCGATGTCGCGACGCCCTTCCGCGAGGTTCTTCTCGACCCAGGCCATGGTCGCCTTGACCGCGGCCATATTGGCGTCAAGCACGCGCTTGTCGCCGGCGACATAGGCCATGACCGAAGCCGACTTCGGCATGGAGAAGGTGAGGTCGTAGCCGGCGCGCCGGTTCTCGACCTGGGCGACCGCTTCGCCGCTTGGGAGGATACCGTTCAGCACGCCCTCGAAGGCGTCCTTCGAGACTTCTCCGGACAGGCCGATCGCCTCGGCGCCCTCCCCTCCCCAGGCGCTGATCTCGGACGAGCCCTCGACCGTGTAATAGTCGTCCTTCGCGAAATAGTTCGCGGCACCGGAAGCGGAGCGGACGCCGGCGACCGAGAGCATCAGATGCCCATGTCCATGCCGTCATCCTCGCGGCCGGTGGAGAAGTCGTGGCGCAGCTCGATCAGGGTCTGGTCCTCGACCTGTGGGCTCGTCTCCCCGTGCCGGTGGCCATCACGACGATCGTCCCGGTCGCGCGCGGAAACCGGCTGTTCCTCGCCGCTGGCGCGCGCCGCCTGCGCCCTGTCCGCGCTATGCGTGCCAGGCGTCGCCTGTTCGTCCCGGTCGTCCGCCCGCTGCGCCGCGCGGCGGGCGGCATCGTCCTCCTCCTCGACCTCGGCCGACAGGATCCGTGCGGCGAGATCGCGGGCGAGATTGGTGATCTCGGCCACTTCCTCCACGACCTGCAACGAGCCGTCGCGCCCGCCCGCCTCCCCTGCCCCGTCTTCCTCGAACACCTCCTCTCCGCGCCTTGAGCGTACCGGCCCGACATCGGGCCGTTGGACGAAGCCCTGGGCGACCTGGGGATAGTCCTTCCACTCGAGCAGGATGCGCGCGGCGGGGAAGCCGTCGGGGAATTTCACGAAGCCGTGCATCGAGGGCAGGTTGGTGATGTCATCGGCGATGACGAGTGGTTCGACCTGCTTGCGCGGGGTCAGGGTCGAAGCGTCGCGGGTGTTATTGTAGCCGTAGCTATAGGCCTCATCCATCTGGCGAACCTCGCGGTTGCCGATGTAGCGCGCGCACTGCTCGGCCGTGTCGAGATCGGCCGTCGCGAGGATGAGCTTGGAGCGGGCGAGCGAGGCGAGATTGCGTGCCCCTTGCTCGCCATAGACTTCGACCAGCTTCTCGAAGCTGTGGATGCCCAGGATCATCGCGCCGCCAAACGCGCGCGCCGTCTGGAGACCATTCTCGATCGCCGGAAGGCGATGCAGTGCGCCAAGCTCGTCGAACATGAACCAGGTGCGCAAGCTGCGGGTGCGCGGCAGCGTCATCAGCCGGTTGATCGCGAGATCCATCCACAGCGTGAGCAGCGCCCGGTTCATCGGCAGATCGACATAGTTCGACGTCACGAACAGGATCGATCCGGGCTTCTTGTCCCGCGTGATCCAGTCGCGGATCGAGAAGGATTCGCCCTCGTCGGGAAGGAAGCGAAGGACCTGCGCATTGGTGTTGAAGACGGCGCGGATCGATTCCGCCATGCGGGCCGCTTCGGGGGCAGTGAGCGGGTCGGCGATGGTGTTGGCGAGGAAGCGGTGGACGCGCTTCAGGTCGGCCGTCATCAGGTTCTCGGACAGCGCCAGATTGCTGGTCTGCCCCCGCTCCATCAGGCGAATGCACATCTCGATGAAGAGGGTGCGCGCTGCGAGCGCCCAGAAGGGTTCGGACGAACCGCCATCCGAAGGGATTAGCGCCGCCGCGGCGGCCGTGAATTCGCTGTGGGTGCGGCAATCGTTGAAGATCGACCAGGCCGGGCAGCGCGCGTCCATGGGATTGAGGATCGTGTCGCGTGTGGGATCGTAGAAGGCTTCGACATAGGCGCCGGTGAGATCGAAGATGACGGCCGTGTCCTGGCGCTCGCGCATCTGGGTGACGAGGCTTCTGAGCTCGGTCGTCTTGCCTGATCCGGTGGTGCCGATGAGCATCGCATGGGATTGTTCGGTGCGGTGCGGAAAGGGGATGCCCGCGAGCGTGTAGGGATGATGGATGCCGGCTTCCTTGCGCGCTCGGAACGGGAGCGCGAGAACCTGCCGCGAGGACAGGCCGGGGAAGAGGTCGGCCGCCTCCTCTTCGAACTTCACCCGGTTATGCTCGTTGATCTCCACCAGAAGCACGCTGCGATCAACCAGCATGGCGCCGCGTTCATGCCGTTCCTGAAGGATCGAACGGCCGCGCCGATGCGAGATGTCGACGAACCAGATGGCGGCCGGAATGGTGATGAAGACCGAGATCAGGAAAGCGCCGATGAGGCCCCGCATCGCGACGGCCCAGGCTGTGATGACCTCGGGAATATAGGGCACCGCTTTCATCACGGTGCGCATGAGGTCGCCGTTCGGCAGCGTGACGTTGACGCGCTTGTTCGGATTGAGGTCGATCCAGTTCCAGAGGGTCGCATAGACCTTCATGCAGACGAGCTGGAAACCATGCTCGTCGAGCTTGAGCGACATGATGATGAACCAGGCGGCGAGAAAGGCGAAGAACCAGAGGATGAAGGGCAGCTTGGCGCCCGAGAACCACATCAGCATCTCATGGGTGTCAATCGGCGTGCAAACGGGACCCCCTATCGGCGCGCAAAAGGGACCCCCTTTCACGATGGCGCAAGGTTGAT
>NZ_JBYSYP010000022.1:0-26121 GCF_058783565.1 Novosphingobium sp. FW305-C-111
TTCGGCGAACGTTTCATCAGAGCCATGGCGGCCTGATGATCAACCGCCCGGCCGCACACGGAAATCCTGACAGTCCCCCGAAAAACGCGGCTGCCAGCTGGAGCCCGGCAACCACTATCGGTTGCCGGGCAGCCAGAACGGCGGAAAAGCGCGCGCTGGCGGGGACTGACACACGGCTCGTGACGTCTCCGCTCCCCAGATCCTCACTCAGAACATAATCGACGAAGTTGTCGAGTTGTTGCTGATCCAGGCCCGCGATCAAATCCGACTCACGCATCAGGAAACCGCGTCCGCCAGATCTTCAACTTCTTCCTTGTCGGCGAAGACGCCGGTCAAGCGCCTCTCCTCCTCGGAGACGTTGATCAGCCGCCAGTCATCGCCCTTGGGGACCATGCCCTCGAACGACATGAGCTTCGCCAGTGGCACGCGCGGTTCTACAGCACCCAGTGCCGGCTCGCCTTTCTGAACAGCCTGGGCGGCGCGATACATCTGGGTGCGGAAGGTGAAGATCGCCTTGTCGCTCGAGCCGAGCAGATCCTCGCTGCGGTCGGCGATCGGCCCCATCGATTCCCACATCGCCATGTCCTGACAGGGAATGCCGTAGATGCCGGTAAAGTCGCCGGCTTTCATCAGGGCCCGGTCCTGCAGATAGTTGTTTTCGGCGTTGCGCCGCTTTTTGAAGGTAACGGGCTCGACGTCCTTGCCAATCTCCGCCCCGCAGAACTTGCGCCAGGCATCCTGACTGATGCCCTTCGTCGGATGCCAGGCGATCCAATAGAACATGGTGTTCACATCGTCGATCGGAACCAGCATCTGTGACAGATGATATTGGTCGTTGGACGGGATGTGCACCGTGAACGGAGCCTGGAACAGAGTCATGCGTACATAGTCCTGCTTGTCCGCATCGATGATCGGCTTGCGGATAGCAGCATAACGAAAGCCGAACGGCGTTTTCTGCACTTCAATCTTGGGCGCCTTGTCGGCCGACGGGCGAAGCCACGCGGTGTCCGTAGCCGTCGAGCCGCTTACTTCGGTGGCCGTCGGCATGTTCGATGAATGCAGGCTCGAACTGTGCGCCGAATCGATCGACCCTTCGAGAACCTGCGCCCAGTTGCAGCCGCCATGCATTTTCACGATGCTGATCTTCTCAGCCGGCGCGGCCGACCAGTTCGGCGGGCTGAAAGGGATGACATTTTCCGGGTCACCCATCCACACCCAGACGAAACCAGCAGATTCTACCACCGGATATGCCTTGGTCTTCATCGTGCCGCGTAGCTTTGCATCGACCGGCTCGGAAGACATGTCGACGGCATTGCCGTCCACATCGAATTTCCAGCCATGATAAAGGCAACGCAGGCCGCATTCCTCGTTGCGACCGAAGGCAAGGGAAGCGCGCCGGTGCGGGCACAGCTCGTCGAGCGCACCGATGCGCCCCTCCGTATTGCGGAACACGACCATGTTCTCACCCAGCAAGCGAACACGCAACGGCGTGCCGTCTGGCTCGGCGACGTCCTCGATCATGCAGGCGGGCAACCAGTGCTGCCGCATCAGCTTCCCCATTGGGGCCTCGCCCTCCACACGGCAAAGCAGATCATTTTGTTCCGGAGTCATTAGCTACCCTCCTCATTTTGGCTTGGCACGAAGACGAATCACCCTCAGGATGCGCCCTTGAAATTACTTCTATATCGTAGTAATGGCTTTTTCAAGCCTGATTTTCGGGTTGAAGGGAGCGGCAGGCAAAGAATGGCAAATGCGTTGCGACTAGGAATCATTGGGCTCGGCCGGGGTTTCATGCTCACTCTGCCCGCGCTGAAGGCCGATTCTCGCGTAGCGCTTGCCGGGGCTTTCGACCTGCGCCGCGAAGCTCGGGAACGCTTCGCGGACGAATTCGGCGCGCCGGCGTTCGATACGCTCGACGCGCTCTTGTATTCGCCGGTTATCGATGCGGTTTATATAGCCACCCCGCATGAGTTGCATGCCGAGCAGGCCATCGCCGCTCTGCGGGCTGGAAAGCATGTGCTGGTCGAAAAGCCGATGGCGACAACGCTTGCAGATTGCGCGCGTATAGAGCGCGCCGCCGCCGATGCCGGCAAGGTGCTCGTGGTCGGACCCAGCCACGGCTTCGATGCACCCGTACAGGCTGCCGCGCAATTGGTTGCCTCAGGCAGGTTCGGTGCCGTGCGGATGGTCACGGCGCTCAACTTCACCGATTTCATGTTCCGGCCCAGGCGTCCGGAAGAACTGGATAGCGCCCGTGGCGGCGGCGTCGTCTACAGCCAAGCGGCGCACCAGATCGATGTCGTGCGCCGCCTTGTCGGGCAGCCCGTTTCATCTGTTCGCGCCGTCGCCGCCAACTGGGATAGCAGCCGCCCGAGCGAAGGCGCCTATACGGCGCTGGTGACATTTGAAGCCGGTGCTGCAGCGTCGCTGACCTATAGCGGATATGCGCATTATGACAGCGACGAACTGGTGGGGTGGATAGCGGAGCTTGGCTATGACAAGGACCCGGATCGCTACGGCGAGGCGCGTAAGAGGCTTGCGACGCTATCATCGCAGGATGAAATCGAAGCCAAACTGAAGCGCACATACGGCGTCCCGGCTGTCGCTGCCGACACGCCAGCGCCGCATCATGAGCATTTCGGTTTCATCATCGTCAGCTGCGACCGCGCGGACCTGAAACTGTCGCCCAAGGGGCTCTCAATTTATGGGGACACCGAACGCGATTTCCAGCCGATCGAGCCCCCTGCCCTGCCGCGCAAGGAAGTCATCGACGAGTTTGTCGGCGGTTGCCTAGGCATTCGCCGCCCGATCCATGACGGGCGCTGGGGACTTGATACCATGGCCTGTTGCGTCGCGCTCCTCGAATCGAGCCGACGCAATACGGACGTAGCGCCCAACCAACTTCTCGACACTCTATCGGAGAAACCGTGACAATGACCAGACTGAGCCTTTCCCTCGCCTGTTGGGGCTATGACCGCACCGAAGCCCTCCAGACGGGCGCGGTCCGGCCCGACGGCATCGACCTCAACTTTCAGGTTCTGGATGTCGAGGAAACCTTCTTCCGCATGCTGCGCAATCGAGAATTCGATGTCGCTGAACTGTCGATGTCGTCCTATTGCGTGACCCTGGGCCGCGAGAATCCTGGCTTCATCGCCATTCCCGTCTTTCCTTCGCGCTTCTTCCGCCACTCCTGCATTTTCGTCTCCGCCAAAAGCGGCATCGAAAAGCCCGAGGATCTCGTCGGCAAGCGGATCGGCGTGCCTGAATATCAGATGACGGCTCCGGTCTGGATCCGCGGCATCCTGCAGGACGAGTATGGCATTGATCCTGCGTCGGTCACCTACGTCACGGGTGGTGAAGAGGAGCCGGGGCGCGAGGAGAAGCTGAAGCTCAATCTACCCGACAAGTTCAAGGTCGAGCCGATCGGACCCACCCAGACCTTGAAGCGCATGCTGGCGGATGGAGAGATCGATGCGCTGCATACTGCGCGGGCGCCGTCGACCTTCTATTCGGAGCCGGGCAAGGTTCGGCGCCTCTTCCCCAATTTTGTGGACGTTGAAAAAGCCTATTTCGCGAAGACAGGAATCTTCCCGATCATGCATGTCGTGGCCATCCGGCGAGACGTGTATGAGAAGAATCGATGGATTGCTCAGGCGCTTTACAAGGCATTCGTAGAAGCCCAGCGGTTGAGCTATGAACAATTGTTGGTGTCGGCATCGCTGAAAACGATGTTGCCATGGCAGATCGCCGCAGTGGAGGACACTATTGCTACGATGGGCAGGGAATGGTGGCCCTATGGCATCGAAAAGAACCGCCACGTCATCGAGACATTCACGCGTTACCATCACGAGCAGGGCCTGTCGCCCCGCCAGCTCACCATAGAAGAGATGTTCGCGCCCGAGACTTTCGCCGAGTTCCGCATCTAAGAAACCATCCTGCACGAGGCCAGTCTACTGCTCACATGATGGTCCTCGGGACACGTTTAATATCCCGAGGACCATCATAGGAATATGGGTTTCGGGTGCCGGGTACGGTTTTGCGATGCGTTCGTGCGGCGTCTGTGCGAGTGGAGGATCGGTTGAACCCGTCAGGAGTGAACAGATGTCGAAGCACGCCCCCAAACTCGATCCGGAACTGAGTTTGGGCTATCAGGTTCGGCGCTGCCACCGACGGTTCGATCGGCTCTTGAGTGCCTATTTGGCCAAGCACGAACTCAAAACCGGTTTCTGGTACTATCTTCGTGTCCTATGGCTCAGGGACGGGGTGACCCAAAAATATCTGAGCGACATGACTAACGTCACCGAAAATACGACGGTCGCCATGATAAACGCCATGCTTCGGCAAGGGCTGGTGCAACGCGCCAAGGACAAGGATGATCGTCGAAAATTGCGGATTACTCTTACAGATCATGGCCGTGCGCTCGAAAAGGAGCTGATGCAATACGCGATCGACATCAACAAGGTCGCTGTTGCTGGCATCGAGCCGCGCGAAGTTGAAATCTGTCGATCGGTCCTCGAGCGCATATCAGCCAATCTCGCTGCCGAATTTGATAGGCTGCCTGCGAAGCCTGCTGACGAAGGATGACTCCTCCACATCATCCCTGGATCAGGGGCAACAGGCCATGAACAGGGAGGGACGTGTGCGCCATGGCTGAACGGGAAGGCCTCACGGCCACTCCAACTCCCGATAGAGGGAAGCCTTGGCGCAGCCTGACCGACCGTTTCGGCCGAACGATCACTTATGTCCGCCTGTCCGTCACCGATCGGTGCGACCTGCGCTGCCGTTATTGCATGGCCGAGCGCATGGAGTTCCTGCCGCGCCAGGACCTCCTCACCCTGGAGGAACTGGCGGAACTGGCCGATGCCCTGATCGCGCGAGGTGTGCGACGCATCCGCCTGACCGGTGGCGAGCCTCTGGTCCGTCGCGGCATCGTCGGGTTGGTGGAGGCGATCGGCCAACACATCGGCAACGGCCTTGATGAGCTGACGATGACAACCAACGCTACCCAGCTCGCCACAGTCGCGCGCGACCTCCATCGATATGGCATTCGCAGACTCAACATCAGCCTCGACAGCCTCGACCACGAGCGCTTCCGGGCGATCACCCGGCGCGGCGACCTGGACCAGGTGTTGGCCGGGATCGCCGCCGCGCAAGACGCGGGCCTCGCCGTGAAGATCAACATGGTTGCGCTCAAGGCGCTCAACGAAGATGAAATCGGAACAATGGTTGGCTGGTGCGGCGAACGGGGATTCGATCTCTCGCTGATCGAGACGATGCCGTTGGGTGCGGTGGAAGAAGACCGGACCAATCATTATCTGCCCCTCGACCTCGTGAAACGTCGGCTGGCGCGCGAATATGTCCTGATTCCGTCGCTCCACCGAACCGGCGGACCGGCGCGCTATTATGACGTTGCCGAAACCAGTCGGCGGATAGGCTTCATTACGCCCCTCACCGACAATTTCTGCGCCGGCTGCAACCGCATCCGCATATCGGCTACTGGCACCATTTTTGGTTGTCTCGGCCGCGACCAGCGCATCGAACTGCGCGATGCGATGCGTGTTGGTGGCCGGGATGCGATCGACGCGGCGCTGGATGCCGTAATGACCGCCAAGCCACTCCGCCACGAGTTCGACATTGCGCGATCACAGCCGGCTGTCGAACGCCATATGAACGTCACTGGCGGTTGAGCGCCTCCATGATCTTTTGTTCGCCGACGCAGTATGGCCGTTACTTTTTGCGCGGCTGGTCGATTGATTTTCATAAAATTGGTCTGCCTTGAGAAAATTGGTCCATTTCTGAAGAGAGCCCGAGCGGGCGAAAGGAATGGAGAAATATATGGGACGTCAGCGATTTACGCCGGAACAGATCATCGCGAAGCTGCGTGAGGTTGATGTGATTGTCGGGCGAGGCGGGACCACCGACGAGGCCTGTCGTCAGATCGGGATTGCCGAACAGACGCTATATAGGTGGCGTAAGGCGACAGCCGCTGCTTCATATTCGTTGATAATGTCGGTCTTCTTCGCCATGATAAGCTCGTACGCACTACGTTGTTCGACTGTCGCACGAGCTTAATCGCGCGGTCGATTCAGCTACCGTAGTAACGGCCTGTCATCAACAGCCAGCGCGTTCGTTTTTTGCCGTTTCTCTTTGACAATCCAGTTCTAAAGAAACGCTTGGAATCGGATGCGTCCTAACCGATCTGATGACAGACGAATTTCAAATTGAGATACTCATCGATCCCATATCGTGATCCTTCCCGCCCGAGACCGGATTCCTTCACCCCACCGAAAGGCGCGACCTCCGTCGAAATCAGGCCGGTGTTGAGCCCAACCATCCCATATTCAAGAGCCTCACTCACCTTCCAACTGCGCTCAAGGGATTGCGTGTATACATAAGCCGCCAAGCCGCTGTCCGTGGCATTCGCCAAATTGATCGCCTCATCCTCTGTCTGGAAACGGACGAGGCCGGCAAGGGGGCCAAAGGTTTCCTCCCGACATAGGAGAGCATCCGGCGAAACATCTACGAGAACGGTCGGCTCGAAGAAATGGCCTGCCCCGGGCACTCGTCGCCCTCCGGTCAATATCCTGGCACCATGTTTGACGCCGTCTTCGATATGGCTTTCGACCTTTGCAACGGCACGTTCATCGATCAATGGCCCCTGATCCGCGCCGGTCGAAAGACCCGGCCCGACGGCAAGCGCGCGAACACGTGCCGCCAGCTGCCGGGAAAAGGCTTCATAAACGCCGGATTGGACCAGAATGCGATTTGTGCAGACGCAGGTCTGACCTGAATTCCGGAACTTTGATGCTATTGCGCCTTCAACCGCATCGTCGAGTTTCGCATCATCAAAGACAATGAACGGCGCGTTTCCACCCAATTCGAGGGAAACCTTCTTCACGGTGCTCATACAACGGGCGGCGAGCATCTTGCCAACGCCTGTCGAACCAGTGAAGGTGAACTTGCGAACGCGCTTGTCAGCCGTCAGCACATCGCCGATCGGCGCGGGCTGACCGGTCACGATATTGAAAACTCCCGCCGGCACTCCGGCCTGGTCGGCCAGCCACGCCAAAGCGAGCGCTGAAAGCGGCGTCAATTCCGACGGCTTCAGCACCATGGTACAGCCGGCAGCCAGAGCTGGCGCTGCCTTTCGGGTGATCATGGCGAGCGGAAAATTCCAGGGTGTTACAGCGCCTACCACACCCACGGGTTCGCGTCGCACCAGGAGACGGTGGTCGGCCGCATGAGGTGCTAAGACATCTCCGTTCACACGCTTCGCCTCCTCCGCGAACCATTCGATGAACGATGCCGCATACACCACCTCGGCCTTGGCCTCGTGCAACGGTTTGCCTTGCTCGGCCGTCAGAAGGCGCGCCAGATCATCCGTATGGACGAGCACCAGATCATACCAGCGCCGCAAAATCGCGGCCCGCTGCTTGCCTGTAGCTTTTCGCCAATCGGTCAAGGCACGATAGGCCGCGTCGACGGCACCTTCGGCCTCGCGATACCCGAGATCCGGGACCGAGCCGACCAAGGAGCTGTCTGCCGGATTCAAGACGTCGATTCGCGCTTCGCCGTCGATCCATGCGCCATCGACAAAAGCTTGCGCCCGGAGCAGTTTTGGCTCCGCAAGGCTAAGATTCACGTTTGCTATTTCCCTGAAATCCAGTTTGGCATTCCCTAACAAATCCGGCCGATGGATGCCTTCGCGGTATGGACACTCTCATTTGATGAGAAGCCATCCATTCTGATAGCTGATGCATGTAAACGCCCGACGATACTCGCGGAATCTTGATTGCGCGAAACCAGATGAGAAGCGTTAGTCCGGCGTGATAGCGACCAGTTTCGAGACACGCACCGCGCTTCGAGGGCGTCGCGCACCGCTCATCAAGGCATCGTCTGCGATCGCATGGATGCTATAATAGATCAGCGTTGATAGCGCGTGGGGATCATCCACACACCATGCGCCCTCCAGCGTTCCTTGTGAAAGCAGATCGCTGATATAGCCCACAAGCCCGTCGTTCACGGCCACGGATCTGAGCGGCGTATCCCCACTGAAGAAGATCACATCCCGCAACTCGGGCGTGTCCAGATAACTTTCCACCGCCGTCTCGACCAGAAGATCGATCCGCGTGAAAAAATCGTCGGATTCGCAAAGACTGATCCTGCTTTTGACACGGTTCAATATCATGTTGCAGAAGTTGTCCCGAAGTGCCGCACGCAATTCGGTCTTACTTGAAAAATAATGGTAAAGTGTGCCCTTAGCGAGGCCAGTTTCAACGCAAACGTCATCCATCGTCGTCGCGTCATAGCCTCGCTCAACAAACAATCGCCTCGCCGCTTCCAGAATTTCGACGCGCCGAAGCTGAGCCTTCCTCGGACCGGGCGGGGCACCGGCCGGCCGGCGAACTGCGGCCGCGACCCTGCGTCGCCGGTCCCGAACGACCCGTTTCACCTGAACAGTCTAGCTGGCAAGCGGCTCACCCTCCCAAATCTCGGTACCAATTTGCGATTGGGCTTCCTTTGAATAACGAGGTCCCGAAACGGCGCCAAAAGCGAAAAGGGCGTCCACTTGGTCAAACACGACCTCGGAGATGGTCAACGACAGGGTATCCAGAATTTCATCGAGATGATCAATGTTCGTGGTCCCGGGGATCGGAACGACGAAGTCGCGCTTTGAAAGCAGCCAGGCGAGGCAGAGCTGCGCCGGAGTGCAATCTGCAGCCCGGGCCAACCCAGCCATCTGATCATAAAGCCCGAGGTTCCGCGTCAAATGAGGTTCCTGGAACCGCGGCATCGCGGCTCTCAGGTCGCCTTGCTGGAAACCTGCCGTACCCACACTTCCCGCCAACAAGCCGCGAGCCAGAGGCGAGAAGGCGATAAAGCCAATCCCGAGCTCCTCGCAGCAATCGAGTACGGCAAGTTCCACATTGCGCGTCCAGGGCGAATATTCGGTCTGGACAGCTGTCACCGGATGGATCGCATGTACCGCGCGGATCGTTTCTGCCGATACTTCCGACAAACCGATCGTGCGAATTTTTCCTGCCTCCACTGCCCGCGACAGGGCGCCGACCGACTCTTCCATCGGTACCTTCGGATCGAGGCGGTGAAGATAGTAGAGGTCGATGACATCGGTCCTCAATCGTATCAATGCTTCATCCAATGTCTGCGTGATCGCCGCCGCCGAACCGTCGAGACCGCGTTTTCCATTGATCTCGCCAAGCGCGCATTTGCTGGCAAGGACGAAATCCTTGCGGCGATGTCCCAAGGCACGCCCGATCAGCGTCTCATTTGCTCCGAACCCGTAGAGAGCAGCCGTATCGAAGAACGTGACGCCTCTATCCAACGCATGTAACAGTAGCCGTTCAGCTGCTTCAGCCTCGGGACGCGGCTGATACCCATGCGAAAGGTTCATGCAGCCAAGACCAATTGCTGACACGGAAAACGGGCCTAAAGCGCGCTTTGGAAGGGTCGCGGTCATACTATGCTCTTCCTGCCTGTGGTAGCGCGAAGGGATCAGCGGACAAGCTGCGCTTCCAGTTCGCCAAGCACGCGATAGCAATCGAATACGCCGGCGACTGAGGAATTGGGCTCGCGACCCTCGCGGATGGCCGCGACGAACTCACGATCCTGTAACTCGATGCCGTTCATCGACACATCCACCTGGGAAACGTCGATCGGCTCCTCCTTGCCGTTCACCAGGTCGTCGTAGCGCGCGATGTAGGTGCCGTTATCGCAGATATACCGGAAATAAGTGCCGAGCGGTCCGTCATTATTGAACGACAGCGAAAGGGTGCAGATAGCGCCGGTTTCGCTCTTCAATTGGATCGACATATCCATCGCGATCCCAAGTTCCGCATGGATTGGCCCCTGCAGCGCATGTGCCTCGACGATCTTTCCGGCCTGATAGGCGAAAAGGTCCACCGTATGCGCGGCATGATGCCACAGCAGATGGTCCGTCCAGCTACGCGGCTCACCCTTCGCGTTGATGTTCTTGCGGCGAAAAAAATAGGTCTGGACGTCCATCTGCTGGACGTTCAGTTCTCCGGCCCGGATCTTGTTGTGCACATATTGGTGCGACGGATTGAACCGACGGGTGTGGCCCACCATGCAGACCAGACCCGTTTCCTTCTGCTTGGCCAGGACCGCTTGCGCGTCTGCCCAGCTGTCCGCCAGCGGAATCTCTACCTCGACATGCTTGCCTGCCTCCATGCAGGCAATAGCTTGCTTAGCGTGCATCTGCGTAGGCGTGCATAGAATGACCGCATCGACGTCGTCGCGGGCAAGCGTTTCATCGAGTTCTGTAGTGACGTGGCCGACACCGTATTTCTCGGCTATCGCCCGGGTCGGCTCCAGCTCGCGGCCGACCAGCGAAGTGACGGTCACGCCATCGATGTTCTTGAGGCCATCCAGGTGCTTCTCGCCAAAGGCGCCCGCACCAGCCAGTGCAATCCGCATATGTGACATTTCCTTATGTTGGGTTGCTTCGCGAAGCAGCCAGTTGCAGTTCAGCGAGCCCCTGCTCGAGGTCATCAAAGGCCTTGCGTATGCGTCGAGTAGACGCCTGAAAATCAGTCGCTCTCTCGTCTAGCGCCACCGCCGGCCAGCGAGCTTGATGCTCAGCCAGCGCGGCGCGCAAGACCGACAGGTTTTTGCGAAACCGCGACCAGGCAGCCGAAGCACTCGCGTGCGCTTGCCAGTCATTCGTAGAATTGCTGACAAAGCCCAGCTTGCGCGACAATTCGAGCCTCAAACGAACCACTTCCTTCCGCCAGTCAGGCGGTTGGTCCTGGACAACCGAGGCGATCGATTGTTGCGTCTCACGCAGTTCGATCACTCTGGCCTTGAGGTCTTCGAAGTCCACTAGACCTCCGATGACGAACTCTCAGCCGGCCTCAATATGAGATGTCCGACCGCGGTATTGGACGCCGGGACGTGATAGTGCCGATGCAATGGCTTGACCATGCGGCCCAGCGCCCCGCGCATGATGAGCCACATCACCATTTCGATGCCTTCGGAGCCCGTCTCGCGCAGATATTCGATATGGGGAATGGTACGAAGCGTCTCCCCGTCATTTGTGCTCATCAAATCGAGGAAGCGGTTGTCCCATTCCGCATTGATCAGGCCCGCTCGAGGCCCCTGCAACTGGTGGCTCATACCACCCGTACCCCAGACCTGCACGTTGAGATCTTCGGGGAAGCTCGCCACTGCCCGCGCGATCGCCTCGCCCAATTGCCAGCACCGGTTGCCCGATGGCGGCGGATATGTGACCACATTCACGGCAATCGGAATGACCTTTACCGGCCAGGCCTCGGGCTGACCGAACATGAGACTGAGCGGAACGGTCAAGCCGTGGTCGACGTCCATCTCGTTGATGATGGTCATGTCGAACTCGTCCAGGATCAGGCTTTGCGCAATGTGCCAAGCAAGGTCTGCATGCCCGATCACCTCCGGCACCGGCCGCGGTCCCCAGCCTTCATCACAAATACCGTAGCGATCGGCGCAGCCGATCGCGAAAGTGGGGATTATCCGCATGTCGAAAGCCGACGCATGGTCATTGTAGACAATGATGACTACGTCGGGCTTTTCTTCGGCGATCCATTGCTTCGACCAGTCATAGCCGGCAAATACCGGCGCCCAATAAGGCTCGCCCGTCTTGCCGTTGTCGATCGTGGCGCCGATCGCGGGAATATGGCTTGTCGCGACGCCGGCGGAAATGCGGGCCATCACCTTTTCTCCCGAATCGAGCGGACGCCTTCAGGCGAGCGGCCGCCGGCAATCATCATCGCCTGATAGTCCTGGGGGCTCATGCCGGTCATCGTGCCGACGGCCTGTAGGAAGCTGAGCCCATCCGTCGAGAAGACCTTGGCCAGAAAATAGATATTGCCGCCGAGATCGAGGCAGCGATTATAGTCCCGATCCAGAACGGCCTGCTTCTGATCCTCGGTCATCGGCCATTCATCGATATAGGCACGCTCATCGGCTTTCCAGCGCTCACGGTTTTCGGCTTTCATCAGGCTCATCGCGAACTGGTTCATCCAATAGCCCTGCCGGGCACGTTTTGCCGTATAGACCCGCGTGCCGGGGATATCGTCGAACTCGGCCAAATAGGCGTGAATATCCCTTGTTCGACCAGTCACCGCCCATCCTCCCAGGTATAAGACAAAGGGGCTTCCCGAAAGGCGAACCTGTCGAGATGGCTCTCGATTACCCCCCGCAGGGTTTCAGCCTCTTCCGCGCCTGATGTGCGCAGGACGATACGGATACCCTCCGGATCGCTGGTAAAGCTCGCTGAAGCCACGTCAGAAAAGGGGACTAGGCCTTCTCCATCGGCATAGGACGTCTCGAACCGGTGGCTCCAATGCTTGATGAGCTGCTGGACATATTTGTCACCGGAAGCAGTCGAAACGAAGGCTTTCGAAACGAAGCTCACAGCCCTCTCTCCTTCAATCGGGAATCGAGCCGCGGAAAAACCCGGCGGGCGTTCCCTTCGAAGATCGCATGACGCTCCGCGTCGCTGATCACGAGCGCGTCCACATAACGCTTGGTATCGTCGAAATAATGGCCGGTGGTAGGATCGATGCCGCGCACCGCACCGACCATTTCCGAACCGAACAGGATATTCTTGTTGTCGATCACATCGGCCAACAGGTCGACGCCTGGCTGGTGATAGACGCAGGTGTCGAAGAAGATGTTGTTCATCAGATGCGCATCGAGGGCCGGCTTCTTCAGCATGTCGGCCAGGCCCCGGTAACGCCCCCAATGATAGGGGACGGCACCGCCGCCATGCGGGATGATGAAGCGCAAGGTGGGGAAATCCTTGAACAGATCTCCCTCGAGCAACTGCATGAAGGCGATCGTGTCGGCCGCGATGTAGTATCCGCCCGTGGCATGCATCGCGGGATTGCAGCTGCCCGACACGTGGATCATCGCCGGAACGTCCAGCTCCACCATCTTCTCGTAAAAGGGATACCAGTAACGGTCTGTCAGCGGCGGATGCTGGAAATGGCCGCCGCCCGGGTCGGGGTTCAGATTGCACCCGATAAATCCCATATCGACGCAGCGTTCCAGTTCCGCGATGCTGTTCACCATGTCGGCTGCGGGCGATTGCGGCAGCATGCACACGCCAACGAAAGTTTCCGGATAAAGGCCGACCACGCGCGAGATCAGGTCGTTGCAGCGGATCGCCCATTCCTTCGCGACACCGGCATCACCGACATGCGGGGCCATCGCAGACGCCCGGGGAGAGAAGATCGTGAGGTCGGCGCCACGCTCTTTGATCAGGCGAAGCTGGTTGGATTCGATGGTGTCACGGATTTCATCGTCGGAAATCTCCGGATAGGCCGGCGCAGGCACGCCCGCTTTGAAAGCCGCCTTCTGCTCCTCTCGCCAGGCATCGTGCCCCTTGGGCAGCACGGTATAATGACCATGGCAGTCGATAATCAGACTCATGCGGCGTCAACCCTCCCCACTAGTTTGGATTCCAGATCGGTGATTTTCTCGATTTTCGCGGAAAGCCCTTCCGGCGGAGGTGTGACCCCCAATCGACCCAGACGGCGATGCAGCGCGACAGCCTCGCGAGTCATCCCGCTTGCTGCCCCCAACCCTTCGAGCGTGAGCGCAACTTCTTCCATCTCGGCGGCGCGGCGCAGGCCATGAACCATCATCCGGTCGAGATTATAGTCCGCCTTGGCATCCCATTCGGGGCCGAGCGAGCCGAGCACTTCAGCCGTGACCCCTGCCCTTTCCGCCGCGAGCACGCATTCTGCGGTGAGGGCTTCGATACCTTTCACCATCACCGAACGGATCATCTTGATCGCCGAGGCCTGACCGACCTTGTCGCCCACTACCCGGATATTCGTGAAACCCAACCGCTCCAGTGCCGCCGCCGCGTCGCTCCCTCTGACGCCGCTCAGCAACAGCGGTACGGAGAGCTTGGCGGGATTGACCGGCGCCATGACCGCCACGTCCACATACCACCCGCCGGCAGCTTCAATCGTTTGTGCGGCGATGCGCTTGGTTTCAGGCGCCACGCTGTTCATGTCACAGAACATCGCAGCAGGAGCGACCAGCGAGGCGGCGGCGCGCGCGGCCACGACGGCTTGATCTGCCGTCACCAGCGAAAGCACCAGCGGCGAGCGGCTCACCGCATCGGCAAGCGTGTCGCTTCCCGCAACGCCAGCTGCCAGATACTCACGACGCTTGCGGTCGGCGCTGGCCGGATCATCGGTCAAAACGTCGAAGACACGCGCCGAAGTCGACCAGGACCCTGCTTCCGCAAAGCTGCGGCCCGCTTCTCCGAAACCAATCAAAGCGACAGCAATCTGATCCATTTGCCGAGATTAGCGGCAACCGTCCACGCACCGCCAATCGGATTGGCACCTAATGCATTAGAAATTACGAAGTGTGTTCGTCGCGCAGCACTGCGGCCTGTTCCTCGATAACCTCGATCAGAGCAGCCTGTGCCGGCGTAGGCCGCCAATCCGATCGGACGGTCAAACCGATGGTGCGCGACATCGGACGCACCGGGCCTGCAATTCTCACGAGCCACCCCGCCTCCAGTTCCACACTGACCTGATCGGGCGACAGCAGAGTGAGGAAATCGCTTTCGACAAGAATTTGCCGGACGATCATGACTGAGCCGCATTCCATCGGCACGCGTGGTGGCGTAACGCCGACCTCCTCGAACATCGACTGCCAATGCGCCCTTAACGGCGTACCAGCCGCGGCCACGATCCATGGATACCGCGCGAGCGCCGCAATCGTCGGGGGCCGGCGGGCCTGCGCCAGCGGGTGGTGCGCGCCGGCAAGAATGATGAGCGGATCGTCGAAAAGTTCTCTCTGTGCCATATCTGCCGATATATTTGTCCTCGCCGCACCGACCATCATATCGATATCGCCGTCACGCAGCGGCCCCGTCAGCTCGGCATAGGAGCCCTCCATGATGACGATATCGATATCCGGCTTCGCGCGATGAAACGCTGCGACGGCGCTCGGTAACAGGCGCGCACGCGAAAGCGGCATCGCTCCGATCGTGATGCGCCCTCTTTCGTGGCCTCGCAATGCGGCCAGCTCAATATCCGCCGATCGAAGCTCGGCAAGCGCGAGCCGGAAATTGCGCGCCATCGCCAAGCCGCGCGCCGTCAGGACAACACCCTTGCCGCGCCGCCTCACAAGATCCTGTCCCAAAGCGAGCGAAAGGTCGCTCACCGCCCGATGCAGCGATGCTTCGCTCAGACCCATGGCCGTCGCAGCATTTGCATAACTTCCCGCTCGCGATAAGCCGAGAAAAGCGGAAACCTGCGCCGCCGTCGCGCGCGTTTGCCCCAGAAGCCGAATGATCGCGGTAGCGCGCGGCGCCAGGATTCGTGCCTCATCCGTGGGGATCATGCGGCGCGGCTGCCGTTCGAAAAGCGGCACCCCGAACCGCAACTCCAGCTTGGCGATTCCCTGCGTCACTGCAGGCTGGGTAAGGTGAACCTCACGCGCGGCTGCCGTCACGCTTCCACTTTCCATGATCGCCAGAAAGGCGCGCAGATGCCGCAGATTCACGTCCAGCCGTTCCATGCTGCACGATTAGCAAATTCTTATTCATCGGGCAAAGAACGGATTTGCTGCAAGGACGGAACGGCGCGCATTCTCCCAGTTATCGTTGCCAAGGAGAGCGTTGTGTCGGGTTTAGTCGTCCAATCTATCGAGCGAGCGGAAGCGCCGGTAATCGACGCCCTCGCCTCTTGCGGCGTTGCGACGGTCCATGAAGCGCAAGGCCGCACAGGGCTGCTCGCCTCCCGCATGCGCCCGATCTATGCAGGCGCCCGTATCGCGGGCTCGGCGGTCACCATCTCCGCGCCTCCCGGGGACAACTGGATGGTGCATGTCGCCATCGAGCAGCTGCAGCCCGGCGACATTCTCGTGCTCGCCCCCACCTCGCCTTGCGAAGACGGCTATTTCGGAGACCTTCTCGCCACCTCGGCGATGGCACGGGGTTGCCGGGGGCTGGTAATCGATGCGGGGGTACGTGACGTGCGCGATCTGACGGCCATGGGCTTTCCTGTCTGGTCGAAGGCCATCTTCGCACAGGGTACGGTGAAGGCGACGCTGGGATCGGTCAATGTCCCCGTCGTTTGCGCAGACGCCGTGATCCGTCCCGGTGACGTGATCATTGCAGATGACGATGGGGTCTGTGTGGTCGAGCGCGAACGCGCCGCCGACGTGTTGGCAAAGGCCCAGGCACGCGAAGCCAATGAGGAAACGAAGCGTCAACGGCTCGCTGCCGGGGAACTCGGCCTCGACATTTACGATATGCGTGGCCGCCTCGCCGAAATGGGCCTGAAATATGTCTGACCCCACCCGCGTCATGTGGATGCGTGGCGGCACATCCAAAGGGGGCTATTTCCTCAAAGATGACCTCCCTGCCGATATCGCGGCACGCGACGCCTTCCTGCTCCGCGCGATGGGATCGCCCGATCCCCGCCAGATCGACGGGATGGGCGGGTCGGATCCCTTGACAAGCAAGGTGGCCGTGATCTCGAAATCCGAGCGTCCCGGCATCGATGTCGACTATCTGTTTCTTCAGGTATTCGTCGACAAGCCTATCGTTACCGATGCACAAAATTGCGGCAATATCCTGGCCGGCGTCGGTCCGTTCGCGATCGAACGCGGATTGGTGCCGGCACAGGACAGCGAGACGCGTGTCACCATCTACATGATGAACACCGGCCAGATTGCCGTGGCGACAATCGAAACACCGTCAGGGCGCGTGCGCTATGACGGGGCGGCAAGGATCGACGGCGTACCGGGCACGGCGGCTCCGATCCCGCTAGAGTTCCGCGAAACGGCAGGCTCATCCTGCGGCGCGCTGCTGCCTACCGGAAATGCCTGTGACATCGTGAACGGCGTGCCGGTCACGTTGATCGACAACGGCATGCCCTGCGTCGTGATGAAGGCCGAAGACGTCGGTGCGGCCGGCTACGAGAGTCGTGACGAGCTGGACGGCGCCAGCGATCTCAAGGCACGGATCGAGGCGATCCGCCTTGCCGTCGGCGAACGAATGAACCTCGGCGACGTGCGCGAGAAATCCGTACCCAAGATGATGCTGGTTGCACCACCGCGCGACGGAGGCGCCGTCACGGTACGCAGCTTCATCCCCCACCGCGCACATGCCTCGATCGGTGTTCTCGGCGCGGTCAGCGTCGCCACCGCCTGCTTGATCGAGGGATCGCCCGCCGCGCAGGTCGCGTCAATCCCAGGCGGTGCCCGCAAGACCCTGTCGGTGGAGCATCCTACCGGCGAGATGAGCTGCGTCATGGAGACGGATGCAGACGGCCAGGTCACCAGCGCCGCCATCTTGCGTACCGCGCGCAAGCTTATGGATGGAGAGATTTTCGCATGAGTCGTATCGTAAGCTGGCACGCCGATCCCTCACGCCCGCGGTTTGTACCACCCGCCGGCGCGGTCGATGCGCACTGCCATGTCTTCGGACCGATGGCGCAGTTCCCCTTCAGCGCGAAGGCCAAATATCTTCCCGAAGATGCCGGGCCGGACATGTTGTTCGCGTTGCGCGACAGGCTCGGTTTCTCCCGCAACGTCATCGTGCAGGCCAGTTGCCACGGCACGGACAACAGTGCGACGCTGGATGCAATCGCAAAATCCGATGGACGCGCGCGCGGGGTAGCGGTTGTCGATCCAGCCATCAGCGATGCCGAACTTGAAAACCTGCACCAAGGCGGCATTCGCGGCGTGCGGTTCAACTTCCTGAAACGGTTGGTCGACGATGCGCCCAAGGACAAATTCCTTGAGGTCGCCCGTCGCATCCAGGGCCTCGGCTGGCATGTCGTCGTCTATTTCGAGGCGGATATCCTGGAAGAACTCCGTTCGTTCCTCGACGCCATCCCTACGCTGATCGTCGTCGACCATATGGGGCGGCCCGATGTCACGCAAGGACCGGATGGACCGGATATGCGTGTCTTCCGGGCACTCCTCGACAGCCGCGACGATATCTGGACCAAGGTGACCTGTCCCGACCGCCTCGATGGCAGCGGCCCGCCATGGGATGCTTTCGCACAGGCCGTGCGCCCCCTTGTCGAAGACTATCCGGATCGCGTCCTGTGGGGCACCGACTGGCCGCACCCGAACATGCAAGATGCAATTTCGGACGATGGCGCGCTGGTCGATATGATCCCCCGCATCGCACCGACGCCTGAGTTGCAACATCGCCTGCTCGTGGACAACCCGGCCAGACTCTACTGGCATGATTAAAGCATGGATGCTGTCACCGTCGAAACGGGGGCATGCGCTTCATTGGCATGGAGATCGATAGCCGCCAACCAGTCTGAACCAGGCTGCGGCGGTTCCGCAGTTGAGTTCACGCAGACGGAGGGCGGGCATAGAGGGGGATACCTTATGACCGTCACGACATCGAAAGCCGAAAGCGCAGGCTGGGGCTCAATCTTTCTTGTCTATTGTTACGGTCTGCTTGCCATAGCGTCCGCCGGCAAGATGGCGCCGATCGCAGCGGATATGGGCAAGGCGCTCGGCTCTTCTCCGCAGGAGATCGGCTGGATTATCGGTCTCCTGTTCATTGCTCCCACACTCGGCTCAACCCTGGGCGGGTCAGCAGTCGATAGGTACGGTGCTCGGCCCATGCTCGCTGGCGCATGTGTGCTCATCGTGATCGCAAACGCCATTTGCTACATAAGCGACAGCTTGGGCCTGATCGAAGCGGCACGTCTGATCGAAGGTATCGGCTTTGTAGCGATCACCGCTGCCGCTCCTTCGCTCCTCATCATGACTACATCGGGAAAACGGCAAACCGGGGCCATGGCGCTCTGGTCGACCTATTTCGCCGCAGGCATAAGCGCCGGTCTGCTCCTTGCCGCTCCATTCTCCGCAACCGAACACTGGCGTCTGCCATTCGTCATTCATGGTGCGGCGGCAGCCGGCCTTGCCCTTTCCGTCGGCTTGCTCCCGGTGCCTGGACAGACGTCCCGCGGAACCGCTGGCAACGACGACGCCTTGCGGGCGGTGATCGGAGAATCGGGCGTACTCCGGTTGGCGGCCGCATTCGCGATACTCACCATCGCTGGTTTTGGCGTCAATATCGTCATGCCTCAATACATGGCCAAGACTCTTGGTGTTTCCGTATCCATGGGATCTGCTGCCGTAGCGATCTCGAATATCGCCAGTATCTGCGGAGGGATATTGACCGGCTTTCTTCTCTCCCGCGGTCACTCGTTCAAGCTCGTTGCCGCAACCATATCCGTCTTAGCCTGTATGGCGAGCATCTCTCTTTTCCTGCCTCAATCGAGCGTAACCTTAACGATTGTGAGCTTGATGGTCTGGGGTTTCGCCACGCCTGGTACGATGGTGGCGGTGGTCATGATCATGATTCCACGCGTTCTCAAGAACACCGCTATTGTTGGCCTGGCTAACGGTGTTGTCGTCCAGAGCGGCTCTGCCGCCGCGTTCTTCGTACCCGCAATTTACTTCTCTTTACTGGCCAATGGTATCTGGTGGTACTTTGCCCTTCTCGGCCTGGCCTGCGTCATCTTTGCTTTGATAACACTCCTTACCATCCAGCCGACGGGCGGCATGATCGACGATGGTGCAAATATCCACTAACGCCATCTGAACACATGAACCGCCAGTCGCGGAAATGGTGGGGAGGATTGGAGATGGCTGTGCGGGAATGGGACGGGAGTATGATCGGAAAGGGTAGCGCACCCCTATACGAACCTATCCAACCGCTGGGCGCATGACGTGCTCTCCGGCAATTACTAAAGACGAATGCACATGTGCGTGCGACCGATAGTGCTGGCCGCCGGCCGTTCGAGCCGGATGGGCTTCGACAAGCTCCGGACCAATCTGGGCGGACGGCCAGTGCTGGCGCATATCGTCGATACAATCGAACAGGCGGGTTTACCGCCGCCTCATATCGTAACGGACGCGGATGCCGCTGAACTCAGGGATATCCTTGGGAAGCGCGAACTATGCCAGACCCGAGCTTCCGACGCCCGTCGGGGAATGGCCCATTCATTGATCGCTGGGATCTCCGCGCTGCCGCAAGATACGCGTGCTGCGATCATTTGTCTGGGCGACATGCCATTTGTCCCGGCAAGCCTCTTGCAAAGGATGGCTCAGCAAGCGACCCCATCGACGATTTTGGTTCCTATAAGCGATGGGCGAAGGGGGAATCCGATCACATGGGGTTCTGATTTTTTCCCCGCGCTGCTGAATCTCTCAGGTGATACTGGCGCACGCTCACTTCTCGAAAAATATCGCGCGTCTGTCGTTCCCATCCATATTGACGATCCCGGTATTCACTTTGACCTGGACACACCGGCAGCGTTGGCGGCCGCACAAAGTCAATGGAATCAGAGGCACGATGGTTTAACCAGACTACCGACCAAGCTTAGCGATCAATCACCGGATCGATGAGAATGGCCCGGAAATCGTTGACGTTCGTGCATGTGGGTCCTGTTACGACGAGATCGTCCAGCGCAGCGAAGAAGCTATAGGAATCGTTGCGGCGCAAATAGGCCGCAGCATCCAGTTTCTTCCCGGCAGCGCGCGTCAAGGTCGACGCGAACGCAACAGCTCCCGCATTGTCGCCGGCGCCATCCAGGCCATCGGTATCGACTGCCAGCGCCGCAATCCCTTCCTGCCCCGCTGTCGCCAGCACAAAGCCCAGAAGATATTCGCTGTTCCTGCCTCCTCTGCCTCGGCCGGAGACGGTCACGCTCGTCTCTCCGCCGGACAGAATGCATGCCCTACGCCCCGCTCGAAGCGTTTCGAGCGCCAGCTTTGCATGCGCGGAACCCAATTCACGCGCCTCCCCCTCCAGGTCATCCCCCAGAATGATCGGCTTGTAGCCGACGCTTTCGGCGCACCGGGCTGCTGCAATGAGAATATCGCCCGGCTTGACGATCAGGAACGCACTATCACCTGCCCGTCTTGATCGATCGTCAGGTGAGGGATTATCCAAACCCTTCCGCAGGTGCCGGTTGATGGATTCCGGAACATCTATGCCATATCGCTCGAGAATCGGTGTCGCCGCAACGGCTTCCGCCGCATTGGCAATCGTCGGACCAGACCCGATCTTGCGAATGTCGTCTCCCGGTATGTCTGAGACGGCAAGAGTGAGCAGGCGCGCCTTACCTACCGCATGCGCCAGTCGGCCGCCCTTCACCGTGGAAATCTGCTTGCGCACCGCATTGATTTCGGAAATTGTTGCCCCGCTTTTCAGCAAGGCCTTGTTCAGTCCTTGCTTATCTTCAAGGCTGACGCCTTCGGGCAAGCCGACAAGAAGCGCCGAAGCCCCGCCAGACATCAGCGCGATGACGAGATCATCGTGAGAAAGATCTTTGACCAACTCCATCATGCGGTCCGCAGCCACCACGCTGTTCCCGTCGGGAACCGGGTGACCAGCCTCCAAAATCTGAATTGGACCGGAATAGGAAGGCGATTGATGGCCGTAAGGCACAACGACGGCGCCGGAAAGCGGGGCCGGCCAAAGTCTGGCAAGCTCATTCGCCATCGCTGCCGCGGCCTTGCCCCCTCCGATGACGACGGTTCGACCGAGAGGAACTGAGGGGAGAAAGCGCTCAAGCTTGCCTTCGACGCCGGCAGCGTTCAATGCTGTCGACAGGAGAGCATCAAGCTGTACCCTTTGCCTCGCCTCGAGATCAACGAGCGCGCTCATTTCGAGACACCTACGCCATTTTCGACCGGCCGGCCGGCAAAGAAAGCGGCGATATCGCGCGCCAAGCTTAAGCCCATACCTTCCCTTGCGCGTCTCGTCGCACTTCCGAGATGCGGCAGGAGGAAGGTGTTAGGTGCCTCTACAAGATCGCGGCGAATATCGGGCTCGCCGACAAAAACGTCGAGCCCGGCGCCGCCGAGCTTGCCGGATTGCAACGCCGCAATCAGGGCTGTTTCATCGATCAACCCTCCCCGTGCCGTGTTGATCACGATCGCACCAGATTTCATCGAAGCTATGCGCTCTGCATTGAGCCAGTTTTGCGTCTCCTCGGTCAATGGCAAATGCAAAGATAGAAAATCGCTGCCAGCCAGGACTTCCTCCATCGATGAACAAATGATCGTCCCGGGAGGGGGTGGATCACCCGCGGACGATGAACGGACCGAGGTCAGTATGTTCATGCCAAACCCTGCCGCTCGGCGAGCGACCGCGCGGCCGATCCGGCCAAAACCGAGAATACCCAAGGTCGAGCCGTGAATATCCGTACCGACGAGCTGGTTCGGTTCCCAACCGGTCCACATCCCCGACCGCAACAAAGCCTCCGCTTCGCTTGCGCGCCTGGCCGCTCCGAGGAGGAGGAGCCAGGCTATGTCCGCCGTGGCTTCGGTGAGCACGTCGGGCGTGTTCACCAATGCTATTCTCCGAGCTTGCAGCGCCCTGAGATCGATATGGTCGATACCCACGGAGTAAGTCGCTACAAGCCGGATGGAAGGGGGTAACCGATCGATAAAATCCGCGGTCACCTTGTTCATCAAGGTGCAGATGAGAGCGTCAAAACCGTTGCAATTCTCAAGAACGCGCTCAGGAGCGGACTCACCGGGAAGGATCGAAAGATCGGCGAAAGATTGAATTTCCCCGACAACCCTGGCGGGCATTGCATATGTCGCCAGGACCCTCGGACGAGCCTGCAGCGAACCAACCTCTTGCGACAAGGAAATCCCCCCAACTACTGTGGAATGGCAGCGTAATGCCAACGGCTTGACCACCGGCTAAAGACCGGAAGGAATTGTCCGCCGCATGCCTAATTCTTGCTCTTCACAACATACTTCGATATAGAACCGTTTACAAGAAGGTTGGCCTTTCGCTCGATCGTTTTCAGCCGCGAAATGGAGACGGAAACCGGAAAAAGAAGCAACTGCTCGCTTCGATCGGTGGACCAGCATTCCAGAGCGCGGCGATGCGATCGCCATGGCGTTCAAAAGAGTGTAATCGAGTGGATCAGGCGGATGCCAATGCTGTTTTATCGATCGGACAAGATGGGGTTTTCATAGAAAAGTGGGGAATTCCATCCGCCGAGTTTGCCCCAGCTTCAGCGGCGGGCGCGATCACATCGTTGCGCACCGTTCGTACCCATGCTCTTCATAGCTCCCCCATCACCGGTCCAAGCGGCCGAGCATATCATAGGGGGCTCCTGCGATGGCGGCGTTGGGCTGCGTCAAGCAGAGGGCTTTGGAGGGACCGATACAAGCAGCCATCGGCTGTCAAAGGACCAAGAAGTATAGCGCGTGAATCCTTGGCACGGGGAGGGGCGCATGCAGCTTGAGGGCAATGATTGGCCTACCTTCGGTTGGATTTCCGATATCCGCCCGTGCCTTGAGAGCGCCCGCCGGCAGCATCGCAATGTCGTCCTGGGAACGATCACACGCCTCGTCGGCTCTTCGCCGCGTCCAGCAGGAACACAGATGGTGTTCGATCAGGATCGGGCCGGCGGCTATTTTTCCGGAGGATGCCTGGAAGCGGATGTGGCCAACCATGCCGCTGAAGTGCTCCGCGATCGCACTCCCAAGACACTGCTTTACGGACAGGGAAGCCCCTGGATCGACATCAGGCTTCTTTGTGGCGGAACCATAGAAATCCTCCTCGAATCCATCGATTCCGAGGAACCCGCGGTCGCCGAATTGCTGCGCCTTGAGGTAGCTCGAATACCCGCTCTGTGGCGTAGTGACGGCTATGCCCGCACAGTCGAACCAGCTCCCCCCGATTGCCCCACCTGGGCCGCGGATGGGACGAAATATAGCCTTCGCTACGACCCCAAAAGTCGCCTAGTCGTTGTCGGCGGAGATCCGACCGCACTGGCTCTGGCAAAGTTGGCTTCCGATGCGGGTTTCGAAACCTATCTGATTCGCGGAAACGGACCTGGGACCACGCCTCCAATCGGCGGGTTGACCTATCTGAGAACCGCTCCTGCGGCCACGTTGCACGCGATGAGCCCGGATCCCTGGACCGCTGTGGTTTCGGTCACGCACGACGATGTCGTCGACGACGATGTCGTAACTTCGGCCCTGCGCTCCAGCGCCGGGTATATCGGTGTCCTCGGGGCCCGCTCAAGAATCGGATCGAGACGTGACCGATTGATAAAAGCGGGTTTCGGCGAACATGACCTAACCCGGATCCACGCGCCAATCGGTATCGCTGGTTGCGGGAAGACGCCTTGGGAAATCGCCGTTTCGATCGTTGCCGAGATCATGCAGTCGCGCAATCTGAGCGCGCGTGCACCGGAAAGCCAAATCAACCCGGCAGCCTGATGTTTCGGAACTGCCGGGAGGCAGAGGGTCAGCTTGCGCGCTCCATAGCGCATTATGCCGGCTCGCTTAGGACCCTTTGCCGATATATGCTATGGTCACGCCTTACGGCCCCGAGGCTTCAGCTTGATTGCACGAGGCTGTGAGGCTGTGGGGCGCAACGAGCACAAGACGCCTTCCATGAGGAAAGAAGTCTGGCGGGAGCAATCGATGAAAGACCATCGGAGCATATGGGAGACTCCCGGGGAGGAGCGACACGCGAACCTGAATTTCTGGCAGGACGCGGTGCTAGCCACATTTTGCCGGGTCAACATTCATTCCCGGGCGCAAGATGATTTTCTCGGTCGGATCGAAAGGCATTCATTCGATGAATTCGACCTGCTCGACATAAAGGTTTCTCCCCATACTTTTGAGCGCACCCCAGAATATATCGTCGATGACAGCTGTAACGATATTCTGATTAACACGATCAAAAGCGGTTATCTCAAATTCTATCAATTTGGCCGTGAGGATATCGTTGGGCCAGGGGACATGTTCCTCAGCGATAGCGCTTCGCCATTCAGCTATCTCTTCAACGACCCCATTGCGGTCCAGACTTTCAGAATTCCACGTCGGTTCCTTACGAGCCAAATCCCCAATGTCGAGGATGTAAGCGCGCGCAAGATCGATGCCGAGGGCCACTGGTCCAAGGCACTGGCTGCCTATATCGGCGCCCTGCAGGCCTCCGGCCGGGACCATCTGAGCCTGCAGCCGGCCTCGCAGTTCGCCGAGCAGATCGTAAGCCTCGTTCGCCTCGCAATCGGTCCTTCGATTTCGGATATTTCGCATCACCAGGCAAAAACGCTCACACGGATCCGCCAGGCGATGCGCGAAAGATTGAACGAGGAAGGCTTGTCGCCCAGGGAGATCGCGAATGACGTGGGCATCTCGAGAAGTTACCTAAATCTCCTGCTTGCCAAAGCCGACACCTCGTTCCGGCGTGAGTTGGATGGCATGCGGATCGATCTGGCCATGCGGATGCTGGGGCCATATGGCCGTCGATTGAGCATCAAGGAAGTCGCCCTGCAATGTGGCTTTGCCAACGGCGCCCACTTCTCACGCAAGTTCCGAGCCGCCCGCGGCATGCCGCCAAGCGAATACCGACACTTTGCTCTTGCCGCCGAACCCGAAGATGCCTGACCTGATCGGCAGGACGCTGCCGTGATCCCGTCATCGAGGCGCTGGCGCATGACGAGCCATTGGCGCCGCGCCACCGCGACCATGCGCTGAACAGCGACTGGCACGACCACCGGGATTGCCATATTACGCCTGACGATGAAACCTTTCAGCTTGTGCGCTTGGGATCGCACGCGGAATTGGGATGGTGATGCCCGCGTATGGCGGGAGTCATCCAACTCCCGTTACAATTCCCTGCTTTCCCGAAGATGATAGTTTTAGGAATGGCGCAGGCAAATCGCTGATACTCTAATAACACTGACTGATCGGGGAGGCACAACATGACGACCGACCATTCCGCTGGCTGGGATGCCGTCGCTGAGCGGTTCATGGCTATCCGTTCGGAGATCGGTGTGACATTAGTCCGATCTTGGGCGCGGGACAGTCTGCCTTCATCAGCCGCTATACTCGATATAGGGTGCGGGTCCGGCGTGCCAATTGCCCAAGCATTGGTAGACGATGGCTTCTCTGTCTGGGGGATCGATGCGTCGCCTTCACTTATCTCGGCCTACCGGCGTCAGCTGCCTGACATGCCTGCCGCCTGTGAACCAGTGCTGTGGATCGGCGTGCAAAAAGGACCCCGTTAGCGGGGTGATCGGCGTCTAAAAGGGACCCCTCATTTCGATGGTT
>NZ_JBYSYP010000023.1:0-24949 GCF_058783565.1 Novosphingobium sp. FW305-C-111
CAGGCCGAGCGCACCGGGCGTCTGCTCCCCTTGCGCCGTTCGCGATGCGTACAGACACCGCCCCTCCCGCGGCACATGGCGCCGCGGCCGGCCGCGCGATTCGATGGTTTCAGCCTAGCGTTACGTCCGGGGTCGCTGCCGGATGATGGGTGGTGATCTGCGGACAGGCCCACCCCCCGACCCGCTGTTCGCTTCGCGAACGCCTGCGGCTCCCCGCCTGCGGGAGGGGGAGAATGGAGCGCTCGCTCTCGGACTGGCGCGACCAGTTCCCCTCCCGCAGGCGGGAGGGGTTAGGGGTGGGCATACCGCCACAGCACCCAGCCTCACAGCGGTCCCGGGTCCAGCCCGGGACTACGCGCCTCAGCCTTGTCCCTGCGCCCGGATATGGTGCCGGATCACCTCGTCGATGATGAAGCGGAGGAACTTTTCCGAGAACTCCGGATCGAGCTTTGCCTCTTCGGCAAGCCCGCGCAGCCGGGCGATCTGGCGTTCCTCGCGGCCCGGGTCGCTTGCGGGGAGCTGCTTTTCGGCCTTGTACGCGCCGACCGCCTGGGTGATGCGGAAGCGTTCGGCGAGGATGTGGATCATCGCCGCGTCGATGTTGTCGATCGACTGGCGATAGCCGGCCAGCACCGGATCCTCGCCCGCACCGCTCGTCTGCCCCGTCATGCCCTACTCCCGCTTGCTCCGGCTCCGCTAGCGCGCAACTTGACCCTTGCCAAGCCGCCGCCGCTCGCCCAGAGGCTGCGAGGATGTCCGCGACCGTCCACCATCTCGGCCCTCGCAAGGAGCCGTCGCTCGAACCGCTGATGGCGCTGGTCGCCAACGGCATGAACAGCGTCAACCAGGTGATCCTCGACCGGATGCAGTCGCGCATCCCGCTGATCCCGGCGCTCGCCGGCCACCTGATCGCCGGCGGCGGCAAGCGGATGCGCCCGATGCTCACCCTGGCAAGCGCGGCGCTGCTCGATTATCCGGGCAATCGCCATCACAAGCTCGCCGCCACGGTCGAGTTCATCCACACCGCCACGCTGCTTCACGACGATGTGGTCGACGGGTCCGACACCCGCCGCGGCAAGCAGACCGCCAACGTCGTGTTCGGCAATCCGGCGACGGTGCTGGTCGGCGACTTCCTGTTTACCCGCGCGTTCGAACTGATGGTCGAGGATGGCAGCCTCAAGGTGCTGAAGATCCTTTCGGGTGCCAGTTCGGTGATTTCCGAGGGCGAAGTCGACCAGCTGGTTGCCCAGCGCCAGATCGAGACCAGCGAGGAACGCTACCTCTCGATCATCAACGCCAAGACCGCGGCGCTGTTTGCCGCCGCCTGCCGGATCAGCGCGGTGGTGGCCGAGCGCGGCGAGGCGGAGGAGCTGGCGCTCGACGCCTATGGCCGCAACCTCGGCATCGCGTTCCAGCTTGCCGACGACGCGATCGACTACGATTCCAGCCGCGCCGAAATGGGCAAGGACCAGGGCGACGACTTCCGCGAGGGCAAGATGACCCTGCCGGTGATCCTCGCCTATGCCCGCGGCAGCGAGGAAGAGCGCGGGTTCTGGCGCGAGGCGATCAGCGGCCGGCGCAATGGCCCGGACGATCTCGACCACGCCATCCGCTTGATCGGCCGCCACGACGCGGTTCTCGCCACCCGCGAGCGCGCCCGCCACTATGCCCAGCGCGCGATCGACGCCATCGCCGGGTTCCCGGCGAGCGAGGCCAAGGCGGCGATGGTCGAGGCCGCCGAGTTCGCGGTGGCCCGCCGCTTCTAGGACCCCGCCGGTGGCCGGGCTGCCGATCCACGCCGTCCTTCCCGAACTGACTGCCGCGCTGCGGGAGCGGACCAGCGCCGTCCTCATCGCCCCGCCGGGCGCGGGCAAGACCACCGCAGTCGCTCCGGCGCTGCTGGCCGAGCCGTGGTGCACCGGCAGCGTCATCGTCCTCTCCCCCCGCCGCGTCGCCGCCCGCGCCGCCGCCGAGCGCATGGCCGAGCTGATGGGCGAGGACGCGGGCGGGACCGTCGGCTACCTGACGCGGCTCGACACGAAGCGCTCGGCGAGAACCCGCATCCTCGTGATGACCGAGGCGATCTTCGTGGCGACCATCCTCGCCGACCCGGAGCTCGCCGGGGTCAGCGCGGTGCTGTTCGACGAGGCGCACGAGCGGCATCTCGACTCCGACCTCGGCCTCGCCCTTGCGATCGAGGCGCAGGGGGTGCTGCGCGAGGAACTGCGGCTGGTGGTGATGAGCGCGACCATCGACGGGACGCGGTTCGCCCGGCTGCTGGGGGATGCCCCGGTCGTCGAGAGCGAGGGCAAGGCCTTCCCCCTCGCGCTGCGCTGGCTGGGGGCGCGGCCCGACCAGCGGCTCGAACAGGCGATGGCCAGCGCGATCCAGCAGGCCTGGCGCGAGGAAGAGGGCGACGTGCTCGCCTTCCTCCCCGGCGTGCGCGACATCGAGCGGACCGCCGCGCTGCTCGCCGAGCGACTGCCGAACGCGCTGGTGCTGCCGCTCCACGGGCAGGTCGAACCCGCGGGCCAGCGCGCCGCCATTCGCCGCGATCCGCAGGGGCGGCGGCGGATCGTGCTGGCGACCGCGATCGCCGAGACCTCGCTGACCCTCGACGGGGTGCGGGTGGTGGTCGACGCCGGTCTTTCGCGCCGCGCGGAGTTCGACAAGGCCGCGGGCGTCACCCGCCTCGTCACCCACCGCGCCAGCCAGGCGGCGGCGGCGCAGCGCGCGGGCCGCGCCGCGCGGCAGGGTCCGGGCGTCGCCTACCGTCTTTGGGAAGAGGCCGCGCACGCCGGCCGCCCGCCGTTCGACCCGCCCGAGATCACCACCAGCGACCTCGCCCCGCTGGCGCTGACGCTGGCGCAGTGGGGCGCGGGCGATCCCGGCGCGATGGCGTGGCTCGACCCGCCGCCGGCCGCAGCACTGGCGGCGGCGCGGGGGCAGCTGGCGGCGCTGGGGGCGCTCGATCCCGAGGGCCGGATCACCGACCACGGCCGCGCGCTGGCGAGGTTGCCGATGGAGCCGGCGCTCGCCCACATGCTGCTGTTTGCGGCCGAACGCGGCGCGGCGGAGGACGCGGCAAAGCTCGCGCTGCTGCTGCAGGAACGCGGGCTGGGCGGGCCGGGCGAAGACCTCGCCCGGCGACTGGAGCGCTGGGACCGCGAACGCGGCGGCCGGGCGGAGGCCTCGCGCAAGCTGGCGGCAAGGTGGGCGCGCATGGCCCTTCTGGCTCGCAATTCTATCACCGTTCGTCCTGAGCCTGTCGAAGGACCGTCCTTCCCTTCCTCATCTGGAGCAGAAAAGGGCGGTACTTCGACAAGCTCAGCACGGGCGGGTGTGGGGAGCGTGCCTCTCGCCGTCCTCCTCGCCGAGGCCTTCCCTGACCGCGTCGCGCGCCGCCGCTCGGCCAGCGGGGAGGAGTGGCTCTCGGCGGGCGGGCGCGGCTACCGGCTCGATCCCGCCAGCCCGCTCGCCACCGCGCAGTGGCTGGTGATCGGCGACGCGCAGGGGCAGGCGAGCGGGGCGCGGATCATGGCGGCGATCGCGCTCGACGAAGCCGACATCGCCCGCTTCCTGCCGCACCGGCTGGAGGAGCGCCACTCGCTCAGCTGGAACGAGGCGGAAGGGCGGGTCGAGGCGCGGCTCGAGCGGCGGATGGGGGCCATCGTCCTCCAGCGCGTGCCCGATCCAAAGCCCGACCCGTCGGCGGTCGCCGCGCTGCTGGTGGAAACGGTGCGGGTGAAGGGCCTGTCCGTCCTGCCGCTGGGCGACAAGGCTCAGGCCCTCCTCGAACGCGCGCGCTACGCCGGGCTCGAGGCGCTGAGCGAAGCGGCGCTGATCGAGGACCTTTCGTGGCTTGAACCACTGCTCGGCGGGCGCCGCGATCTGGCGCTGCCTTCCGGCAAGCTGCACGAGGCACTGCTGGACCGGCTCGACTGGAACGAGCGCCAGCAGCTCGATCGGCTCGCCCCGGCCGAGTTCCGCTCGCCCGCCGGGACCAGCCACGCCATCGACTATGCCCACGACGGCGGGCCTGCCGTGGAACTGCGCGTCCAGGCGCTGTTCGGGCTGGAGCGGCACCCAACCATCGGCCAGCCGCCGCGCCCGCTGCTGCTCAGCCTGACCTCGCCCGGCGGCAAGCCGATCCAGACGACCAGCGACCTCCCCGGCTTCTGGCGCGGCTCGTGGCGCGACGTGGTCAAGGACATGAAGGGGCGGTACCCCAGGCACCGCTGGCCCGACGAACCGTGGGCGGAGGATCCCAGCCTCAAGACCAGGAACGCGTTCGAGCGGGGGCGGGGGTAGCTCCCCTCCCGCTTGCGGGAGGGGCCGGGGGTGAGCCTGTACTGAACCTCAGCGGCTTCCGTGCCCACCCTTAACCCCTCCCGCATGCGGGAGGGGGACTTGATTCCCGCTGCGATTCGTGTGCAAGCGCAGGCCATGTCCGCACGCATCTTCCAGCGCCCGAAGAACGCCATGCAGTCCGGCAAGGCCCGGACCGACGACTGGCTGCTCGAATTCGAACCCGCGATGGCCAAGCGCCCCGACCCGCTGATGGGCTGGGCCGGCAGCGGCGACACTCAGGCGCAGGTCGTGCTGAGCTTCGGCTCGGAGGCCGAGGCGGTCGCCTATGCCGCGCGCTACGGGATCGAGGCGCACGTGATTCCGACGCCGCCAAAGCGGCTCAAGCTGCAGAGCTACGCCGACAACTTTCGTTGATCCCGTCGTCCCGGACTTGATCCGGGACCGCCGGCAGCCAAGCGCCCAGCCTCACAGCGGTCCCGGGTCGAGCCCGGGACGACGCTGCCCTTGCCAAACCCGTCACGCCCCGCCATATGCCCGCCCGGGAGTCGGTCGGACGCTAGCGTCCGCCAACCTGGTCAGGTCCGGAAGGAAGCAGCCACAACGGGTTGCGGCGGGTCGGCCGGCTCCTTTTCCACCCTCATCACCGCGATCCCTTCGACAACGCGCGCCCGAGTTCCTAGATAGGATGCGATGGGCGATTCACCTGACATGTTCGGCGATCCTGGCGAAGAGGAGCAGGACGACGCACCGACCGCGGCCGAGCTGGAGGCGGCGGGGCAGTCGTCGATGTTCGGCGATCCTGCGCCCGCGCCCGCCGCACCGGTCGTGAAGGAAGAGCCTGCGCCGCCCCCCGCGGCTCCTGTCGCGGCACCCGCCGCCGCGCCGAGCCAGCCCTACCGCGTCCTCGCCCGCAAGTACCGGCCGCAGACATTCGCCGAGCTGATCGGGCAGGAGGCGATGGTCCAGACGCTCGGCAACGCGATCCGGCGCGACCGGCTGGCCCATGCCTTCCTGATGACCGGGGTGCGCGGGGTCGGCAAGACCTCGACTGCGCGGCTCATTTCCAAGGCGCTCAACTGCATCGGCCCGGACGGGCACGGCGGGCCGACGATCTCTCCCTGCGGCGAATGCGAGCCTTGCCGCGCCATCGCCGAAGGCCGCCACATCGACGTGATCGAGATGGACGCCGCCAGCCACACCGGCGTCGACGACGTTCGCGAGATCATCGAGGCGGTCCGCTATGCGGCGGTTTCGGCGCGCTACAAGATCTACATCATCGACGAAGTCCACATGCTCTCGCGCAACGCGTTCAACGCGCTGCTCAAGACGCTGGAGGAACCGCCAGCGCACGTGAAGTTCCTGTTCGCCACGACCGAGGTGGACAAGCTGCCGGTCACGGTCCTGTCGCGCTGCCAGCGCTTCGACCTCCGGCGGATCCAGTCGGGCACCTTGCGCGAACACTTCGCCGCGATCTGCGCCAAGGAAGGCGTCGAGGCGGAGGACGAGGCGCTGGCCATGGTCGCCGCCGCGGCCGAGGGATCGGTCCGCGACGGGCTGTCGATCCTCGACCAGGCGATCAGCCACGCCGACATGGCGGGAGGGGGCAAGGTCACCGCCGAACAGGTCCGCGACATGCTCGGCCTCGCCGACAAGGCGATGCAGCGGCGCCTGCTTTCCGCGGTGCTGGCCGGCGACGGCAAGGGCCTACTCGACGAGGTCGCCTCGCAGTATGCGCTCGGGGTCGAGCCGGTGGCGATGATGCGCGCCCAGCTCGAACTGGTCCACCGGGTCACCGTCGCGCAAGTCGGCGGAAGCGGCGCGGATGCGCGCTCGGCCGAGGAGCGCGCGGTGCTGGAGGACTGGGCCAAACGGCTTTCGCCGGGCCAGCTCCACCGCCTGTGGCAGCTACTGCTCAAGGGCTACGACGAAGTGCGGACCGCACCCGATCCGCTGGTCGCGGCGCAGATGGCGCTGCTGCGCGTGCTCCACGCCGCCGACCTGCCCGATCCCGGGACGCTGGCGAAGAAGCTGGAAGAGATTGTCGCGCATGCCCCCGCCGCCCCGGCGGAGCCCGGCGCGGCCCCCTCGGCGCCCGTGGCCCGCGCGGTCGACTGGGCGGCGCTCGTCGCCAGGGTCGAGGACGCCGGGCAGCTCCGTGTCGGGCAGATCCTGCGCGACTGGGTGCGCCCGGTCGAGGTCCGCGATGGCCTCCTCCGCTATCAGTTCGCGCCCGGCTTTTCCGACGACTGCGCCGGCGATATCCGCAAGGCGCTGGACGCCGCGACCGGGCAGGACTGGACGGTCGAGCACGCCGTCGGCGATCCCCAGCCGTCCCTGCGCGAGCGCGCCGAGGCCGAGGCGCAGAGCGCCCACGCCGCCCTGCTCGCCTCGCCCCTCGTCAAGGCCGCCTTCGCCGCGTTCCCCGACGCGGAACTGATCGATGAGTCCCGCGATGAACGGGACACACCCTGGAGCAAACGCGCATGAAATCGATGGAAGAGATGATCAAGGCGGCCCAGCAGGCCGCCGAGACGATCCAGAAGCAGATGACCGAAGTCCAGGCCAAGCTCGATACGCTCGAGGTCGAAGGCGTTTCGGGCGGCGGGCTGGTCAAGATCCGCGCCAGCGCCAAGGGCCGCGTCACCGGCGTGACGATCGACGAGAGCCTGCTCGCCGTCAGCGAAAAGCAGATCCTCGAAGATCTCGTCGCCGCCGCCTTCAACGACGCCCGCACCCGCGCGGATGCGGTCTCGAACGACGAGCTGCAGAAGGCGCAAGGCTCGATGGGCCTGCCGCCGGGGTTCAAGATCCCCGGGATGTAAGTCCGCTACGGCGGCCTCACCCCCATCGTCATTGCTAGGCCGAAGGCCGCGGCAATCCATGCGCACGCGCCGCGCCTGGATTGCTTCGTCGCCGCGCTCCTCGCAATGACGAGCCCTGGGTAGCGAACCCGCCCAGTCCGAAACGGTCTGTTTGGAGATTGCAGGCTAAGGCTCGCTCGCGCAGAATCGCGCGCAGGGAGAGCCAAGGGTGGACGGCAATTCGACTTTTCTGCTGCTGGTCGTGCTGTGCGCGGCCGCGTTCCTGCTCGCGGTGTGGCTGTTCCTCGAGGTGATGAGCCTGCGCCAGCGCGGCCGCGCACGGGCGCGCCGCGTGCGCAACGGCGCCAATGTCAGCGCGTGGAACTGGGTGAAGAAGCGCACCAGGGTGCTGCGCATCGGCTTCCGCAGCGGGGACTGACGCGCCACCCTGGGCAATCAGGAACTCGTCATTGCGAGGCGGAGGCCGAAGCAATCCAGAGCCGCGTGGAACCCAGGATTGCGTCGTCGCTGCGCTCCTCGCAATGACGATACTTCAGTGGCGAAACCTCACGCCCCCAGCGTCAGCGCCTCGTAGCGGTCGAGGTGCCATTCGGCATTGCCGAACTGGTGCTCGATCATCGTCGCCCGCTTGAAGTAGTGGCCGATCGCCAGCTCCTCGGTGATGCCGATGCCGCCGTGGGTCTGGATCGCGTTCTGGCCGACGAACTTGGCCGAGCGCGCGACCTTGGCCTTGGCGAGGCTGACCGCGGCCTTGCGCTCGTCCGCCGGAAGATCGAGCTTCAGCGTACCCATCAGGGTCATCGAGGCGATCTGCTCGACCTGCATGAACATGTCCGACAGGCGGTGCTGGAGGACCTGGAACTTGCCGATCGGCTGGCCGAACTGGCGGCGCTGCTTGACGTATTCGAGCGTGCCTTCCTGCAGCTTGCGGGTCACCCCGATGGCTTCGGCGGCAATCGCCATGCAGGCTTCGTCGACGACGCGCTCGACCAGGTCGATGCCGCCGGCCAGCAGCGCGTCGCCCGGAATCGCGACGTTCTCGAAGTACACTTCCGACGCGCGCCCGCCGTCGACGGTCGGATAGTCGCGGCGCGAGATGCCCGGCGCATTGGCTTCGACGAGGAACATCTCCACGCCCGAACGCTCGCTCTGCGCGCCGCCGGTGCGGGCCGTGACGAGGAGGTGGGTCGCCCACGGCGCGGCCTGGACCACGGCCTTGTGGCCATTGAGGACATAGCCCGCGCCGTCCTTCTTCGCGGTCGTCAGCAGGTTGGCGAGGTCATAGCGGCCCTGCGGCTCGGCATAGGCAAACGCGATCAGCGCCTCGCCGCCGATGATCTGGGGGATCACCGCTTCGGCGAGCGGTCCGCCCGCGTGCTTCAGCGCGCCGCCGCCGATCACCACGGTCTGGAGCCACGGCTCGATCGCGATCGCGCTGCCGAGTTCCTCCATGATCACCATGTTGTCGACCGCGCCGCCGCCGAGACCGCCCATCTCTTCGCTGAATGGCGCGCCGGTCAGGCCGAGCTCGGTGGCGATCGCGCGCCACACGCCGGGGTCGCGGCCTTCCTCGCTCGCGACCATCTTCTTGCGCTTCTCGAAGTCGTAGGTGTCGGCCAGGAACCGCGCGAGCGTGTCGCGCAGCATGACCTGCGTTTCGGTGTATTCGAAATTCATGTCCTCGATCCCTTGTAAGGTTCTTTGTGCCGGGGCTCAGAGCCCCAGCACCGCCTTCGAGATGATGTTGCGCTGGATCTCGTTGGACCCGCCATAAATGGTCGTCTTGCGCACGTTGAAGTAGTTCTGCGCGCTGCGCAGCGCCCAGTCGGGGCCGACGCCAGTCTCGTTGCTGATCCCGCGGCTGCCGCCGAACCACGGCGCCCCGTAATGGCCCGCCGCCTCCAGCGTCAGCTCGGTGATCCGCTGCTGGATTTCCGAGCCGATGACCTTGAGCATCGAGGCTTCCGGCCCCGGGCCCTTGCCCGCGGCTTCGCCAGCCAGCGTGCGCAGTTCGGTGAATTCGAGCGCGGTGAGGTCCATCTCCAGCTCGCTGACCTTGCGGCGGAAGTTGCGGTCGGCGATCAGCGGTTCGCCGCCGGGCACTTCGACGCGGGCGAACTGCTTGATCCGCTCGATCCCCCGCTTCGATCCCGCGACCCCGGCGATGCCGGTGCGCTCGTGGGCGAGGAGGAACTTGGCGCAGGTCCAGCCCTTGTCCTCTTCGTAGATGCGGTTGGAGACGGGAACGCGCACGTCCTCCAGCCACACCTCGTTGACCTCGTGCTCGCCGCCCAGCGTGATGATCGGGCGCACGGTGATCCCGGGCGTCTTCATGTCGATCAGCAGGAACGAGATGCCTTCCTGCTGCTTCGCCTCGGGGTTGGTGCGGACGAGGAAGAAGCCCCAGTCGGCATGCTGGGCCATCGTGGTCCAGGTCTTCTGGCCGTTGACGATGTAGTCGTCGCCGTCGCGCACCGCGCGGGTCGAGAGCGAGGCGAGGTCGGAGCCCGAGCCCGGCTCGGAATAGCCCTGGCACCACCAGTCCTCACCCGACAGGATGCGGGGCAGGAACCGCTGCTTCTGCTCTTCGGTGCCGAAGGTGTAGATCACCGGGCCGACCATGGTCACGCCGAACGGCATGATCCGCACGCAGTCGGCGCGGGCGATCTCTTCTGACCAGATGAACTTCTGGGTGGTGGTCCAGCCGGTGCCACCGTACTCGACCGGCCACGACGGCGCGATCCAGCCCTGCTTGTAGAGGATGCGGTGCCACGAGAGGAAATCCTCCTTCTCGAGCTCCTGTCCGGAATCCTGCTTGGCGCGCAGTTCCTTGGGGTAGTTTTCGGCAATGAAGGTCCGCACTTCCTGCTGGAAGGCAAGATCCTTCGCATCGAATTCGAGGTCCATCGAAGCCTCCTCTCATGCTCCATCCGCGGCGTGGCTTCCGCGCGGTATGACCGCAGAAATGGCGCAGATTCGCGCCGGAATCGAGTCCTTCGTGGGGTCGGAGCGAAAACTTTTACGTAAACGTCAAGTTGACGCTACGGCACGCTGCCAACTCTGCCGCTTCAGCCGCCGACCCAGTCGCGCGCGGCGCGGCGGCGGGCCTCGATTTCGGCGCGGTGGAGGGTGTCCTCGATGGTCCTGAGCGCCAGCACGACCGCTTCGGGGAGCGGCTCGTCGAAGGCGAGACCGCAGCGGCCGTGGCGCGTCCAGACGATAGCCCCGAACAGCTCCAGCCCGCCGCAGCGGAGCAGGCCGTCGGTCCCGCGGAACACCGCGCGCGGAACGCTCAGCGAGGCCCCGGTGCGCGAGATATCGTCGAGCAGGCACGGGGTCTGCCCGTCGACCAGCACGAGTTCCGCGGGCACGTGCAGCCGCAGCCGGGGCGAGCCGCGGCGTCCGACCTTGCCATCACCGGGGAGACGAACGGGCGCGTTCATGGGCAGAGGATAGGCGGGCACGGTTAGCGGGGCGGGGGCGTGGGGCTGAGGGGAAATACTTATCCGGGTCGCTCATGCGGGTACGCGGCGTCGTCACGGACTTGCTCCGGGACCGCTGGCAGCCTTGCACCGTGCTCGCAGCGGTCCGGGGTCGAGCCCGGGACGACGTTAGCTAGCAGCTGGCTGAAAGCACCTGTCCCATCCGCCTTTGCAGACAGGCCGTCCGGTGCTAGGCGCGCGCCCACGATGATCGTCTTTCCCGCAATCGACCTCAAGGGCGGCCAGGTCGTCCGCCTCGCCGAAGGGGACATGGCCCGCGCCACCGTCTATGGCGACGACCCGGCGCACCAGGCCAGCCTGTTCGCGGCGCAGGGCTCGCAGTTCCTCCACGTCGTCGATCTCGACGGTTCGTTCGCGGGCCGGGCCGAAAACCGCGAGGCGGTCGAGGGCATCCTCCAAAGCTTCACCGGCCACGTCCAGCTGGGCGGCGGGATCCGCAGCCGCGAGGCGGTTGAGGGGTGGTTCGATCTCGGCGTTTCTCGCGTGGTCATGGGCACCGCGGCGCTCAAGGACCCTCAGTTCGTCAAGGACATGGCGAAGGAGTTTCCCGGCGGCATTGTCGTCGCGGTGGACGCCCGCGATGGGATGGTCGCGACCGAGGGCTGGGCCGACGTCTCCGACGTCGCCGTGGTCGATCTCGCCCGCCGCTTCGAGGATGCCGGTGTCGCCAGCCTGCTATTCACCGACATCGGCCGCGACGGGCTGCTGAAGGGCGTCAACATCGACGCGACCGTGGACCTTGCCCGGCAGGTGGATATCCCGGTCATCGCCAGCGGCGGGGTCAAGGGGCTCGACGACATCCACATGCTCAAGGTGCATGAGGCCGACGGGATCGAAGGCGTGATCACCGGGCGCGCGCTGTTCGAGGGGCGGCTGGATCTCGCGGCGGCGATCGCGATTGCGGAGCGGGCGTGACCGTCCGCGTTCGTGTCATTCCCTGTCTCGACGTCGCCGACGGGCGCGTGGTCAAGGGCGTCAACTTCGTCGACCTCAAGGACGCCGGCGACCCGGTCGAGCAGGCGCGCGCCTATGACGCGGCCGGGGCGGACGAATTGTGCTTCCTCGACATTTCCGCCAGCCACGAAGGGCGCGGGACGCTGCTCGACGTCGTCGCGCGGACGGCCGAGGTCTGTTTCATGCCGCTGACCGTCGGCGGCGGGGTGCGGGCGGTGGAGGACGCGCGGGCGCTGCTGCTCGCGGGGGCGGACAAGGTCGCGGTCAACTCCGCGGCAGTCGCGCGGCCCGAGCTGGTCGGCGATATCGCCGAGAAGTTCGGCAGCCAGTGCGTCGTCGGCTCGGTCGATGCGCGGCGGGTGGCGCCCGGCAAGTGGGAGATCTTCACTCACGGCGGGCGCAAGGGCACCGGGATCGACGCATTGGAGCACGCGGTGCGGCTGGCCCGGCTCGGCGCGGGCGAACTGCTCGTCACCTCGATGGACGGGGACGGGACCAAGGCCGGCTATGACCTCGAACTCACCCGCACGATTGCCGATGCGGTGCCGGTGCCGGTGATCGCCAGCGGCGGGGTCGGCAACCTCGACCACCTCGTCGAGGGGGTCACCAAGGGGCATGCCAGCGCGGTGCTCGCCGCCTCGATCTTTCACTTCGGCCAGCATTCGGTTGCCGAGGCGCATGCCGCGCTGCGCGCCGCGGGGCTTCCGGCAAGGGCCTGATCCGATTCGGATTTTGCTGTCGGCGGGGTTTACAAGACGCCTCATGTCCGGCTTCGCGTTAACCGCATAAACGCGCGGAATCGCGCCGATTTCCATTCGTGGCACGCGAAGTGCATTAACATTTCCGTGATGCGCTTTGCCCGAACCTTCCTGGTCCTCGTCCTGCTTTCGGCAGCCACTCCGGCGTTTGCGCAGACCAGCACGGCGGTGCCCGAACCGACCGACCTCGCGCTGTTCGCGCTGGGCGTGATCGGCCTCGTCATCGGCCGCCAGGGCGCCCGCCGCCGCCGCGACTGACGGCACCGCGCTGGATTGCCGCGGGGCTTCGCCCCTCGCAATGACGACGAGAGTGGGGGAGACTTGACCCGCGCAGCGGCCCGCGCCATGCCGCGGCCTATGGACAACGGCGCGATCCTCACCCGCCTCGAAGCGACGATTGCGGAGCGCCGCAAGGGCGATCCGGACGCAAGCTATGTCGCCCGGCTCAACGCCAAGGGCTTGCCCAAGATCGCCCAGAAGGTCGGCGAGGAGGCGGTCGAAGCGGTGATCGCGGCGGTCACCGGCGACAAGGCCGGGCTGGTCGGCGAAGCGGCGGACCTCGTGTTTCACCTGATGGTCCTGCTGGGCGCATCGGGCGTCACGCTGGCCGAGGTGACGGCCGAGCTGCAGCGCCGCGAGGGCACCTCGGGGATCGCCGAAAAAGCAGCAAGGAGCGCCTGATGGCCGTCGACGCCACCCAGCCTTACGACGATCAGAACATCTTCGCGAAGATCCTGCGCGGCGAGATCCCCAACCGCACCGTCTATGAAGACGAGTTCGCGCTCGCGTTCCACGACATCAACCCGCAGGCGCCGCTCCACATCCTCGTGATTCCCAAGGGCGCTTACGTGTCGTGGGACGACTTTTCGGCCAAGGCCAGCGAGGCGGAGATCGCCGGGTTCGTCCGCGCCGTCGGCCATGTCGCGCGCGAACAGGGGCTGGTCGCGCCGGGCTATCGCCTGCTGGCCAACGCCGGGCTCGACAGCCACCAGGAGGTCCCGCACCTCCACGTCCACCTGTTCGGCGGGCGCAAGATGGGGCCGATGCTGGTCAAAGGCTGAGGTTCGGGCCGGAAGTTAACAAAATCCCGCAAACCGGGTTGCCCCCGGAGTCGCGGCGGGGCTAGAACCGGCTGCCCATGCAACTGCCCGATCCCCCGACCGGCCGCTTCGATGGCGCGATCCACCTGTTCCCGGTGCGGGTCTATTTCGAGGACACCGACCTTTCGGGCGTGGTCTATCACGCCAACTACCTGCGCTGGTTCGAGCGTGCCCGGTCCGACATGCTGCGTGTGCTCGGCATCGAGCAGCGCACCGCGCACGAGGCGGGCGAGGGCGCCTATGCGGTGAGCGAGCTGGCGATCCGCTATCTGCGCCCCGCGAAGCTCGACGACGCGGTGACCATCTTCAGCGAGACGCTCGAGGTCGCCGCCGCCTCGTGCCGCATCCGCCAGCGCGCCATGCGGGGCGCGGAATTGCTCGCCGAAGCGACCGTGCGCGCCGCGTTCGTCGCGCCGGGTGGCCGCCCGCGCCGCCAGCCGCGCGAATGGGTCGCCGCCTTCCAGACCGTTCTGTCCACACAGGAAAACCCCGAATGACCGTCCTCCACCTGCTTGCCGCGGCCACCGACGTGCCGACCCGGCTCGACCCGATCAAACTGTTCACCGACGCCGACATCATCGTCCAGGCGGTGATGCTCGGGCTGGTCCTCGCCTCGATCTGGACCTGGACGATCATCGTCAGCTTCATGCTCAAGCTGGGCAGCGCCAACCGCAAGTGCGACCAATACGAGGAAGGCTTCTGGTCCGCGCGCGACATCGACGCGTTCCAGGCGAGCGAAGGGCGCAAGGACATCCCCGCCGCGCGCGTCGCCGGGGCCGGGCTCGCCGAATTCCGCCTGTCGATGAAGGGCAAGAACCTCGACCGCGACGGACTGCGCCAGCGGCTGGCGACGATCCTCGACGGCGCGGTGACGGCGGAAGCGGACCGGCTGGCGAACCGCCTGAACTTCCTCGCCACGGTCGGCTCGGTCGCGCCGTTCGTCGGGCTGTTCGGCACGGTGTGGGGGATCATGGACAGCTTCTTCAACATCGGCGCGCAGCAGAACTCGTCGCTCGCGGTCGTCGCCCCGGGCATTTCGGAAGCCCTGTTCGCCACCGCCATCGGCCTGTTCGCGGCGATCCCGGCGGTCATCGCCTACAACCGCTTCAGCCACTCGGTGAGCCGCTTCGAGAGCCGGCTGTATCGCTTCGCCGACCGCTTCCAGGCGACCCTCGGACGGGAACTGGAGCAGTGAGGGTGAGCATCCTTACCGGAACGGGGAGGGGGACCATGCGAAGCATGGTGGAGGGGCACCTGCGGGTGAACTCCGCCTTGCCGGCAGGTTCCGTTCACCGCGCGTGCCCCTCCACCACCCTGCGGGTGGTCCCCCTCCCCTTGCAGGGGAGGATCTGATGGCGATGAACCTTTCATCCGGCAAAGGCCGTGGTCGCCGGGGTCGCGGCGGACGGGCCCCGATGGCGGAGATCAACGTCACCCCGCTGGTCGACGTCATGCTGGTGCTGCTGATCATCTTCATGGTCACCGCGCCGCTGCTGGTCGCCGGGGTCCCGGTCGAGCTGCCCGACAGCAAGGCCAAGGCTTTGCAGGAAGAGGACAAGCAGGTCACCGTCAGCATCGACGCCAACGGCACGGTGTTCCTCGACGATGCCGAGCTGTCCCCCGGCGAACTCGGCGAGCGGCTGGCCGCGCTGGCTCCCACCGATGGCGGCAAGCCGCCGCTGGTGACGCTGCGCGCCGACCGGGCGCTCGACTATGGCCGGGTCATGGCGGTGATGGGCGAACTGGGCGCCGCCGGCTTCAACTCGGTGTCATTGGTCACAAACGGTTCATCGGAATCGCCATAGCCCTATGGCCATGCAGGACGCCTTGACCCTTGCCCCGCCTGCACCGGCCGTCAGCCGCGAGGAAGGCGCGGCGCTCGTCGTCGCGCTCGCCGCGCACGCCGTGCTGGTCGCGGTGCTGGCGTTCGGCGCGCCGGGGCGTGAGGTCCAGCCGCCGCCCAAGCGGATGACGGTGACGCTGGCGGAGGAGACGGCGGATCAATCGACCTCGCCCAATCCGTTCGAGGCCGCCGCGCCCGAGGAAGCACCGATGCTGGGCGAGGTTCCGCCCGAGCCACTGCCGATGACCCAGCCTGCGCCGCAGCCGCTGCCGCAGCCGCGCAACGTCCAGCCCCAGCCGCAGCCGCGCCCGGGTATCCAGCCGAAGCAGGCGCAGCCGCAGCCAAAGCCTACCCAGAAGGCGCAGCCGCCGAAGCCCGCCGACACCCGCGACCGTCGCCGTCCCGACCAGCCGGTCGGCGGCAGCCGGATCGGCGACGACTTCCTCAAGGGCGTGAACACCGGCACGAAGCCGGGGGCGAAGGGCAATCCGGCGGAAGCCATCAGCGACACGGCGAAGGCCTCGGCCCGCCAAACGATCGGCGCGGAAGTCCTCCCGTTCTGGAACCGCTGCGCGGTCGATGGGGTCGATATCGAGAAGCTCGCGGTGCGGATCATGATCCACATGGACCGAAGCGGGCGGGTGCTGTCGATGGATGCACCGGAAGTCACCGGGCGAACCGCAGCCAACGCGCCGCAAGTCAATCGTTTCATCGAATGTGCACAAGGCGCGATCCGCAGCGCCTCGCCATTCAACCTGTCGGCGGACTCCTACGAGTTCTGGAAGAACTATCCGGTCCGCCTTCGCAAGCAGAGAGGACAATAGTGCGTAAACCCGCTCGCCTGACCATGCTCCTCGCGTTCGTGGCAATGCCCGCGTTCGCGCAGGTCGCCCCGCCGCCCGCGTCGAGCCAGCCGGCCGAGGAAGAGGAAATCGTCGGCACGATCAACGACGACGCCCAGATCGCGATTCCCGCCTTCGCTACCGACCAGTCCGTCGCCACCGCGGCGGAAGGCGGCAACACCGAAGTGCTGGGCCGCAACGTCGCGCGGGTGGTGTTCGCCGATCTCAAGAACAACGGTCTGTTCAAGCCGACCGGGCCGGATGCGCTGCCCGGCGTGGCGTATAGCCAGGTCACCGCGCCGGCCTTCGGCGGCTGGCAGTCGCGCGGGACCGAGATGCTGGTGCAGGGCTTCGTCCGCGCCAACGGCGACGGCAAGCTCACCGTCGGCTGCTATCTGTACGATGTCGGGCAGGGCAGCGAACTCGCCCGCCAGGGCTATGTCGTGAAGCCCGAGGAGTGGCGCCGCGCCGCGCACAAGTGCGCCGACATGGTCTATTCCCGCCTGTCCGGCGAGAGCCCGTTCTTCGACAGCAAGATCGCCTACATCGCCGAGACCGGGCCCAAGGACCGCCGGGTCAAGCGGCTGGCGATCATGGATTCGGACGGGGCCAACCACCGCTTCATCACCAACGGCCAGGCGACCGCGCTGACCCCGCGCTATGCGCCGGACTACCAGTCGATCGTGTACCTCTCGTATCTCAACGGCAATCCGCGGATCTACATCTACGACATCGGCACGGGCCAGCAGCGGCTGGTCACGCAGAGCACCAACCCGACCTTCGCCCCGCGCTGGTCGCCGGACGGGAAGTGGATCCTCTATTCGATGGCGATTGCTGGCAACACCGACATCTACAAGGTCTCGGCGGCGGGCGGCGGCACCCCGGTCAAGCTGACCGACAGTCCCGGCATCGACGTCGGCGGCAGCTTCTCGCCCGATGGCTCGCAGATCGTGTTCGAAAGCGACCGTTCGGGCGCGCAGCAGGTCTATGTGATGAACGCCGACGGATCGAACCAGCGGCGGATCAGCTTCTTCGGCGGCCGCGCCGCGACGCCCGAATGGAGCCCGCGCGGCGACCAGATCGCCTTCACCCACATCGCCGGCAACTTCCGCATCGGGGTGATGGATCCATCGGGCGGCAACATGCGTTTGCTCACCGACTCGTGGCAGGACGAAGCGCCGACCTGGTCGCCCAACGGCCGGATCATCCAGTTCTTCCGTACCGCCAAGGGCAGCGGCAAGGCCTCGATCTGGCAGGTCGACCTGACCGGCAAGAACGAGCGCAAGCTCAACACGCCGGCCGATGCCTCGGACCCGGCTTGGGGACCCGTTCTCCCCTAAGGCCGTTCATCTTGTGTTTGGATTCTTGCCTGCACTGATGAACTGTTGTTTACGTAAGACGAACTGAAGGGACCTGGACCATGAAGCACATAGCCGCCACCACGATGCTGGTCGCCGCCGGCCTTGGCCTTGCCGCCTGCAAGACGACGCCCAAGGACCTCCCGCCCGATCCGGGCCCGACCACCAGCACCACCACCGGTGCCAACGACGGCTGGACCACCCCCGGCGCGCCGACCCCCGGCAGCCAGGAAGACTTCGTCGCCTCGGTCGCGTCGGACACCGTCTATTTCGACACCGACCGCTTCAACATCGACACCGCCGACATGGCGACGCTGCAAAGCCAGGCGCAGTGGCTCGCCCGCTATCCGGCCAAGCGCGTGATCGTCGAAGGCCACGCCGACGAGCGCGGCACCCGCGACTACAACCTCGCGCTGGGTGAAAAGCGCGCCAACTCGGCCAAGAACTACCTCGTTTCGATCGGGGTCGAGGCCAGCCGCATCACCACCGTCAGCTATGGCAAGGAGCGCCCGGTGGCGCTCGGGTCGGACGAGGCGAGCTGGGCGCGCAACCGCCGCGCGGTGACCGTCACCGTCCAGTAAGCCGGATCCCCGCCAAGGCTTTCAACTGGCGGGAAATCAGCCTATCCGTGGTCCCGGCTGCGCCCCGCGCGCGGCCGGGATCACTCGTTTGGAATTGACCCGTCTCGTGAAGCTGCTGCGCCTCCTCGTCCTGCTGTTCGCTGCGCTGGCGCTGCCGGCGGCGGCGCAGGCGAAGTGCGACGATGCGCGCGATTCGAAGCGGGTCGCGCTGGTGGTCGGCAATGGCACCTACCTGCCCGGCCAGTGGGCCACGCTCCCCAACGCCCGCAGCGATGCGCAGGCGGTGTGCGACGGGTTCGCCGGGCAGGGCTTCCGCGTGATCAAGGTCGAGAACGCCGACCGCGACGCGATGGGCGCGGCGATCCAGCAGTTCTCTGCCCTTGCGCCCAAGGCGGACATCGCGCTGTTCTATTTCGCCGGGCACGGCTTCGAATATGCCGGGGTCAACTGGCTGGTGCCCGTGGACGCGCCGGTCGAGACCGCGCGCGGCTGGCTGAAGGGCCAGTTCGTCGATCTCGCCACGGTGCTGGCGGCGGTCAAGCAGGCGAAGAACGGCCTCGTCTTCCTCGACGCCTGCCGCACCCGCGATCCGATCGTGCGGATCAAGGACGCCGATCCCGACGGGCCGGACGGTCCCGCCGGAACGATCAACCTGCCGGGCGATTTCGAAGGGGTCGTGTTCTATTCCACCGCCCGCGGGGCCTCCGCCTTCGATGCAGCCCCGGTCAATTCGCCCAACAGCCCGTTCGCGCAGGCCGTGGTCGACCGGCTGGCGATCCCCGACCTCGAGCTGATGCGCTACTTCAGCTTCGTCCGCGCCGATGTGAAGCGGCGGACCACAGAGCAGACCGGGGGGCCGCAGATCCCGATCACGTACGGCTTCCTGTCGAACGAGCTCTATTTCAACCAGCCGCCGTCGACGGATCAATCGGCCGACGCGGTGGTTTGCGAGCTGACCGGGGATTGCGCCGGGCCCAGCGCGACGCAGGCCACCGCCGACAAGCCGGCGACACGCGGCTTCTCGATAGCCGTCAAGAAGGGCGAGACCCGCCAGCCGGCACCCGCCGCTTCGGCCAAGCCGGTCTATACCTCGACAGCGACAGCGCCCGGGGCGACCGGGATGGCGCCGCCGCCCGAGATCATTGCCCAGCCGATGCCCGGCTCGCAGGTCCCCACGCTTACCCGCAAGTTCGCCGGGCTCGACCCCGGCAAGGCGCGCGATGCGCTTGCCGCGATCGACAAGCACACCCTCGCCACGGAGGACGAGCCGCAGGTCATCGCCCGAGTGCTCGGGCAGGCCGATGCCGGTTCGGTGGCGGCGCTGGCGCAAGCTGGAGATCCCACCGCGCAGTACCTATATGGCGCGATGCTCTACCTCGGCATCGGCGTGGACAAGGACCTGCCTGCCGCCCGCGCGATCCTCGAAAAGGCGGCGGCCGGTGGCGGCGGGGCGGGCCTGCTCGAGTACGGCTATTTCCTCGAGAACTACGGTGACCGCCCCGCTGACAAGGCGCTTGCGGCCGAGGTCTTCGAGAAAGCCGCGCAAACCGGCTATCCCAAGGCGCAGGCGCACATGGCGTTCCGGCTGTGGGAGGGCAAGAATGCGGCGGTCGACAAGGCCCGCGCCACCACGCTGTGGCAGGGGGCGGCGGCGCAGGGTTATCCCTATGCATGGTATGCGCTGGGCGTCTATGCCGGGCAGATGAAGGACGCGTCGCAGCAACTTGGCGAGTACGCCGCCAAGGGGGACCGCGGCAGCGACGGCTGGCTGTGCGAACTCGCCGAATACCGCGGCGAGGCCGGAGCTGCGTTCGATCACTGCCTCAAGGCCGCGCAGGACGGCATTCCCGGCTCGATGGCCGTGCTGGCGCGGCTTTATGCGGAAGGCGACGGCGTGACCCTGTCGAAGCGCGAGGCACTTTATTGGGCCAAGCTCGCGCTCGCCCAGCCCGATTACACCGACACCTACCGCCGTCCGCTGACCGAAGCGCTCGCCGCCAGCCTCAAGGACGCGCGCTGATGGCCCGCGCCGGACGCTCGGTCGACTGGGGTTTCCCCCGCTGGCGCGGCTATGGCTCGTCGCGCGAGGCGACGCAGGTCCGCCTGTGCGACCGCGCCGGGTGCAGCGAACCCGGCAACTGCCCGGCTCCCAAGAGCCCTAACAGCCCGGATCGCTGGTACTTCTGCCAGCGCCATGCCGCCGAATACAACGCCGGGTGGAACTACTTCGAAGGGCTCGACAAGGAAGAAGCCGAAGCCCGCGAGAACGCCGAGCGGCAGGAAAGCGCCGGTTACCGCGAATCCGCGCACTACGGCTGGGCCGGCCCCGGCGACGGCACCCGCACCCGCGACGAAATGCGCGCGCTCGAGGTTCTCGGACTGGAGGCCGACGCGACCTTTGACGAGGTGCGCAAGGCGTGGCGGCTCAAGGCCAAGGAAGTCCATCCCGACGTCCGCCCCGGCGATGCCGAGGCGGCCAAGGCGTTCCAGGCGATCCAGGTCGCCTACGAGGTCCTGCGCCAGGCCGAAGACCGGCGCGAGTGGAAGGGCAACGGGAGTAACGAGTAACTCTCATATCTGACGGGATATGGTTCAGGTCCGTACCTCCGCCTCGAGCAATTCCAGCACCCGCTCGCGCCCGGGAAAACCTTCCTCGACCCAGCGCGCTTCCACGGCGCGCAGGATGCGGGCGACGTCCGGCCCCTTGCCCATCCCGCGCGCGACGATCTCGCCGCCCTTGAGCGGGAGTTCTGGCACGGTCCACCCCGCGAGCGGGGCGAGGCTCTGGCCCGTCAGGAGCAGCCGGTCCTCCGCCTCGACCTTGCCGATGCGGTAGGCGAGCGCCCGCGCCGCGCCGTTGGCGTCCCCGCGCCCGGCCGCCGCGGCAAGCCGCTTGCGCTGGACGATCGACAGCCGCAGCCGCGCCGCGACCTGTTCGGCGCTCGCCACATCGGCCGGCAGGATCGCGGCCAGGCGGCGCAGCGGATCGGGCGCGGCACCCTCGCGGCGTTCGGCCTCGACCAGCGCGGCGAGCGGCGCGGCGTCGGCTTCGGGCAGCACCTCGCGCAGCACGCCAAGTTGGGCCATGCGCACCACGGTCTGCACCGGATCGGGCAGGGCGAGGAGGGCAAGCAGCTCCCAGCCGACCCGCTCGCGCGACAGGCCTTTCATTCCCGGCGCAAGCTCGCGGCAGGCGGTTTCGGCTTCCGCGTCGGCGGGGAGCGATCCGAACCGCGCCTGGAAGCGGAAATAGCGCAGGATCCGCAGGTAATCCTCGCGGATGCGCTGGCCGGCGTCGCCGATGAAGCGCAGCGTTCGCGCCGCGAGGTCATCCTGCCCGCGGTGATAGTCGAACAGCTCGAGCGTCCGGGGATCGGCGTAAAGCGCGTTGATGGTGAAGTCGCGCCGCGCCGCGTCGTCCTCCCACCGCTGCGAGAACGCGACCGTCGCGCGGCGGCCATCGGTCGAGACGTCGCGGCGCAGCGTGGTGATCTCGACCGGACCGTCCGGCAGGATCGCGGTGACGGTGCCGTGAGCGATGCCGGTCGGGACCGAGCGGATCCCCGCCGCCTGCAGCCGCGCCACGATCTCGTCCGGTTCGTGCCGGGTGGCGACGTCGATGTCGTTGACCGCGATGCCGAGCAGCGTGTCGCGCACCGCCCCGCCGACATAGCGGGCACTATCGCCCTCCGGGTCGATGACGGCGAACAGCGCGGCGAGGTCCTCGCGCTTCGTCCAGTCGGCGGGGGGGAGCCGGTCAGCCATGCCAGGAAATCCGGCGCGAGAGGTTGGCGATGATCGCGGCGGTCACGCCCCAGATGCGGTGGCCCTGCCACGGGATTTCGATGAAGCGCCGGGTCTGCCCCTGGAAGAAGGCTTCGCCGGGCAGGTGGTTGGCCCGATCCATCACGAAATCCACCGGCGGCTCGAACCACTGTGCGACTTCTGCCGGGTTGGGCACGAGCGGCAGATCGGGGGGGACGATTCCAAGAACGGGGGTGATGTCGTAACCGGTGGCGGTGCGGTACTTGTCGGTCTCGCCCACCACCTGCACGTCGCGCGGGTCGATGCCGAGCTCTTCGTGCGCCTCGCGCAGCGCCGCCTCGATCGCGGTCTCGCCGGGGTCGAGCTTGCCGCCGGGAAACGCGACCTGCCCGGGGTGCGAGCGCATGTGCGAAGGGCGGTGGATCATCAGGAAGCCGGGCGTGTCGGCGCGGTCGGTCACCGCCATCAGCACCGCCGCGGGTCGGCGCGTATCGGTCATCGAAAAGTGCGCGTCGTCGCGCAGCGGGCCGATGTCGCGGGCGTGACCTTCCTCGAACAGGCGGGTCAGGCGGCCGAGCAAGCGGTTGCTCATCGCGGCACGAGCGCGAAACGCGCCCCCCGGCTCTCGACCGCCAGCGGCCCGTCTCCCGATACGGCCAGCGCATGGTCGATGAGCTGGCCGTAGGTCGAGCGGTTCAGCCGCGCCTCGGTCCCGTGGCGTACGGCAAGGTAGAACGCGGGCGTATCGGCGTCGCCGGCCACCCGCAGCGGGTGATCGGGACCGGCCAATACGATGTCGTCGCTGTTGAGGCGAAAGGCGAGCACCGGTGCGCCCGCCTCGTCATGCCGCACTTCCATGTCGGTGGCGACGAACGCGGCGTCGTCCACCGCGATGGACAGCTTCTCGAACGGCGTGACCAGCCAGTGTTGGCCGCCATCGCCGCGCATCAGCAGCGAGGAGAACGCGCGCACCATCGCGGTGCGGGTGATCTCGCCGCCCTGGTGGAACCAGCGTCCATCGGCGGCGATGCGCATTTCGCTGTCGCCGCTGCGCTGAGGCGACCACTGCTCGAGCGGCGGTAGCTTGCGCGCCTCGGCCTGCGCGGCGATCTCGGCGAGGCTCAGGCCGGCGAGTTCGGGAGGCGGTTCGTAGGGCACGCACCGCCGATGCCAGAAGCGTTCAGCCTTTCCAAGGCCCCAGCATCCCTTCGCGGGGGAGGACCGCAGGGTTATCGGTCCGGCACAGCAGGCGGCGCTGCTCGAACGGGCCGGGCAGGCGCCAGCCGCCGGTGTGCGCGGGCGAGAAGCCGAAGAAGCGCTCGTAATACTCGGGATCGCCGATCATCACCTGCGGCAGCGGGGCGCGGGAATCGAGCGCGGATAGGCTCGCCTGCATCAGCGCCTGGCCATAGCCGTGGCCCTGGAGGTGCGGCAGCACCGCGACCGGGCCGACCATGATCATCGGGTGGCGGCGGCCGTCCGTGTCTGTCAGCGCGACCGGCCAGCACTGGATCGTGCCGGCAAGGTTGTCGTCGTCGTCGAGCGCGGCGAAGCTCAGCGCGGGCAGCGCTTCGGTCCCTTCGCGCACCTTGTAGGCGGTGCGCGCCCGGCGGCCCGGTTCGAACGCCATGTCGAGCAGGTCTTCGACGAGATCGCCGTCGACCTCGGCAAGCGGGATGATGCTGGGCACGGGGGAAGACCTTGATTGCGACTCGAACGGGAGCCGGGCCGATAGCCCCCTGTGGCGGCGCGGACAAGAAGCGCAAGCGGACCCGGCGCCCCCCGGCAACCTCGACAAACCCGCGCAAGACCGGCATAATCGCGAAATGTCCTTCGTGGTTCACGTCCCCGCAGCGCCGTACGGGCGATTTAACGACCCGGCCTGACACGTCGGGCCGGGGCCGATCACGTGAACTGATGCCGGCAGGCATCTTCCGTTGAATGGCGCACTAGCGCCTGCCGGGAGGACTATCCCCGTGACCATACCGAAAGTCGTTCAAAGCTATCTCGACGCTTATAATCGCAGCGACGTTGCCGCATTGGCCGCTTGTGTTGCCGACGACGTGGTGTTCGAGAACGTCTCCAATTCCGGGGCGAGCATCAAGATCGCAGGTCGCACCGCCTTTGCTGACCTGGCCCAACAGTCAGCGGCGATGTTCGCCTCCCGCCACCAGTCCGTCCGCCAAGCCGTTGTCGACGGTGACCGGGTCGCGCTGGAGGTCGACTGGACCGGCACCCCTGCCGTCGATTTCGGAGCGATGAAGGCCGGAGAGCCCGTAGCCTTGCGCGGCGCGTCCTTCATGACGATTGCCGACGGGCAGCTCATACGGATCGTCGATCTAAGCTGATCCAAAGGCTGGAGGTTGATCCCCGCAAGCGGACCCACCGATTGCGCCCCGTGCAACCGCGGACCTGCGCTTTGCATTGGTCGGCCCCGGCGCGATCGGCTAGATGGTTGCGGCAGAAACGACAAGACGCATCAGGCCACCCGGGGAGATCAAGGGTGTTGAGCGATTTCGACGCACTCACGCTGGCGCGGATGCAGTTCGCGTTCACGGTCAGCTTCCACTTCATTTTTCCGGCGTTCTCGATCGGGCTGGCGAGCTATCTCGCGGTGCTCGAAGGGCTGTGGCTGAAGACGGGCAAGGCGCTGTACCTCGACCTGTTCAAGTTCTGGCTGCGGATCTTCTCGGTCGCCTTCGCGATGGGCGTCGTTTCCGGCATCGTCATGTCCTACCAGTTCGGGACCAACTGGTCGGTGTTCTCGGAGAAGGCGGGCGGGGTGATCGGCCCGCTGATGGCCTACGAGGTGCTGACCGCGTTCTTCCTCGAGGCCGGCTTCCTCGGCGTCATGCTGTTCGGGATGGGCCGGGTCGGGCGCGGGCTGCACTTCGCGGCGACGCTGATGGTGGCGTTCGGGACATTCGTCTCGGCGTTCTGGATCCTCTCGGTCAATTCGTGGATGCAGACGCCCACCGGCTTCGAGATCGGCCCCAACGGCGAGTTCCTGCCCGGGCCGAGCTGGCTCGCGATCGTGTTTGTGGATCGGCGTGCAAAAAGGACCCCGTTAGCGGGGTGATCGGCGTCTAAAAGGGACCCCTCATTTCGATGG
>NZ_JBYSYP010000024.1:0-21302 GCF_058783565.1 Novosphingobium sp. FW305-C-111
GCATATCATCCGCGCTCATCTTCAATGGCCTGCTTTTACTCCGCCATCATGGCCTGGAATCCGACCGCCGTTGACACCTTGACTGGAGTACGGTAATACGCAATTATAGTTGGATAACTAAGGATATGGCCATGGAGAGAGGATTGCCGACAAAGGCGCTATGGGATCGCCTTCCCGAAATCGTTCGCTTCCGCGATCAACCGGGGATGACGGAGACCTACAGTTTTGCGGGCGCCGAGGGCACGACCGAGCTGGAAGGCCAGCTGTTCCGGCAGAGAGCGCGGCCATCTAAGGCGGTCTATTTGTTCATGCACCCCACAGCCACGGCCCAGCTGCTCCCAATGCCTGAGGCGCTTGCCGATGCGGGGTTGCACGTACTTTGCGCGTCGAGTCGCTACCCGAGAAACGATAGTGCGCTGATTATGGAAAAGGTCGCCTACGACATGGGCCAGTGGGTGCGCCACGCGCGCGAGTCGCTGGGTTATGAAAAGGTGATCCTGGTGGGATGGTCGGGCGGCGGCTCGCTATCGCTGTTTTATGCGGCCCAGTCTGAACATCCGACAATCACCCACACGCCCGCCGGCGACCTTTATGACCTGACAGCAGCGCGGCTGCAGCGGGTTGACGGAATAGTCCTCATCGCCGCCCACCTCAGCCGGGCGGAAGTGCTGACCGAATGGCTTGACCCCTCCGTCATCGACGAATTCGACCCGGACACGCGCGATCTCGAATTCGATATCTATAGTCCGGACTGCCCGAACAAACCACCATTCACCGCTGACTTCATCGCCGCCTTCCGCGAGAGGCAGCGGGCCCGCAATCGCAGAATTACCGCCTGGGCCGAGGAAATGCTTGCCACGCTCCGTCGTCGCAACGACGGCGAAACCGAACGCGCCTTCGTCACGCACCGCACGATGTGCGACGTGCGCTGGATTGATCCGACGATCGACCCCAATGGACGCGCGCCGGGGGCATCCTATCTTGGCAATCCACGCACGGTGAACGTGGGACCCGCTGGTTTGGCGCGATTCTCAACCCTGCGCTCGTGGCTGTCGCAATGGTCCTACGACCTATCCAACTCCAAGGCTGCCGTTAACGCGACAAAGATCCATCGGACCCCTGTGCTGCAGATCGAGAATGAAGCGGACGACGCGGTTCCCGCGAGCCATAATCCGATCATTCACAACGCGCTCACCGTTGCGAACAAGGAATTTGTGAGCATCAAGGGCGCGACCCATTTCTACCAGGGCCAGCCCGAACATGTCAGCGCTTGTATCGACGGGATCATCGACTGGAGCCACCGCAACGATTTGTGATCTGGCCGCCGCGATCGACGCGGCGCCTCCGCATTTTCGCTGCGGCGCGGCCGGCTTACGCCGGCCGGTCGCGGATTCCTTGCGGGGATCAGTTGTAGACGGCGTCCCGGATGTCGGACACGAACTTCCCCGACATACCCTCAAAGGCCGTGTTGGTCATGGCCACGACCGTCAGCGCGTTTGCACGATCGATGAACCAGCTATTGCCGTATCCGCCGGCCCAGTGAAGCGTTCCGGGAGACTGCGGCGACGGGACGGCGTGCGGATCTGCAAGCACTGCCCAGCCGAAGCCGAAGCCCCAACCCGGCCCCCAGGCCGCAGCCTGAGGTCCGAGCTGATCGGTCGCCATCATCTCGACTGTTTCAGGCTTCAGGATCGGACCACCCCCGAGCCGGATGGTTTCCAGAAAGTGCAGGACGTCGCCCGCAGTCCCCACCATCCCACCCCCGCCTGACGGATAGGAGTTTGGATCCAGGATACGGCTCGGCGCGAACGTTAGCGACCCGTTGAAGGCATCCAGAGGCACTACCATGCCGTCCGTGATGCGGACGGGAACGGATTCGCTGTTGAAGTAATTCGTCGCGAGCCGCTCAACATCCGCAACGGCAAAGCCGGTATCGACGATACCCAGCGGATCCGTGACCAGTTTGCGCACAGCATCGCGTAGCGAACCACCGGTAACGCTCTCAACCACCCCTCCCATCACATCCATGCCAAGGGAATAGCGAAAACCCGACCCCGGTGCGGCGGTAAGCGGGGCGGCAGCCAGGCGCCGAAGATTCTCGGATAGCGACAATCCCGGTTGATCCAACCCGTCGGAGACGTCGAGGCGACGATAATGGCCATCGCTCCCTTCCTGAAACGGATAGCCGAGCCCCGATGTGTGCGTGAGCAGATGGCGGATCGAGATGACCGGAACCGATCCATCGGACAGGCGCGGCTGAAAGTCGGGCAGGAAGCGCGTCACTGGATCGTCCAGCCTCACAACACCATCCTCGATCAGGCGCATCACGGCGGCGGTGACAAAGGGTTTGGTCACCGATGCAAATCGGAAAATGCTATCCGTTTGCATCGGCTTTTGCGATTCACGGTCTGCAAATCCCGCCGCGCGGCGATAGGCGATCTTGCCGCCCCGGGCGACGATCACGACCGTTCCCACCAAACGATTGTCGGCGAGAGCATTGTCTATCGCGCGATCCAGGCGATCGGACACATCCGCGCCTTTAAAGGCTGATGAACTCATAAGTTCAAACTCTCCCGATACTCTCGCAGACCGGACGCGGCCCGCACCTAAGCGATTGCAGTCATCAACCGCGCGGTGGAGAGCGACGACGATTCGGTCGGAGGCAAGGCCTGACCATCAGCACACCTCTCCACGCAACCTTCACGTCGCAGACCGCCACCGTGCAGTTCCTTAGTTATCTAACCATTAGTGATGTAAGTATCGGCGCGCAACATTGATGTGGGGCATCCATGGTGGCGAGGACACCCACTATCGCATCAGTCGCCTGCCTCATGAGTGATGCCGGCGACCCCTCGGTCCTCTCGGCGCCGCCGACCCGGCTTCGCGTCGGGCTCCTCGGGGGAGAGGCTCCGAATCGCAGCTTCTAGATTGGTCTGCAGCTCGCCCAATAGGGCGATCTGGAGATCCGCTTCGCGGCGCGAAATGCCGGTCTTAGCGATATCCCCAACTTCGATGCCAATGGGCAGAAGCTTCCTTTTCAGCTCGTGACCGTAAGGGGTGAGGAAGATGTTGATCTTCCGCTTGTCCGCCGCGTTGCGGACCCGGGCAACGATTCCCCGTTGCTCCATGGAAGCGATCGCCGAAAGCGTGGTCGGCTCCATCGTTCCAACAAGGTCGGACAGTTCCTTCTGGGTTAAGCCGTCCTGGTCCCACAGGACGCGCAAGAAGTACCACATGCCCAGGGTGACGCCGAACTGCTCGATCTTCAGCTGTAGCAGCTTTTGCATAAGTCGATGCGTGAGTCGGATTTGATATCCGATACTCAGGTCGAACGGCAGGTTGATTTCCCCGCTATCTCCGCTCATCGAAATCGGCCCTGCATGACCCGAACCATCGGGCCTGTTGAATGTCGAAACCAGCGTGCATTCCTTCTTGGCAACCGCCCCAGCCGCGTGGGTCGGTTGACTTGTTAATGGATTATGACTTGACGGTCCCGCGGTTTCTCATCCGGGTCGAGGGCGAGATTCCGGCGTTCGTTCGGCGGCCTTGATGGTCGTGACTGCCATATATTCAACCGACGTAAGGGCACGAGGGCCACCCTAGTTCGGGCGGGATTCAAAGGGCCGGAGAACCCACGCTCAATCCGCGTGGAATAGATAGGGTGTCACCGAAGCACGATTCAGACCCGTTCGACCGCGAGCGCAAGGCCCATGCCGACGCCGATGCAGAGCGTGGCAAGGCCCAGTCTGCCGTCAGTATCCAACTGGACGTTGGCGGGCAGGTGCACCATCAAAGCCGTTGCCCCTGCCTCATTGGGAGGGCGAACATGGCGACACGCCCCAGGGAGAGTGCATTTGTCCAACAGGCCCGCCCAGCTCAATCCGGAATGGAGCCTTGGTTATCAGGTCCGGCGCTGCCATCGGCGGTTCGATCGCCTGCTCAATGCGATGCTGGCGAAGCACGATCTAAAGACGGGCTTCTGGTATTACCTTCGTGTGCTGTGGATCCGCGACGGCGTCACCCAGAAATATCTGAGCGACATGACCAACGTCACAGAAAACACGACTGTGTCGATAATCAACAACATGATGCAGCACGGGCTTGTAGAGCGCACCCGCGACAAGGTTGATCGCCGCAAGTTGAGCGTTACGCTGACCCAACGAGGCAAAGCCCTGGAAGCGGAGCTCATGCAATATGCGATCGACATTAACCGCATCGCCGTCGCCGGGATCGATCCGGCCGAGGTTGCGACGTGCGTCGACGTGCTTTCGCGCATGTCAGCCAATCTCGCCGCCGAATTCGATTCTATCCCGAACACCCCCGCCGAGGACTGACAGGGCGCAACCGGTCAGCGGCCGCTCGCCGGGTATCCTGCGGCAGCCCGGCAAAGACGGAGCATCGACAACCACGCTGCTCCCGCACCGCTTATGCTCCGCCCCGTCATTTCCCGGATTGCATCACGTCAGATCTTGAACTCCGCGAACGTCTCCGGCGCGAACATGTCCTCGATCGTCAGCTGGCGCGGCGACAGACCCTGCTCATGATGATAGCGCGTGAAGGTCTCGAGTACGTGGCGGTTCTTCTCGATTCCGTAAGGCCACCACTGATCGCCCAACGTCGCGATCGTTTCCTCGACCGCGGCAATTTGCCAGGGCAGCATCGTCTTGAGCGAGGCTGAGACGCGCAGCTGTTCGTAGGTTAGCTGCTGCGCCTGGACGAACGCCTTGTAGAGCGCCTGTGCGATCCAGCGGTTCTTCTCGTAAATGTCGCGGCGAATGGCAACGACGTGCATGATCGGGAAGATATTCGTCTTGCCGAAATAGGCTTTCTCGACCTGGACGAAGTCCGGGAACAGGCGCCGCACATTGTGCGGTTCCGAATAGAAGGTCGATGGAGCACGCGCGGTGTGCAGCGCGTCGATCTCGCCATCAGCCAACATCCGGGTCAGCGTCTGGTTTGGCCCGATCGGCTCAACCTTGAACTTGTCCGGCAGATTGAGTTTGAGCTTTTCCTCACGGCCCGGCTCTTCCTCGCCGCCCGTGACATAAGTGACCGACGCCGGGTCGATGCCATATTCGTCCTGCAGGATACCGCGGATCCAGACCGGCGCGGTCATCTGATATTCCGGGACGCCGATGCGCTTGCCGACAAGGTCGGACGGTTTTTCGATGCCGCTCTTGGCCGACACGAAGATGCAGGAATGACGGAAGAAACGTGACGGGAACACCGGGATGGCGATAAAGTCTGGATTGTCCCGGCCCAGAGTCACGCAATACGATGACATCGAAAGCTCGGCGGCATCGAACTCGCGATTGCGCAGCATCCGGAAGAACGTTTCCTCGACGGCCAGCACCTGAAAGTTGAGATCGATCCCATCGGGGCGGACCGTCTGCGACAGCAGCGCCTCGGTGCGATCATAGCCCCAACAGGCGAGCGAGAGGTTCAATCTAGTCATACGGAAACGGCCTCCAAAGTGTCGATAATCATGGCTGTGGGTGCGATTTCGCTGCCGGTGCGGCTCGATTCGAGTAGGGCTGCGCAGCACGCCACCGTCTTCACGCCCCAGCGGCCATCATGGATCGGCTGGACCAGACCGAGTGCGCCTTCAACGAATTCATCGATGACCTCGACCCGCGGCAGGCTTGGCGGATCGATCGCGAGAAACTCACGGTGTTCATCGCCATAGAGCGTGATGCCTTGGGGCGAGAGCTTGAGATCGGCGCGTTCGCAACTGACCAGCACAAAGCCGAAATGCTCATGATACGGCGCCGGCGGTTCGCTGGTCGATGCGCCGTCCTCGCCATACGCTCGGCGTATCTTGGCAGCGCTTTCGGTCGCTGGTTCGAGGTTCCTGAGCGCGCGCCGCGTGTCACCGTATTGCTCCGGATCCTTCTCGCGGCCGAGTTCCGATATCCAATTAACCAGTTCGTCGGAATCATAATGGGCGTAGCCACTGTACGTCAGCGATGCGACAGCCCCACCCTCGAATCCCATCATCGCGGCATATGCGCCCTCGCTCGGGCGACTGGAATCCCAATTGCCCGCAACCGCGCGCACGAATGTCACATCGCGTCCGACAAGCCGCCGCGCCACGTCAATTTGGTGAGCGGCTTGACTGTAGACAACGCCCCCACCACGCGCGCTGTCCAGCTCTTCGGGGCGACGCGGCCGATACATGAAATCGGTGAAGTTCATCGCCGTGAGTTGCCGCACCGCACCAAAGCCGCCGCTGGCGATCAACTCGGCGGCTCGGCGGACCGGGGCATCAAAGCCATGGCTGGGGCCGACCAGGAGCAGTTTGCCGGCCCGGCGTGCCGCCGCTTCCATCGCGACGCACTCGGCGACAGAGATCGCCATCGGCTTTTCGACCAGAACATGCTTGCCCGCACCGAGGGCCGCGATTGCCTGCGTCGCGTGCAGTTCGTGTGGCGTCGCGATATAGACGGCATCAATATCGGCGGCGAGCAACCCCTCCAGGCTTTCATATGACTTGGCTCCGAACTCGCGCGTGAATTGAGCACGTGGGGACGCGCGCAGATCGAACGCCGCGGCGATCTCGACCCGTGGGTGCGCGCGCAACGCCGGAAGCGTCAGCATGAACCCCCGGCCAAGGCCGACAATGCCGATCCGAAGTGCCTTCATGTTTATCCTCGATCTGCCAGGTCGGTCCTTGAAATGCGGCCCGCTTGAAACGCACAATACTTCTATGTAGAAGTGTTTTCAAGAAGTGGATGAAACACCTTCGTGGCACGGCGCCTTGGCACAGCCACTTTGCGATAAGGATAGGCGATGACACCCCAACAAAATGACATCCTCGCCCGAGTCGAGGGCAGCGCGCCGATGGGCAGGCTGATGCGCCAGCACTGGATGCCCGCGTGCATGTCCGAAGAGGTGGCCGAACCGGATTGTACGCCGCTGCGCGTCCGCCTCCTCGGCGAGAATATGGTGGTGTTCCGCGACAGCAAGGGTCGTCTGGGCGCGCTTGACGAGCAATGCCCGCACCGCCGCGCGTCGCTGGCCTTTGGCCGCAACGAGGAATGCGGCCTGCGTTGCCTCTATCATGGCTGGAAGTTCGACGTGAACGGCAACGCCATCGACATGTCGTCCGAGCCGGTCGACGCCAAGCTGCGCAGCACGATGAAGACCAAGGCCTATCCGGTCCAGGAGGCCGGCGGGTTCGTCTGGGTGTGGATGGGCAATCCCGATCAGGTGACGCCGTTCGACAAGCCCAACTGGGCGACCGTACCGGACGACAAGATCAGCATCGTGAAGATGCATGGCGCATGCAACTGGGCACAGGTGCTCGAAGGCTCCATCGACTCGGCGCACAGTTCGAGCCTGCACTCGTCCAACATGCCGACGGCAACCGAGGTCAGCGGATCGACCGCGACCGACACCGCCTGGCTACGGCCGTCGGCCGACAAGGCGCCACGCCTTGAGGTCCAGAAGACCAGCTTTGGCTTCCGCTATGTCGCGATCCGCAAGCCGATCGTCGACGCCGATGCCACTGATTATATCCGCATGACACTCTATGTGGCGCCCTATACCGTCCACATTCCATCGAATGACCAATATCATCTGAGCCAGATGCTGGTCCCGATCGATGATGAGAACACGATGTTCTACTGGGTCGCCTGGCATCCCGAAAAAGGCATTTCGACCGACGCATGGCGCAAATTCTGCGGTGCCGAGATCGGCAAGGATGTCGAGCCGATCACCTTCAAAAAGATGCGCAACGCAGGAAACAACTATCTCCAGGATCGCGTAGCCATGAAGGACGGCGATTTCACCGGTATCTACGGCATCCCGGCGCAGGACATGGCGATGTGGGAATCGATGGGTACGCTCGCCGATCGTGGCGATGATCGCCTGGGGTCGAGCGACAAGGCGATCTTCACGTTCCGCACACAGATGTACCGCGCCGCGCAGGCGGTGGAAAAGGGCGAGCCGGCGATCGGCACGACCGAGCCGCACATTCCGAACGCCAAGCTCATGTCGTTCGAAGGCATCGTGCCTAAGGGCACCGACTGGCGGCTGCTCAATGTCTCGGACGAAGAGGCGGATATCATGCGGACCGTATCGACAGATGTCGACGCTCTCGGGGACGTCCGCGCTTGATGATGTCCCTGCCGCCCATTGCCGGGCTCGACGCGGATGCCGTCAGTCATTTCGTCCAGTCCGTACTCAAGGAGGATCTGGGGCTAGGTGGTGATGTCACCACCGACCTCACCATCCCCGCCGACGCACGGCTGATCGCGACGATCCAGACTCGCGAGCAGATTGCCGTTGCGGGCATCGATCTCGCCCAGGTCTTCTTCGAGGCCCTTGATCCCGATGTCCGGGTCGAGCGGCTTGCCAGGGATGGAGATGAGCTCCAGGCGGGTGCCCCGATCATGCGCGTGGAGGGTCGCGCCCGCCCGATGTTGTCGGCGGAGCGCTCGGCGCTGAACACGCTGCAGCACCTCACCGGTATTGCCACCCTTACTCGAAGCTATGCCAACATGATCGCGGGCACGTCGTGCATCCTGCTCGACACCCGCAAGACCATACCCGGCCTGCGCGCAATTGAGAAATATGCTGCCCGCATGGGCGGGGCGCACAATCATCGTATGCGGCTCGACGACGGCATCCTGATCAAGGACAATCATGTCGCGATCTGCGGCTCGATCGAGGCGGCCGTGCGCGCGGCCAAGGCGGGCAAGTCAGCACTCCCGGTCCAAGTCGAAGTCGACACAATCGACCAGATCGAGCCGGCACTGAAGGCAGGCGCCGATCGGCTGCTCTTCGACAATATGTCGGTCGAAATGCTGCGCGAGGGTGTGGCGCTGGTTGCGGGCCGCGTGCCGATCGAAGCGTCAGGTGGCGTGCGGCTCGATACCATCCGTGCGATCGCGGAAACGGGAGTTACTTACGTCTCCGTCGGCCGCATTACGCAGAGCGCACCGGCTGCCGATATCGGTCTCGATTACACAATAGCGGCTTGATGGTGCTGTCCGTCTAAAGCGAACCGCACTCGAACGCCGCCAGTTACCGTGCTAGGTGCGCGGTCAATCTCCTTGTGCGCGCTCGCCAAGTTCTCGCGGTTTTTCCACGCGGTTTTTTCAGGAGCCAAAGTCCATCGAGTTTCACAGCAAGTGAACAATGCAGGTCCTCGACGCCTATGGCCGCGACTTCAAGCTCGACCTCTCGAACCGCGTTCTTCAGGCCAAGAATGCGGGTTAATCAAGCGCGGATGATCCGGCAGACCCGCACCAACTCGTTCGCTCAACAGAACTTGGCGGGATCAGTCAGCTATCGGTTCGATGACAACCGGCCGGCCGATCTTCCAAAGGCTGCGCTTGTGGTCGACAACCAGTCGGTCAAAACCACCGAAAGCGGCGGCCCTTGCGGCTACGACGCGGGCAAGAAGATCAAAGGCCGCAAGCGGCACATCCTGACCGACACCTGCGGCTTCCTCATCTTCATTCTCGTGCATACCGCCGATATTCAGGACCGCGATGGCGCGGCCGATGTCCTCAAGGCTGTGCGGCAGCGCTTCCCCTGGTTGCGCCATGTTTTTGCCGATGGCGGCTATGCGGGCGACAAACTCCGCGATGCCATCGCTGGATCGGGGCAATGGACGATCGAATTCATCAAACGGTCGGATAAGGCCAACGGCTTCAAGGTCCTCCCGCGCCGCTGGGTAGTCGAGCGAACCTTTGCATGGCTCGGCCGATGCCGCCGTCTTGCTAAGGACTGGAAACAACCATTGCCTCGTCCACCACATGGGCAACAATCGCCTCCATCCGCATGCTCACCCGCAGAACGGCAAGGTATTGCTATGTTTGGTGAACTTCCGAGTCAGGCTCTAAGACCACAACCACATCCGGCAACGTCACCGATGAAATCATCATGCGATATCTCGACCGGCATACCCACAAAAACGGCTTCAGCCCCTTGCCATGATCCTACCGGCGTCAGCCGGTAAGTGATCAGATTACTGTTCAATAGCCGGCTTGTCCGGCAAGCTGTCGAATTCGGCAGCGAGATTTGCCGATATGCGTTCGAGTACGGACCGGCAGATCTCGATCTCTCGCGGTTCGATGCCGGCGACCGCGACCCGATTGATATCGATCGCGTACGACATCAGTCCCTTCTCGAGTGCGCGGCCATGTTCCGTAAGCGTGATCCGGACCTTACGACGATCATCCTGGTCCTTGGCCCGTTGGACCAGGCCGTGCTTGAGCATGCTGCTGATCATCGCGACCGTCGTATTCTCCGTCACGCTGGTCATGTCACTCAGATATTTCTGGGTAACACCGTCCTTCAGCCACAGGACGCGGAGATAATACCAAAAACCGGTCTTGAGATCGTGCCTGGCCAAATAAGCGCTCAACAGGCGATCAAACCGCCGATGGCAGCGTCGAACCTGATATCCCAAACTCTGTTCCGGATCGAGTTTGGGGGCTTGCTGCGACATCCGTTCACTCCTGATGGGTTCAATCCGTCATCACTCGCACATGGGCCATTTCAACGCACCACAAAACTGCGCTTGCCGCCACGGATACCGACACTCCGCATTCATATTTTCATATTTTGCCCCCGGGGACGGCGACCGTTTCCCGGGGGCAATCGTCAGCGACGCATCGCCAACCGCGGCCTAGATCCGAAATTCAGCGAAAGTCTCGGGTGCAAACATCTCTTCTACCGTAAGTTGGCGGGGCGATAGCCCCTGCTCGTGGTGGTAGCGCGTGAAAGTCTCGATAACGTGGCGGTTCTTGTCGATCCCATAGGGCCACCATGCCTTGCCCATCGTGGCGATCGTATCTTCCACGGCGGCGATCTGCCAGGGCAGCATGGTTTTCAGCGAGGCCGAGACCAGCAGATGCTCATAGCTCAACCGCTGGGCCTCCGTGAACGCCTTGTACAATGCCTGGGCGATCCACCGATTCTTTTCGTAGACGTCGCGCCGGATCGCCACGACGTGCATGATCGGGAAAATGCCGGTTTTGGCGAAATAGGCCTTTTCGACGTCCACGAAATCCGGGAAGAGGCGCCTGACCTTGTCAGGTTCCGAATAGAAGGTCGATGGCGCGCGCGCTGCGTGCAGTGCATCGATCTCGCCGTCAGCCAGCATGCGCGTCAACGTCTGGGTCGGCCCGATCGGTTGCACCTTGAACTTCTCGGGGAGATTGAGCTTCAGCTTCTCCTCGCGTCCCGGCTCTTCCTCGCCGCCGGTGACGTAGGTGACAGAGGCGGGATCCACGCCATATTCGTCCTGCAGAATCCCACGGATCCAGACTGGCGCGGTCATTTGATATTCGGGCACGCCGATCCGCTTGCCAACGAGATCCTCGGGCTTTTCGATACCACTCTTGGCCGACACGAAGATGCAGGAATGGCGGAAGAAGCGCGAAGGGAAGACGGGAATGGCGATGAAACCGGGATTCTCCCGCCCCAGAGTAACGCAATAGGACGACATCGACAGTTCGGCGACGTCGAATTCCCGATTGCGCAGCATGCGGAAGAAGGTTTCCTCGACATCCAAGACCTGGAAGTTGAGATCGATACCGTCCGGCCGCACTGCACCCGTCTGCAGGGCTTCGGTCCGGTCATAGCCCCAACAAGCGAGGGAAAGGCTCAGTCTGGCCATTTTTACAATTTCTCCGATAGAGTGTCGAGAAGTCGGTTCGGCGCTACGTCCGTCCGCCGTCGGCTCGATTCGAGGAGCGCTACGCAACAGGCTATGGTATCAAACCCCCAGCGGCCGTCATGGATGGGGCGACGGGTTCCCAGGCAGGCACCCACGAACTCGTCGATGACCTCCTTGCGCGGCAGCTCCGGCGGTGCGATGGGCAGGAATTCACGTTCGGCATCGCCGTAGATCGAAAGACCCTTGGGCGACAGTTTCAGGTCCGCTCGCTCGCAGCTGAGGAGGATAAAACCGAAATGCTCATGATATCGCGCCAGCGCATCATTTGCGGACGCATCCGGGGCACCATATGTGCGCCTCAGCTTGGCTTCAATTTCATCCTGCGACGAAAGCGCGGCAAGGTTTTTGCGAGCCTCGCCATATCGGGCTGGATCCTTGTCATAGCCAAGCTCGGATATCCATCCAAGGAGCTCGTCGCTGTCATAATGGGCATATCCGCTGTAGGTGAGCGACGCCACGGCACCAGCGGCGAAGGTCATCAGTGCCGTATAGGCTCCCTCACTAGAGCGGCTGCTGTCCCAGTTGGCGGCGACGGCGCGCACGGATGTGACGGGTAGGCCCACAAGACGGCGCACGACATCGATATGATGGGCTGCCTGGCTGTAGACGACACCGCCACCGCGATCGCTATCCAGTTCTTCGGACCGTCGGGGGCGGAATATGAAGTCGGTGAAGTTTAACGCCGTGACCATGCGCACCGCACCGTACTTGCCGGACGCGACCAGTTCCGCGGCGACCTGGACGGGCGCGTCAAAACCGTGGCTTGGTCCTACCACGAGCACCTTGCCCGCTTCCGCTGACGCTCGTTCCATACGCGCACAGTCGGCAAGCGACGTCGCCATCGGCTTTTCAACCAGCACGTGCTTGCCCGCTCGGAGCGCGGCGATCACCTGCTCGGCATGCAACTCATGCGGCGTCGCGATATAAACGGCGTCGATATCAGGCGAACGCAGGAGGGCGTCGAGCGTTTCGAATGCGGGGACTCCGAACTCGACCGCGAAGCGCACCCGCGCCTCGTCCCGCAGATCGAATGCTCCGGCAAACGCCACGCGAGGATCGGCTTTCAAGGCGGGCAGGGTGAGCATGAAGCCGCGGCCAAGCCCAACGATTCCTAGTCGCAACGCGTTCGTGTTCATTCGTATTCCGCCGCTCCCTTTATCCCGAACGATAAGAGCTTGAAAAAGCCACTACTACAATATAGAAGTAGCGGCAAGGACGCACGTAGAGTGTTTCGTCCTCGTGCCAAGCCAAAAAAGGAGGGTAGCTAATGACTCCGGGGCAAAATGATCTGCTTTGTCGTGTGGAAGGTGAAGCCCCGATGGGGAAGCTGATGCGGCAGCACTGGATGCCTGCCTGCATGATCGAGGAAGTGGCCGAACCCGATGGCACGCCATTGCGCGTTCGCTTGCTGGGCGAGAACATTGTTGTGTTCCGTGACACTGAAGGTCGCATCGGCGCGCTTGATGAGCTGTGTCCCCACCGCCGGGCTTCGCTCGTTTTTGGGCGCAACGAGGAGTGCGGCCTTCGCTGTCTGTACCATGGCTGGAAGTTCGACGTGGCTGGCAACGCTGTCGATATGTCTTCCGAGCCGACCGATGCGAAACTGCGCAGCACGATGAAGACGAAAGCTTATCCGGTCGTCGAGTCGGCTGGCTTCGTCTGGGTATGGATGGGTGATCCCGAGAACGTGATCCCGTTCAGCCCGCCCAACTGGTCGGCCGCCCCTGCCGAGAAGATCAGCATCGTTAAGATGCACGGGGCATGCAACTGGGCGCAGATCCTGGAAGGATCGATCGATTCCGCGCACAGCTCGAGCCTGCATTCGTCGAACATGCCGACCGCATCCGAAGTCAGCGGGTCCATGGCAACGGATTCTGCCTGGCTGCGTCCGTCGGCTGACAAGTCGCCTCGCATTGAGGTGCAGAAAACGCCGTTCGGCTTCCGCTATGTCGCCATTCGCAAGGCGATCGTCGATCCGGACAAGCAGGACTATGTCCGCATGACGCTGTTTCAGGCGCCATATACGGTCCACATTCCGCCCAACGACCAATATAATCTGTCGCAGATGCTGGTTCCGATCGATGACGTGAACACCATGTTCTACTGGATCGCATGGCACCCGACCAAAGGCATCAGCCAGGATGCCTGGCGCAAGTTCTGCGGCGCGGAAATCGGCAAGGATGTCGAGCCTATCACCTACAAGAAGGTGCGGACCGCCGAGAATAACTATCTTCAGGATCGCGCCTTGATGAAGGCTGGTGATTTTACGGGAATCTACGGCATCCCCTGCCAGGATATGGCGATGTGGGAGTCAATGGGGGCGATCGCGGATCGTAGCGAGGATTTGTTGGGTTCCAGCGACAAGGCCATCTTCACCTTCCGCACGCAAATGTACCGAGCTGCCCAGGCCGTGCAAAAAGGGGAGCCTGCCATCGGAGCGATCGAACCGCGTGTTCCCTTGGCCAAGCTCAAGTCATTTGAAGGCCTGGTGCCCAAGGGGTATAATTGGCGGTTGATCAACGTCTCCGAGGAAGAGAAGCAATTGGCGGGTTCCGTCAGTAACGATGAAGAGGTCGACGCGATGGCGGATGCCGCTTCCTGATGTGCGATTTGCCAACCACCGCGGGGCTGAATCCGCAGCAACTCGATAATTTTGTCGAGTCTGTATTGAGCGAGGATATGGGGAGCGGGGACATCACGACACGCGTGGCGATCCCCGCGAGCGCGCGCTTTTCCGCCATTTTGGCGGCTCGCCAACCGGTGGTGGTCGCCGGACTTCAGCTGGCGGATGCCTTTTTCCGCAAGCTTGACCCGGATGTGGACATAGAATTGCTGGTGCAGGATGGCGACGCGGCCGGCGTCGGCCAGCCGCTTATGCGCATCGAGGGAAATGCCCAGCCGATGCTCGCAGCTGAGCGTTCGGCTCTCAATACGCTCCAGCACCTTACCGGAATTGCGACGATGACCCGTACCTATGCAGAAGCGGTTGCGGGCACGGATTGCGTACTTCTCGACACGCGCAAGACAATTCCAGGTCTGCGAACGATTGAGAAATACGCCGCTAGGGTAGGTGGCGCACGCAATCATCGCATGCGTCTCGACGACGGCATCCTTATCAAGGATAATCACATCGCCGCCGCTGGTAGCATCGTGGAGGCCGTCAAGGCAGCGAAGGCCGCCAATACCGGGCTGGAAGTACAGGTCGAGGTCGACACACTTGAGCAGATCGAGCCTGCTCTTGCAGCAGGCGCTGATCGCCTGCTTTGCGACAACATGTCCCCCGCCTTGCTCAAGCAGGCCGTCGCTCTTGTCGGCGGACGGGTACCCATAGAGGCATCGGGCGGGGTGCGTCTCGAAACGATCAGAGAGATCGCTTTAACCGGGGTCGATTTTGTGTCTGTGGGCCGCATAACGCAGAGTGCGCCGGCCGCCGATATCGGGTTGGATTACGCGCTTTCCTCATGAGGGCTGCCGCTCTGCAGTGAGCAAACACTCCCCGACTGCTTGCAGAACATCGGTAAATAGATAGTCGGAAACAGAGGGCAAATGGAAATTATCGTCACAACGCGCACCGGTGAGCGCGTGACTATCGCGCCAAATGGCGCAACCACTTTCCTGGAAGTGATCCGCGAAGCAGGCATCGACGAGCTATTGGCATTGTGCGGCGGGTGTTGCTCCTGTGCGACTAGTCATGTCCACGTTGAAGAAGCATTTCTCGATCGCTTGCCGCCCATTGGCTCCGATGAGGATGATCTCTTGGACTCGTCCGAGCAGCGCTGTGCAGGATCTCGCTTATCCTGCCAGGTTCCGATTTCGGATACTCTTGACGGTGTTAGCGTCACCATCGCGCCAGAAGACTAGTTCGCCACGAATAGCGACTGCCGGTCGCAAGGAAATTGTTATCCCATGCAGATGCGTTACGATGTACTTATTGTCGGAGCCGGGCACGGAGGTGCTCAGGCTGCGCTCGCATTGCGTCAACTTAAGTTCGCGGGAAGCGTAGCACTACTGGGCGACGAACCGGATCCTCCCTATGAACGCCCGCCGCTCTCGAAGGAATATTTCTCGGGCGAGAAAAGCTTCGAAAGGATTTTGATCCGGCCGCCGACTTTCTGGCCGGAGCGGAATATCGAGCTATTGCTTGGGCGACGCGTTGCGGCGGTCCACCCCGCGGAGCATCGCATTGCGCTCTCGGATGGAGCCCACCTCGGCTATGGTAAGCTCATCTGGGCGACAGGCGGCGCGCCGCGCCGCTTGAGTTGCTCCGGCAGTAATCTCAGGGGCGTTCATAGCGTGCGTACTCGGGCTGACGCCGACAGGATGCTCGCCGAAACAATTCGAGCGCGGAACATCGTGGTAATCGGCGGCGGCTATATCGGTTTGGAGGCTGCGGCGGTGCTTGCCAAGATCGGCAAACATGTGACGGTGCTCGAGGCCATGGATCGTGTCCTGGCGCGGGTGGCGGGCGAACCATTGTCCCGTTTTTACGAGGCGGAACATCAGGCGCATGGCGTCGACATCCGTTTGAATGCCCAAATGGATTGCCTGATCGGTAAAGATGGATGGGTATCGGGCGTTCGCATGGCGGATGGCTCGATATTGTCCGCCGACATGGTCGTTGTTGGGATTGGGATTGTTCCGGCCGTTGAACCGTTGGCGACGGCAGGCGCTGCGGGCGTCAACGGCGTGGAGGTTGACCAATTTTGCCGAACCTCGCTGCCGGACATTTATGCGATCGGCGATTGCGCAATCCATGCCAACCCCTTTGCAAGTACCCAGAAGATTCGCTTGGAATCGGTGCAGAATGCCAACGACCAGGCGATCATTGCGGTGAAACATATCATGGGCGAACCCACGCCCTATCATTCCGTTCCGTGGTTCTGGTCGAACCAGTATGATCTCAAACTCCAGACGATCGGCCTCAACCTGGGATATGACGATATCGTCATGCGGGGTGATCCGGCGAACCGCAGCTTCACCTTGGTGTATCTCAACCAGGGCAGGGTCATCGCTCTCGACTGCGTCAATTCGGTAAAGGATTATGTGCAGGGCAAGGCACTTGTTCTCGTCCACGCCACTCCCGACAAATCCCGACTTTCGAACTGTGAAATTCCTCTCAAAACACTCGCTACGTGACGCGGCTGTCTGTTAGAGTCTAATTGATAATTATCCGTCGTAATTTCATGGTCTTGCGATGCGGCTTATGAAGAACTGTATCAATGCGATAAACAGCCAAGCGGTTGCTGAGGCAATGGTTTGCTCGAAGTCTTTGGCGAGACGCCGGTTGCGACCGAGCCAGGCAAAGGTTTGCTCAACGACCCAGCGTCTGGGCAAGACCTCGAAGCCTTTGGCGCGGTCGGACCGCTTGATAATTTCGATGGACCACCTGCTCTTGCCGATCTTGCGCAGCGCTTGCCGCAGCTTGTCACCGGCGTATCCGCCATCGGCGAAGACATGCCGTAACCACGGGAAGCGCCGGATGATCTCGGCCAGCACGAGCGGCGCGCCATCGCGGTCCTGGACGTCGGCAGTATGGATCACGGCATGCACGAGATTGCCATCGGTATCGGTCACGATGTGCCGCTTGCGTCCCTTGATCTTCTTGCCAGCATCGTAGCCGCAAGGGCCGCCGCTTTCGGTGGTTTTGACCGACTGGTTGTCGACCACACCGGCACTTGGGCTTGCCTCGCGTCCTTCAATCTCGCGCAGGTTCATGACCAGCACCGTGTTCATCGCCTCGAGCAGACCAGCGTTGCGCCAGGCGTAGAAATAGGCCCAGTCGGCCCGAAGCTGCGATTTTGGTCATCTTGGAGAACACGTCGGGAACGGGCTGGTTGTTGTTGACGATCGCCCATGCGAGGAACGACGTTCCGCTCCGATAAGGGAGCGGCGTTATGAGCCTTGGCGTTTCGAGTGGGGATCTGATCGGCTCCTGGAGCCTGAGTTTTTCGGACATCGCGTTCGTGACCGGCAAAGCGGAGACGGCACGACTGGGATTGGCGGTTCAGCTTAGATTTTTCGCCGGGCATGGCTTCTTTGTGCCGGATCATGCGTCGATACCCTCCGACGGTGTCTTGTATCTGGCGGAGCAACTTGGTCTCGATGCCAAATCCGTGAACCACTATGATTTTTCCGGGCGCACCGCCCGCCGGCATTGCGCGGAGATTTTGCGGCATCTCGGGTTCCGCCGTATGACGCAGACGGATCGCAGGGCGTTGTCGAGGTGGATTTCCGACGATCTTTGTGCGGGCGGGCAGCCGATCAATGCCATGCTCGAGCATGTTTTCCTGTGGTGCCGCGACCGCCGTATCTATGGGCCGTCGCGCAAGGAGCTGGAACGCCTCGTCCGTTCGCAACGACACCTCTATCTGGAGGCCCTGTTGGCCCGAGTCCGCGATCGGCTTGCGCCGGATGCGGTCGCCTTGCTGGAAGCCTCGCTCGCCGATCCCGATGGCCCGACCGGCTTCAACACGATGAAGGGGGATGCAGGTCAGGCGACGCTCGAAAACATTCTTGGCGTGACCGCCAAACTCGCCTTTATCCAACGGCTTGCTCTTCCCCGAGATTTCCTATCGGTCACGGGCAAGGCATGGGTCGATCAGATCGTTCGCCGGGTTGCCGGCGAGAAAGCCTCGGAGATGCGCCGGCATGTACCGGCGCGCCAGCTCGGGCTCTATGCCGTTTATCTGATGGCGCGGGAAGCTCAGCTTACGGATGCGATGGTCGACCTGCTGATCGAGACGGTCCATAAGATCGGATCGCGCTCGAAACGCAAGGTGGTGGGCGATATCGCGAAAGACATCGAGCGGGTCTATGGCAAGGAGCGACTCCTGGTCGAGATTGCCAGCGCTTCGATCGACGATCCATCCGGGCGCATCTGCGATGTCATTTTCCCAATCGCCGGCAAGGACAAACTGGCGGCGATCATCAAGGAAAGCCAGGCAAAGGGCGCCTTGGATCGGCGGATCTACAAGGTGATGCGGAGGTCATGGGCCAATCATTATCGCCGTATGCTGCCAAGCCTGCTTTCGGCACTGGAGTTCCGGTCGAACAACGCCGTGTGGCGTCCGGTGCTGGCGGCCCTGGACTGGATCAGAAGCAAAGTGGATGATGGATGCCGCTACGTGCCGCCGCACGCAGTGCCGGTCGACGAGGTCATTCCGGCGAGATGGCGCAGTTCCGTCATTGATGAAGAGGGGCGCGTAAACCGGATCAGTTATGAGCTTTGTGTCCTCGCGCAACTGCGCGATCGCATCCGTTCTAAGGAAATCTGGGTTGTCGGGGCGGACCGATACCGCAATCCCGATGACGATCTTCCCAAGGACTTCGATGCGCGGCGAGAAGCATATTACACAGGATTGAACCTGACGGCGGATGCGCGTGCATTTTCAAGCGCCATCCGGGAAGAGCTTGCTCAGGAACTGTTGCTCCTCAATGCCAATATTCCCCGGAACGACAAGGTTCGGCTGCTGTGGCGCGGCGAGAACCGTATATCTCTCACCCCGTTCAAACCCTTGCCCGAACCCAGGGGTCTCGCCTCGATCAAGACCGAGATCGGCCAACGCTGGCCGATGACCGGGCTGCTCGACGTACTGAAGGAGGCTGCCCTTGATACGGGACTTCTCGAAGCGTTCGAAACATCGGCCTCGCGTGTTGCACTGCCGAAAACCGCGCTGGATCAACGTCTCCTGCTATGCCTCTACGGCCTGGGAACGAATGCCGGGCTCAAGCGGATCGCCGGCGCCACCCCCGATGTCAGCTATGAAGAGCTGCTGCATGTCCATCGCCGCTTCGTTCATGCCGCGGCGCTCAAGGAGGCGTGTGCCAGGGTTGCGAATGCGACCCTGGCAATCCGCAATGCTGCAGTCTGGGGGGACGCCGGCACGGCCTGTGCGTCAGATTCCACAAAGTTCGGAGCCTGGGATCGCAACCTGATGACGGAATGGCATGCGCGTTATGGTGGACGGGGCGTCATGATCTACTGGCATGTCGAACGACGCGCGACATGCGTCTATTCCCAGCTCAAGCGCTGCTCTTCCTCCGAGGTCGCCTCCATGATCGAGGGCGTGCTGCGCCATTGCACCGACATGGAAATCCAGCGCCAGTACGTCGATAGCCACGGCCAGAGCGCAGTCGGCTTTGCGTTCTGCCGACTCCTTGGATTTGAGCTTGCCCCGCGGCTGAAAGCAGTGGCACGCCAGAAACTGGCCCTTCCCCAAGCCGGCATGCGCACGCGGCTTTCCAATTTACTGCCGATCCTCTCCAGCCCGATCGACTGGGACGAGATCGAGCAACAATATGACGAAATGGTCAAATATGCCGCTGCCATGCAATCGCGCACCGCCGATCCGGAAGCGATCCTGCTCCGGTTTGCCAGAGCCGAAGTGATGCACCCGACCTACAAGGCGCTGAGTGAACTCGGCCGCGCGGTCAAAACAATCTTCCTATGCCGGTATTTGCGTCAGGAGGCATTCCGCCGCGAGATCCACGAAGGGCTGAATGTGGTTGAGAACTGGAACGGCGCTAATGGTTTCGTGTTCTTCGGCAAGGGCGGCGAGATCGCCACCAACCGCATCCATGAGCAGGAAATCTCCGTTCTGGCGCTACACCTCCTGCAAGCGTCGCTGGTGTATGTGAACACCCGCATGCTTCAGACCGTACTGGTTGAGCCGAAGTGGGCGGGGCGGATGACGCCGGAAGATTATCGTGGTCTCACGCCGTTGATCTACAGTCATGTGAACCCTTATGGCCGCTTCGACCTCGACCTGAACGACCGGATTGATTTTGGACGGCTTGCAGCGTGAGGCGGCTGATCGGCCTATAACATTTGGGTACACCCAGAGTGATAGGGCCGAGTGACACCATTCGTCTGTCACAAAAGGGTGGGTTTGCGCTCAATGTGACGATACACTGCAAGAGCCACCCTAATGTGACGGATTTTGCACTTGGCTCGTATCGGATATGCCCGCGTCAGCACCACGGACCAGGATCTGGATATCCAGATTGGCCGCCTCAAGAATGCAGGTTGCGAAATTATCCGTTCCGAGACCGGATCGGGGGCCTCGCGGAGCGGGCGCACGGAACTGGAAACGATCATGCAGTTTATGCACACCGGCGACGAGCTGGTCGTGCTGCGGCTCGACCGGCTCGGCCGCTCCACGCGCGATGTCCTGAACCTGGTGCATGAGCTTGATGAAAAGGGAGCTTCGCTGCGCATCCTTGAGCCAGAGGTGACGACGGCGGGCGACATGGGGCGAATGGTCATCACCATACTCGGCATGGTCGCCGATATGGAGCTGAAGTTCATCAAGGATCGTCAGCGCGCCGGGATCGAAGCGGCGCGCGCCGAAGGCGTTTACAAAGGCCGGAAGAAGAACGTCGATGACGATGAAATCCGCCGTCGCCTTGCCGCCGGCGCCAGCAAGGCCCGCGTTGCCCGCGACCTGAAGGTCTCACGAATGACCGTCTATCGGGCGCTCGACATTATTCCGTCACAGACCAAACTGCCGGAAAAGCCGCCCACTGCCAGCATCGTGTGGATCGGCGTGCAAAAAGGACCCCGTTAGCGGGGTGATCGGCGTCTAAAAGGGACCCCTCATTTCGATGGTTT
>NZ_JBYSYP010000025.1:0-18174 GCF_058783565.1 Novosphingobium sp. FW305-C-111
GTCCTTAATCAATGAGTGGGAGGAATAGTTCGCCAACAAATTGAATTGGACGATGAGCCCCAAGGCGCGGCAAATGGCGCCAAATCAAAAAATGCCGTGGGGAGGACAGTCATGGTCACAGCCTTTAGGACAAATTTGCTTTGTGCCACCGCGCTATCGATCGCGTGTGCGCTTGCAGTGCCGGCACATGCCCAGGACGCTGCATCGCAGGGCGAAAAGCCCGAGGCGCAGGAAGGTGGCCTTGAGACAATCGTCGTCACGGCGCAGAAGCGCGAACAGAATTTGCAGGATGTTCCAGCCGCCGTTTCCGCCATAGGCGGCGAGACGCTGCGCACGCGCGGCATCACGGAGACCTCAGACTTGATGGGCGCGATCCCCAGCCTGCAAGTCACCACTCCCTATGGTCGCACCCAACCGAATTTCTCGCTGCGCGGGATTTCAGTGGCGAACGAATTTTCCGCCTCCACTGCGTCGCCGGTTGGCGTCTATGTCGATGAAGTCTATCAGAGCTTCCGGGCGAGCCATGGCCTGCAACTCTATGACATCGACCGGGTCGAGGTACTGCGCGGACCGCAAGGAACACTCTACGGTCGCAACACCACGGGTGGCGCGATCAGCTTCTTCACGCGCAAGCCGGATCTGGGAGAGGCCAATGGCTATCTGACCGCCGGCTATGCCAATTACGACACTTTCACGGTGCAGGGCGCCGCTGAAGCGACGCTGGTTCCCGACATCTTGGGCGTCCGCGTCGCCGGTACTTTTGCAAAAGGGGATGGTTGGCAGCGCAATGTACTGCCTGGGAATGAGCGCGACCTAGGGACCACCGATACGATCGGCGGTCGCATCTCGATCCGCTTCCGGCCCGATCCCGATCTCGACATCAATTTGAAGCTCTATGCCGCGAAGGACGATCCATGGGGCACCGCGCCCTATGCAGGTGGTCAACTCGCGGGCGGGCAGGATGCGCTCGGCTATTCGCGTTACGATCCGCAACCTTTCCTAGGCGGGCGGTTGCTGCGTGACAATGAGGTCGCAGTTGATCGGGTAGGTAAGAACATCAGCAAGTCGAAAGGGATAGCCCTCAACATCAAATGGGATGTCAGCGACCAATTCTCCGTCACCTCGATTACCGGCTACGACACCGGCGACTATATCAACAATCCTGATGATTGCGATGGCGGCCCAGCCGATCTCTGCTCGATCGGCCTCACGTCGACGAGCAAGAATTTCAACCAGGACCTGCGTTTCAGCTATTCGAACGACCGCCTCGATATCATTGCCGGCCTTTATTATGGCAGGGACAAGGTCAAGACGGTCAACTACCCGGACTTTTTCGGGGCGCTGAGGCCGCTGCTGCTTGGCGCCGGTCTTCCGGGCAGCTACAATAACGCCGCAATCGGAACGCCCGACGCGATCCGCTATATCCCAGCCTTTGCCGCCAATCCGGCGTTGGGGCCTGGCGATGCCGGATTCTGCGACGCGATCGAGATCAATCCCAACGGCTTCCTTGATGCACGCTCGCTGATTGCACTCCAGACCGACATCGCGATCAATAATACGGGCAATGGCGGCATGGGGGGTAGCTTTTCGGCGGGCTGCGCCGGGGCAGGCGCGCCTCCGTTCACCCCGATCCTCGGCGAACAGCGTTTTGACGTGTCGCGCCCCTCGAAGGCGATCTACGGCGACGTAACCTGGAAAGCGACCGAGCGGCTGACCGTGGCGGTGGGTGCACGCTACACCCAGGATAAGGTCAATTACCTTAACGGCAGCACTTTCCTCTATGCGCTCGACGGTACGACGCCGGTTGTCAACCTGATCCCCTACAGCAATCCATACAACCCCAATCTCGCGCCGCTTGAGCAGCGCGAAAAGGCAAACAGGCTAACCGGCCGTATCAATGTCAGCTATGAGTTCGCCGATGATATCATGGGCTATCTCCAGTACAGTCGCGGTTACCGCAGCGGCAGCTTCAACGGGCTTGCCTATCAGGGCGTCAATCAAGTCTATTATATCCAGCCTGAAAAGGTGAATGCATATGAGGCGGGGCTCAAAACCCGGCTGTTCGATCGCCGCGTCCAACTTAACCTCGCGGGCTTCTACTACGAGTATTCGAATCACCAAGTAACGCAGGTGGTCGGCGCTACAACCTTCACGCGCAGCGCCAATGGTCGCCTGTTCGGTGGCGAGGCCGAACTCGCCTGGCAGGTGGCCGATACGTTGCGTTTCGATGCTTCGCTGGGCTATCTCAACAGCAAGTACAAAGGCAATGTGATCGATCCGGCAAACCCGGCCAGCCCGACATTGAACGTCAACGGCAATCCCTTCCCGAACGCGCCGGAGGTTACGTTCCAGGCCGGATTCGACTGGGATATGATCGATGACGGCACCAACAAGCTGACCTTGCGCGGTGATGCGTCCTACATGGGCAAGTACTATTTTGATCCGTTCAAGAATTATGGGCAGACACCGTGCGATACACCCCCAGCGGGATCGAACATAACGCTCGCGGGTAAGGCGATTACATGCGCAAATCCGGGCTACTGGCTCGCCAATGCGCGATTAACCTATGCGCACGACAATATGTCGGTTAGCTTGTGGGCGAAGAATCTGTTCGACAAATATTACTACACCTACGGCCTCAACCTCAACGTGTTCGGCTACGATTATCTGAACCGCGGCATGCCGCGCACTTATGGCGTCGAAGCGACAGTCAAGTTCTGATCGCTGCTGCGACGGGGGCGGCGGGCATCCTCTCCCGCCCGCTGCCCCCGATTTTTTCGACCTGACTTTCAGACCGAGGAGTATCCATGATGCGTTCCACCGGCAACGGTCCCTCATTCATCGGCACGGCGTACAGAATCGAGCGCGCTGTGATCACTGAGATCGGCGCAGCTGAAAGCACCGCCCAGGCGAGCAGCGCCGAGCGGCCAGCGCGCCTCCGGACGATTTAACGTGGATGCGTCTCGGAACAGAACTGAGCTGGAACGAATTTTCGCGACCCAACGCGAAGGGACGCGTGAGCAGGTTTCGCGCAGCTACGAAGAACGCATGGACCTGCTCGGGCGCCTTGGCCGGATATTTGAGCAGCACAGAGACGAATTGGTCGATGCCGTTGCCGCCGATTTCGGCATTCGATCCCGCTACGAGACTATCCTGCTCGACCTGATGCTTGGCATATCGGAAATTAAATTTGCGCGCCGCAATCTGAAGACGTGGCTGAGGCCGCGGCGGGTGAAGACTGACATCTTCGGCCTTCCCGGTTCATCGCGCCTGGTCCCCCAGCCCCTAGGTGTGGTGGGCGTTCTCGGCACGTGGAACTATCCGCTCGGCACCATATTCGTTGGCGCGGCCGGTGCATTGGCGGCCGGCAACCGCGTGATCGCAAAGCCGAGCGAAGTTTCCGCCAACGCCGCCGAAGCCAGCGAGCGGCTTGTGCGCCGGTATTTCGCCGAAGAGGAATTCGCGATTGTCCAGGGCGGGCCCGACATGGCACAGGCGATGACGGCCCTACCTTTCGACCATATTCTCTTCACCGGTTCACCCGCGGTTGGCCGCAAAGTCTATGAAGCGGCGGCTGCCAACCTTACACCTGTTACTCTGGAACTTGGCGGCAAATGCCCTGCCATCGTGGGCAAGGGTGCATCGCTTGCACAAGTCTGTGAAAGCTTAGTGTTCGGCAAGCTGCTCAACGCCGGCCAGACCTGCATCGCCGCTGACTATGCCTTCGTCCATGTCGATCAGATGGAAAGCTTCGTCGCCGCACTCCGCGCTCAGGTTGCCAAATGCTACCCCAACGCGGCAAGCAACCCCGATTTCACCAGTATCATCAATGACCGACAGTTCGCGCGGCTCCAAGGTTTGCTCGATGATGCCGAAGCCAAGGGCGCGACGGTGCTCAACCTCTCGGACAACGGCGATGGAACGCTTCCTGAACGGCATCGGATCGTGCCGTTGGCGGTTCTCGACGTTACCGATGACATGGCGATGATGCAGGAGGAGATTTTCGGACCGATCCTGCCGATCATGCCATATCGCTCCGAAGACGAGCTCATTCGCTACGTAAACCGGCATGAGCGCCCGCTGGCGCTCTATTATTTTGGCGACGAAAGTGAGGAACGGCGCAAGATCATTTCCGAAACGCACGCTGGCGGCGTGACTCTCAACGGCACGGTCATGCACGTCTTCCAGCGCCGGCTGCCTTTCGGTGGCATCGGACAGAGCGGCATCGGTGCCTATACCGGCGTCGCCAGTTTCGAGCGCTTCACTCATTACAAGCCGGTGTTCTCTCAGCCGAAACTCAGCCTGCTTGGTCAACTTCTGCCACCCTATTCGAGCAAGACCGAAGGACTACTCAACATCTTCGAAAAGATCCTCTGACGTGGCTGCGGCGGTTGATGCTGGCATGTTGCATGACGCCGGGTCGCCAGCATGGGTCGAATGACAAGGGAAGCAAATGGCTGACTATGTAATTATTGGAGGTGGGTCGTCGGGCGGCGTTATCGCCAGCCGGTTGTCCGAGGACCCCGATGTCACCGTTTGCCTGCTCGAGGCAGGCGGCCCAGGCACCTCGCCGCTTGTGTCCACGCCCGGCGCTTTTGCGGCGCTGATCCAAGACTATCGGATCAATACGCTCAACTGGCGGTTCAACACCGACCCTTCAAAGGCGCTCAACGACCGCCGCCTCTACAATCCGCGCGGGAAGATGCTGGGTGGATCGAGCGGTATGAACGGGATGGTCTATATCCGCGGCGACCGGTCGGATTTCGACCACTGGGCCGAACTCGGCAACGACGGCTGGGGTTACAACGATGTCCTGCCCTATTTCCGCAAGGCTGAGAATAATGAGCGCGGTGAGGATGAGTTTCACGGCTCGTCGGGACCGCTTCACGTATCCAACGGCAAGCGCGAATTCGATGTCTATGATGCTTTCATCGAGGCGGCGACTGGACTGGACCATCAAGCCAATCCGGACTTCAATGGTGCCAGCCAGGAAGGTGTCGGCATCTATCAGTTTACCGTGAAGGACGGGAAGCGCGCCAGCGTGAAGGCGTGTTACCTTGATCCGGTGATGGGCAGGCGCGGCAACCTCCGCGTCGAAGTACATGCCCGCGTCCATCGTATCAGGTTTGAGGGCAACCGCGCGGTGGCAGTCGAGTATTCCCAGGACGGGCAGTTGAAGACGATCCCGTGCGAAAAGGAAGTCATTGTCAGCGGCGGCGCCTATAATTCGCCCCAACTGTTGATGCTTTCCGGTATCGGACCGCGTGATGAGTTGGAGAAGCATGGAATCGAAGTGATTCATGATATTCCCGGTGTCGGCCAGAATCTTCACGACCATCCTGACCTGATGCTGGTCTACCAGTCGAAGAAGCGGCTCGGGATCGCACTCAATGTCGTTGGCGCGCTCAAGACCGTGCGAGACCTATTCCAGTATCTCACGCAAAGGAAAAGCTGGCTGGCATCGCCGCCCACGGCTGCAGGCGGTTTCTTGCGATCCGCGCCGGGGCAGAACCGGGCGGACTGCCAGGTCCATGTCGTGCCGCTCGCCTATCGCGACCATGCGCGCGACTACAAGCTGATGACGAAATGGGGCTATACGATCATTCTCAATATTGGGCGCCCAAAGAGCCGCGGCTGGGTTGCCTTACATGACTCAAACCCCGAATCCGATCCCAAGATTGACCTCAATCTCTTGAGTCATCCCGACGACCTCAAGACGTTGCGCAATGCCTTCCGTGTCGTGCAGGAGATCCTGCATTCGGATCGCATGAAGGCGATGATGAAACGGCCTCTCTATCCTGACCGCTACCTTGAAACTGATGAAGAGATCGACGCCTATATCCGGGCAGAAGCCAATCATGCTTATCATCCGGTGGGAACATGCAAGATGGGCACCGACGAGATGGCGGTGGTCGACAACCGCCTGCGCGTTCACGGCCTCGCAAATATCCGCGTGGCCGATGCCTCGATCATGCCATCAGTCGTCAACGGCAACACCAATGCAACCTGCATCATGATCGGCGAGAAAGCCGCCGACATGATCCGGCACGATAATATGAGCAGCAAGAATAGCATCGCAGAATATTGAATTGGACGATTGGATCAATGCTGCAGACACAGATGCTTACGAAAAGAAGTCCGGAGAGGCCTATCGCATGTCAGTTTATTATGTGTCGACTGCGCCATTGTGGGCGAGCGCCTTAGAGGAGCGCGGCTGATGGACGTCCGTACGCAAATACGTCGCGCCGCACGTTATTTCGCCCAGCAAGAGGCTCTCGTTCACGGCCACAGGCGGTTGACTTTCTCGGAAGCCTGGTTGCGCGGCGTGAAGCTCGCAAATGCTCTTGCGGAGTGCGGCCTTCAACCGGGTGACCGGATTGCTACGCTGGAGAAGAACTCCATCGAGGCCGCCGACATCATACTGGCGGCTGCCATTGGAAACTATACGCGTGTTCCTCTCTATGCGCGCAACCGATGTGAAGCGCACGCCCATATGATCGCGAGTACCGGATCTCGGTTGGCGCTGGTCGATGAGGCATTGGCTTCGGAGTTGGCGGGGCTGGATGCCCAAGCTCCGACGCTTGAGCGGATCATTATCCGCGATCACAACTATGAGAATTGGTTGGCGACAGCCTCGGACCGGGATCCTGATCCCGTCGTCGCGCCGGAGGACTATTGTGTCATCCGCCACACCGGCGGCACGACGGGCAAACCCAAGGGCGTTGCCTATCGGCACCGTTCATGGATGACGATCTCCGCCGCATTTTTCAGCATCGGCCCCCAAGTGGCCCCAGGGGATGCCATTCTGCATGTCGGCCCGTTGTCCCATGCATCGGGCTTCCTGTTCGTGCCGGCCTGGTATTGCGGCGCCCGCAACGTGATGATGGACGGCTTCGATCCAGCGTCCTTTCTTGACACTCTCGAGCAGGAACGGATCAGCCATGCCTTTGTAGCCCCCACCATGCTCAATGCCATAGTGCATCACGACGGGGCATATGGCCGCCACTTTCCGAATTTGAAGTTTCTGCTGAGTGCTTCAGCGCCGATCTCCGAGCCGACGCTTCGCAAGTCGTGCCAGATATTCGGGAATCATGTTCTTCATTCGGGCTATGGACAGACCGAAATCCTGCCCATCGCGTCTATGGGGCCCAACGAGTGGTTCGGCGAATTTGAAGGTTCTGCCCCAATTCGGGCGGTCGGACGTCCCATGAGTGGCGCCGATATCGAAATCCGTAACGAGGACGGAAAGGTGCTGGGACCAAACGAGCCCGGCGAGATCGTCGCACGGTTCGAAAATGGCCAGATGGAGGAATTCTGGAACGATCCGGAGGAAACCGCCCGGCGCATGGAAGATGGCTGGGTCAAAACCGGCGATGTCGGCATGATCGACACAAACGGATTTTTGTATCTGCTCGATCGCAACAACGACATGATCGTGTCAGGCGGCTTCAATATCTATCCCACCGAAATCGAAAACGTAATTGCCGACCATCCCGGTGTACTCGAGGTCGCGGTCTTTGGCGTGCCCCATGAAAAATGGGGTGAAACGCCGCTTGCAATGGTGCGTGTCAAGCCCGGAGCACAAATCACGGAGACCGAGATAATAGATTTGGTGCGCCAGCGTCTGGGCTCCGCAAAAAAGCCAAGCAAGGTCGTTTTTACCGCCGAGCCACTGCCGTTGAGCAATGTCGGAAAGGTGCTTCGTTCAAAGCTTCGAGAGCCCTATTGGGCGGGCCAGGACCGGCGCATTTCGGGGGCATGACCGACGCAGCCATCCTAGCCACATCCTCTATTCCGGTGACCGCCTGCCGGCGCGCGGGAGACTGCAATGGACTATGAATACATCCTGGTTGAGCAACGCGGCCCAGCGCTTTGGGTGACCCTCAACCGGCCGGCAGCGTTGAACAGTCTGTCGTTGGCTTTGGCCGAGGAACTCGCCGCAGCGATCGAGGCAGCGGAAGCAGATGCGACGGTGCGCGCTTGCATTCTTACCGGCGCCGGACGGGCGTTTTGCGCTGGCGCGGATCTGCTCGCAATTGGCGATGGAACAGGCGGACAAACTCTCGCCGAACGCTTAAATCTGTTTCTGCCGCCGCTCGGTCAGGCTTTTAACAGGATCGAGACGTCGCGCCTTCCGATAATTGCGGCGGTCAACGGCCTTACGCTCGCCGGCGGCTTGGAACTGGTGTTGTGCTGTGATCTCGTCATTGCCGCGCACCCGGCCAGATTTGGCGACGCCCATGCAAATTACGGCCTGTTGCCCGGCGGTGGAGGGTCGGTTCGACTCCCTAGGAAGATCGGCGAAGCGCGTGCGAAACATCTGATGATGACCGGCGGGACCATCTCGGCTGCCGAGATGAAGGAAGCCGGACTCGTGACCCAACTGGTTGCTCCCGAGGATCTCATTGCGGCAGCGCAAGCGCTGGTAGAATCTCTTGCAGAAAAGAGCCGGCCAGGGCTCGCCTACATGAAGCAGCTAGTCCGCGCTGCGCAGGATAGCTCGCTCGAAGTCGGGCTGCGTCAGGAACTCGAAACCATGGCTGCTTACGCCTTGTCCAACGACATTGTCGAAGGACTGGCGGCATTCCGGGAGAAGCGGAAGCCCGATTTTTCCGACCGGTGAGACCTGATCGGATGCGGAACACATTGGAAGAATGGATCAACGAATGACCGACATATTCGTCATGGGGGTTGGGATGACCCCGTTCGGAAAACAGTTCGACAAGAGCCTGAAAATGCTCTGCGCCGAAGCTTCGTCGCAGGCCTTTTCCGACGCAGGATGCACCGCCGGCGATGTCGAAGCCATCTTCTTCGGCAATTGCGTCCAGGGGCATATGGAGGGCCAGGACATGATCCGCGGCGAAATCGTGGCGCGAGCGATGGGCATCTCAAGCGTTCCCGTGGTGAATGTCGAAAACGCATGTGCGACGGCTTCCACGGCCTTGCACATGGCCGCCGCCTATGTTCGATCGGGGGCAGCGGATGTCGTACTCGCGCTCGGCGCGGAGAAGATGTACTCGCCCGACAAGGCGCTCATGTTCAGTGCATTCGATGGCGCTTGGGACGTGCATGAAACCGAGTCGGGCCGCGCGCAGCTGCTGGCCATGGGCAATGGCGTCGATGTTCCGGAAGGAACGACATCGAGTCAGCCTTACAGCGTTTTCATGGATGTATACGCCGCGATGGCACGCGCGCACATGAAGACCTACGGCTCGACGCAAGCGCAAATCGCGGCCGTCTCGGCGAAAAATCACATGCATTCGACGCGCAATCTGCTTGCCCAGTATCGCCTCCCATATACCGTCGAAAGTGTACTCGCTGCGCCTCCGATCGTTTACCCGTTCACACTGCCGATGTGCTCCCCGATCAGCGACGGCGCCGCCGCTGCGATCATCTGCAGCGAAGCCGGTCGGCGCAAACTGTCGGCAGCCCCGGACAGGGCGCTAAGAATCCTGGCGTCTGTGCTGCAAACCGGCGCCGCGCGCGATCCCTTTGATTATGACCACCATGTCAGCCGCCTTGCGGCGAACCGGGCCTATGCGATGGCCGGCGTGGGGCCAGAAGATATTGGCGTCGCGGAGGTGCATGACGCCACGGCGGTTGGCGAGATCATTGAAATCGAGGCGCTCGGCCTGACGCCGCCTGGCGAGGGCGGACTCGCGGCAGAGCGCGGTGAGACGGCGCTGGGTGGGCGTATTCCGGTAAACACGTCGGGCGGGCTTGAATGCAAGGGACATCCGATCGGCGCCACCGGGCTCGGCCAAATCTACGAGCTTGCGCTGCAATTGCGCGGCGAGGCGGAAGATCGACAGGTTCCGAATGCCCGGTTCGCGATCGCGCAGAACGGCGGAGGTGTCATCGGGGTGGAAGAGGCGGTGGTCGCCGTCACGATCCTGGGCCGGTAGTTGTCAGAGCGCGCCTAGGGAAACACAGGGTCACGATATGAACTTTGAGCTGTCCGATGAACAACGCATGGCGGTGGAAACCGTCCGCCGCTTTCTCGACAACAAGCTTGAGCCGGAAATCCGCCGGCATGGGGAGCGATTCATCCCCAAACCGCTCATGAAGGAATGGACTCAAGCACTGACCGGCTATGGCCATATTACCGCACCGCATCAGGAGCAATGGGGCGGGCTTGATATGGGATGGCTCACTCATCTGCTCATTTTCGAGGAGATCGCCTATTCCTCGCTCGATGTGGCCATACCCGGCTTCATCAACGCGGTTGGCGCAGAACTCATCCGCCGCTTCGCCCCGGAGACGATCAAGCAACGCTATCTTGCCGACCTCGTCGCGGCCGAGAAGTTCGTTTCGCTCGGCATCTCGGAGCCCGATGTCGGCTCGGACGTCGCCGCCATCAAGACACGCGCCGTACGAGACGGCGATTTCTGGGTCATCAATGGCGAAAAGACCTGGATCACCAACGGAGCCTACTCGGACATCTTCATCTGTACGTGCAAGACTGGCGAAAATGAAGTCACTCACATCCTGGTCGATCGTGACGAGAGTGAGTATGAGGTGCGCGATATCCAGAAGATGGCGCTCAACGGCCAATCGACTGCACAGATATTCCTGTCCGATTGCCGCGTACCGGTGGCAAACACGATCGGCCGGGTCGGCGATGGATTGCGCAATACGTTGCAAGTGTTCGAGATTGCCCGCTGCCATATGGCGATGTGGAGTATCGGCATCGCACGGCGAGCAATGGATGAGGCGATCGCGTACGCTCGCGATCGCGCGCAGCATGGCAAGAAGATCGCCGGCCATCAGCTGATCGCCGACAAGATCGCCATCATGGCGACCAAGATCGACGCAGCCCGTCTGTTGACGCACCGGGCAATATCCCTCGTCCAGGCGGGCACGCGCGCAGAGACGGAATGCTCGATGGCCAAGTGGTACGCCACCGAAATGGCGATCGAAGCGACGCGCGATGCGCTTCAGATCCATGGCGGCAACGGCGTCACCCGCGAATTCATCGTTGAGCGGCTGGTGCGTGAGGCGATCATTTGCCCCATCCCCGATGGCACGACGGAGATTCAAAAGCTTGTTGTTTCGCGCGCCCTGACCGGCATTCAAGCCTTTCGGTAAGGCTCAGACGAAAACGACAGCGTCGACGGAAATGGAGCCGCGTGCCTGACTCGCACAGGATCAAATGCGCAGATGCGTCGCTCAGGTAAAAGAGGCAGACAAGCGATGGACGAAGAGCTTCGTTTCGATGGCAGGGTAGTGGTTGTGACCGGAGCCGGAGGCGGACTTGGGCGCCAGTACGCGCTGATGTTTGGCGGGCGCGGAGCCAAGGTGGTGGTGAATGATCTGGGTGGCGACGAGAAAGGGAGCGGCAGCTGCTCCACAGCCGCTGACAATGTGGTCGACGAAATTCGAGCCACGGGCGGTCAGGCGGTGGCAAATTATGCGTCGGTCGAGGAGGGCGCGCTGATCATCCAAGCCGCGGTTGACAACTTCGGAACCGTTGACGTCGTCATCAACAATGCCGGCATCCTGCGCGATGTGAGCTTCCACAAAATGACCGACGAAGACTGGACACTGCTTCAGCGGGTCCATCTGAATGGGACGCGGGCAGTGACGCAGGCAGCATGGCCGATACTGCGCGACAAGGGCTATGGCCGCATCGTCATGACCACGTCTGCAGCCGCAATCTACGGCAACTTCGGTCAGGCCAACTATGCCGCAGCCAAGCTCGGAATATTGGGGCTTGCGAACGCGCTGGCGGAGGAGGGGCGGTCCAGAAACATCCAGGTTAATACGATCGCCCCAATCGCCGCATCGCGTATGACCGCGACTGCCTTTCCACAAGAGTTTCTCGCCAATCTCAGAGCGGAAGCGATCAGTCCATTGGTCGGTTGGCTTGCGCACGAGAATTGCAGCGAAACCAAAGGGCTTTTTGAAGTTGGAGCCGGCTATATCGCCAAGCTTAGGTGGGAGCGCGCGCTTGGGCACGCCTTCGGAGCGGACAGGGCGTTCACGCTCGATGATGTCGCCCGGCACTGGGGTAGAATTGTCGACTTCACGGATGCCGAGCACCCGCTCGGGCTGAATGACAGCCTTGAGGCGGTAGAACGGGCGCTGAGAGCGTAATCAACCCGATGAATTACCATGATATTTTTGAGCGGCCGTCGGGCTGCCGATGGCGTCGTGCTGCCGCCAGATATCGATGAGCAGCAGGAATAGTTCTGCAGCGAATTGAATTGGACGACGGCCCTCAAATGCCGCCAAACGGCATGAACTACACAATATCTCCTGGGAAGAGAGGATCAGCCATGAGAGGATGTCTATTGGCTTCTGCCGCGTTGTTGTGCTCGGGAACAGCATTTGCCCAGGAAGCAACGCCCCAGGCGAACGACCAAACCGGGAGCGCCACGGAAGCGCTGGCTGAGGACATTGTCGTTACCGCCACCAAAAAGGGCTATGGCGAAAGCGTGCAGAAAGTACCGATGGCGGTCACGGCTTTTGGTGAAGCGCAGCTGGATGCCAAGTTCGTCCAGAATCTTCAAAGTCTGAGCTACGACGTTCCCAACGTCCAGCTCGAGGATGTGGGTACGGCACCGGGCTATGCCAATTTCACTATCCGGGGCCTCGGCATCAACAGCACGATCCCATCGATCGACCCCACCGTAGGCGTTTTCACTGACGGTATTTACCTCGGCATCAACGCTGGTGTCGTGCTGGACAACTTCGACCTTGAGGGGATCGAAGTTCTGCGTGGACCGCAAGGCTTGCTTTTCGGTCGCAACGTTACCGGCGGTGCCGTGGTTGTGCGGACCACGCGGCCCAGCTTCGATTTTGGAGCCAAAGCCAAGCTATCCATTGAAACGGGACTGAAAAAGACCGTAAGCGGCACGGTTACCGGACCTATCGTCGATGACGTTTTGGCTGCCAAATTGGCCGTCTACTACAGCGACGACAATGGCTGGTTTCGCAACCGCTTCGACAATCGCAGCTTCGGTAAATCACATGACCTTATCATTCGCCCGGCACTTTCGCTCAAGGGTGGCGACCGCTTCCGAATGGATCTCCGCTATGAGCATGGCGATGTCGAAAGCGATGGAGCCCCTGTCCAGAGTCACGCGCTGTTTCCCCGCGACAGCTTCAGGTTTTCGATCAATTTCCCAGGTTTCTATGATGCCAAATGGGACCAGGCGATCGTGGAAACCAACATCGATGTCGGTCTGGGCGAAGGCGTCTTCACCAACATCGCTGGCTATCGGAAATTCCGATCCTCCGCGGGCGCTGATATCGATGGAACACCACAGTCCTTCTTTCATGCCTTTTTCGAAATCGACCAGGATCAACTCAGCGACGAACTTCGTTATGCCGGAAGGTTCGGTGACGTCGAATTGACAACCGGTCTATACTATTTTTCCCAGGATCTTCGTTACGCCGAGCTGCGGAATCTTTTGGGCGGTGCTCGGATCGTTTCCGGTGGGGGTACGCAAGACCAGACAACATGGGGCATTTTTGCTTCGACCGACTGGCATTTCACCGATACGCTGACCTTGAATCTCGGCGCGCGGTATAGTTGGGAACGCAAAGCCGTTCGGGTCTCGGCCTTACGCGCAAATGGTTGCAATCTAGACACGCTGATCTGTGCAACCAATTTCGCCGACGCGGCAAAATGGCGAGGGTTTACGCCGAAAATCGGCCTTCAGTGGAAGCCGGATGACGACACGCAGATTTATGGCCTTTACACGCGCGGGTTCCGCAGCGGCGGATATAATTTGCGCAACACCGATCCCGCTGTGCCGCCGGGGCCATTCAATCAAGAGACCCAGGACAGTTTCGAACTCGGCGCCAAGAAGCAATTCGGGCGCCACCGGATCAACCTGGCGGCCTTCTACAATCGCATGAAGGACCTGCAGCGCGAGATCAACCTGCCCGGACCGCTTGGCCTCAGCCAGGTCATACGGAACACCGCCGACGCCACAATCAAAGGCGTCGAGGCCGAGGGGCAGTTTTTTCTTTTGTCCAACCTCGTGATTTCGGGTCAGCTCGGCTACGTGAATGGCCAGTATCGCAACGTCCAGTTCGACCTCAGCGGTGATGGCGTCATCAACGATGTGGATCGTGCGCTCAAATTGCCAAGGCTGTCGCCATGGACCTATGGCGTGGGGCTGACTTATGATCAGCAGCTTGGCGAATTGGGGACAGCAACGGCGCGTGTCAGCTTCACGCATCGCGACAAGGCGGCATTCACCGACAACAACGTCGGCTTCCTTCAGGGCGCCGATATGCTCGATGCGAGCCTCACATTGGCGACCGACAACAAGCACTGGCGCTTCTCCATCTATGGCCGAAACCTCCTGAATGAGGTGACGATTGGCGGCGATACACCTTTGCCGGCGGCCTTCGGGGGCACGGGTGCAAGCCTTTCACCGCTAAACAGGGGGCGCGTCATCGGCGGAGAAGTGGCGATTAGCTTCTAGGCCATTTTCGAGGCGAGTGGAATCACCCGCCAACTCGGAAAATGCCCAAGATCAATTTGCTAGAGCATTTCCTGCCGGAAAGCCGGTTCCCACTTCTGCGCGAAATGCTCTAGCTGATCGCGACGGATGCAGCGGATTTCCGATCGCACCCCGCCCCCTTGCCGTTAATCCGATGATGCGGTGCGCCATGCCTGACGAACAAGGCTGACGAGCGCACGGCCAGCCGGTTTTACCTGCCAGCGGCTACGCACAGCATAACAAAGCGTCAATGGATCGAATAAACCGATTCCCTCCAAGGCCACGAAATTGGCGCGAAACCATGAGTTCTCGGTGAACTGTTTTGCAACCATCCCGATAGCATCGGATGTGGCAACGATCCGTCGAACCAATTGAAAATAGTCTGTCATGTGGATCCAGTCAGCGGGACGCTTACCGCTTTTTTCGTACATCTGCTGAATGATCGATGTGTAGGGTTCGGAAGATGAGGGCACTACGAATTCGAACTGGACCAGCGGCTCCTTGCTGGTCGGGTTTATCCCCAGAATGGGATGATTGTTCCGCACAAAAGGCAGTATTTCGATCGAGGCGACCCGCTCGCACTTGAATTCCGGCCAGCGTGCAAAGGCCGCTTCAAGTCCAAAGGCGACATCGATATCGCCGCGCGACAGGAGTCGCACGCCCCTTTCGCTGTTGCCCGAAACGACTTCGACGCGCACTGCCGGATGGCGCCGCAGCAAAGAAACCAGAGGTTGGGTGAGCAACCAGTCGATTGACCCTGGGAACAGTCCGATTCGAAGCGGGCCCGCATAGGCGTCGGCGCGGCGGGCTGTATCTCCGAGTAGTTCAGCTGCGTCGGCAAGCAAGCGCGCTGCGCGATCAATAAATTCGCGTCCCTCCTCTGTCGGCATCGCGCCCCGTGAGGTCCGATGGAAAAGGGAATAGCCAAGATGCCGTTCGAGTTCAGCGACACTCTTGGTCACCGCCGACTGCGTGACACCAACCGCATCCGCTGCCCTGGAGAAGGAACGAAGCTGACCAACCGCGACGGCATGCTTGAGGCGAGAATCGAGCATGGACATGCCCCACAGGAATAATTGCTCCAGAGAATGAATTAGGCGAATCAAGGTCATTTTGCCAATCTTACTTTCGACACTGCCGCCCAGCACGACTGCAACCCGTCTCGAAATCTGGAGCGGCGAAACGGCCTGGATCAAAGCGCCAAGGTCTCAGACGCAGGTATGCCTGAATGACGAAAACTGGTCCGCTTGCAGGCCTCAAAATACTCGAAATTGCGGGCATCGGCCCGGCGCCGTTTTGCGGAATGCTGTTGGCCGACCTTGGCGCCGATGTCGTCGTCATTGAACGCGTAAGCCCTAACTCCGAAAATATCGATCTTGGCAGCGGCGCCATTGTGAACCGCGGGAAACGTGTAATTGCCTTGGATCTGAAGTCCCCCGAAGGCGTCGCGCATGTCCTGGATCTCGTCCAAAGGGGCGATGTACTGATCGAAGGCATGCGGCCTGGGGTGATGGAGAGGCTCGGCCTTGGTCCCGAGGTTTGCCTAGCGCGTAACCCCCGCCTTGTATTCGGTCGCATGACGGGTTGGGGGCAGCAGGGACCTCTCGCCCAAGCGGCCGGCCATGACATCAACTATATCGCGCTGTCAGGAGCCCTTTGGTATGCTGGGCATCCCGGTGAACCGCCAATGGCGCCGCCAAGCCTGGTAGGCGATATTGGGGGTGGAGCGCTCTATTTGGCCATCGGCGTCCTCGCAGCGGCAATGCACGCGCGGGATACCGGGAATGGGCAAGTGGTTGACGCCGCGATCGTCGATGGGAGCGCTCACATGATGAACTTGCTCCTGAGCCTGAAGGCCGCCGGCCAGGTTGCCAGCATACGCGGCTGCAGCATCCTTGACGGCCCTCACTGGTACTCGACCTATCGGTGCGCCGACGGGAATTTCATCTCAGTCGGATCACTCGAGCCCAAGTTCTATGCGCTGCTTTGCAAAAAGCTGGGGTTGGCCGGCGATAGCAGTTTTGACGACGGCTATGATCGTGATGCCTGGCCCGAGCTCAAGCAGCGTTTTAGCGAGATATTCGCCATGCGGACACGGGAAGAATGGCGCACACTGCTGGAAGGCAGCGATGCCTGCTTTGCCCCCGTGCTTGATCCGGACGAAGCGGCGCGCCATCCTCATATGGCAGCGCGAGGCGTCTATCGGGAGATCGACAATATCCTCCAGGCAATGCCGGCGCCACGTTTTTCGGGCTCGTCACTACCGATCCCCGGACCGATCCCGCTGCATCATGAAGATCCGAGTACAATTCGGCGGGGCTGGAGCAAACCGGACCGCTGCGGGATTACCGCCAGAACCGACTGTTGCGAGTAGTCGGTTGGCATGGTGGGCGGCCAGCGGCCCGACACGAACGGTGATTTCATAACTATGAACCAATGCGACGCTCCGCTTCGCTGCGCTGCATTCAAATCAAAGGAGACAACGACACACAGGCACGTCAAACTATCCGATGATTCCTGTACGCCACGCCGGAACGGCGATTGCGGACGTGTCCACGGGACGTTGTTCGCATCGTGATTCGCTCGGCGCTTGAAATCAATGCTCGCCCCGGATGTGACGACGCCGATGGGATTTCCACTGCGGCGTCCACGGCCAATGTCCTGGCGTGAGGGCTTCGGTCATCGACCGATTCGACCGTCCGAATGCGGTCTTTTGGCGCGCCTGAGAATCCGCATCAGAGTTGAGTGCGCGTTGTTCGGGAATCTCATTTAAATATTTGTAAAAACGTAATAATATAGATAATAACTCCAACCTGTATCCAGTGTGGAGTAATGGTCGCAGGGCGTGAACTTACGCCCTTATGGATGCGTCGAAGTCCTTCAGTTTGAATCTCAGGAAATTGCGGCTTGCGATGCGCATCACGCAAGAAGCGCTCGCCCATGATGCGGGCACGAGCAGCTCTTATCTGAGTGCGATCGAAAATGGCCGGTCGAGCCCGACGCTGAAAGCAATGGAGCGGCTCGCGAAGGCACTCGGCGTTAATGCCGTCTATCTCTTGTCCGGCCGGATATCGATCTCGATCGTTTCGGACGACGAACTGGAAATCGGCGCGATACTGGCGCGCCCGGCGGTGACGCTCCGGCGCCATCCGCACAAGCCGACGGGGCGGCCGAGCAAGACCAAGTAAATCATCGGGGGCTGCACGCGCGTGGGCTGGAACCACGCGCCCGATAGACGCGCCCGCAACGCGCGCGTCGAAAGGAGTGCCCCTCGGTGCCGTTTCGCGACCTCGATGCCTATATTAAGCAGGCCAGGCGCGCGAACAGTGATCGCGAGCTGTTCAGTTGCAGCGAGGCCGCCGCACGCCAGCTCGGCCTCCCATGGCTCGCGATCGTCCAGAGCATGGCCTTCTTTCAGCCCGGTGGGCGATATTTCCGCATGGACAATTTCCAGAGCTGGGGCGACGTTTTCGTCGCCGAAGGCTATTACCGCGACGATCCCGCCTTGCTCGCGGCGCGCTCGACAAGCCGGGCGTTCTGCTGGCACGAAATGGAGCGACTGCTGGGCGGCTTCACGCGGCGACAGGCGCGCATCGTGCGCGAAGCCGCGCGTCATGGCCTGCGCAACGGCCTCACCGTTGTCAATCGGCGTGCAAACGGGACCCCCTATCGGCGCGCAAAAGGGACCCCCTTTCACGATGGCGCAAGGTTGATC
>NZ_JBYSYP010000026.1:0-16901 GCF_058783565.1 Novosphingobium sp. FW305-C-111
ATCAACCTTGCGCCATCGTGAAAGGGGGTCCCTTTTGCGCGCCGATAGGGGGTCCCGTTTGCACGCCGATTGACAGGCGGAAAGGCCGGTATTGACGAATTCTTGCACTACAAGACCGTGACCATTGGCGTCGGAGCATCGATCTTTCCGCAATAGTGCCCAGTTCGATCTCGTTCCGGCGCCGTCAGCTGGTCGGTGTGCCCCATGATAGTGAGGTGAGAACGCCAAATGCATGATCACGATCATACCGGCTTCGCCCACTCGCTGTCCGGGCAACCCTTTCCCATTTTTCAGGAGCCAGTGAGAGCGCCCATCGGATCCACACGCTTGCGAAGGGCGCGGTCGGTCCGCCGAACCATGTCAATCGACGTTCATTGGCCACACGGCCCGGATGCGGAAGGTCGCTTTGTAGGACGGGCACGGGATATCGTGACAACACTGGCCGGGAGAACTCCGGCAACGATTGGGAACGCGGAAGTCGAAATCGAAGCAGCGAACCGGGAAATCCTGACAATCAGGTCCTCGCCCGGGACGCCGCGTTTGCAGGAATTGGTGGGAGTGCGCGCCGGCGGTTACCTGCGGGCCGCACTGGATGAAGTTTGCCCGGAGGAAAAGGCAGCTGGTACCCCGCTCTACCTGCTTCTCGACGACGTTGCCGGCACTACGCTCGTAGCGCAATGGGCCTTCTCCGACATTGCCCGGAATATCGGGCCGACGACGGGAAATGCGAAAATCATGCCGGTGATGCGCAGCATCTGCATCGGCTTTCGTCCAGGCTCGAGCGCTCTTGACGACGAGGGGCGTGCACGAGCCGACCAGAATGCCACGCGGGTCCAGCCACTGCGTAACGAGCTGGATCCACGAGGCTGGCATGCGTTTTCACAGCTGGAGGGAGTAAACTTCCGCCGGGCGCGCCGCATCGATGTCTGGCGCGAGGGCGGAAAACTCAAAGTGGAATCGCATTTTCAGGACTCGGCAGGCCTGCCCGGGACCGACGACCGCATGGCTGTCCACGAGTACCTGATCAGCGCCACGGTCGGCGCCGATGGCTTGCTGGAAGAAATCGATGCGAGGCCGGGCACCCTGCCGTATGCGGCTTGCCGCGTGGCACCGCTCAACCTGTCTGCTTTGATAGGTGCCCCGGTCAGAAGTTTGCGGGACGAAGTTCTAAGGCGCCTCAAAGACACTCTCGGTTGCACACACCTGAATGACATGGCCCGATCACTTGCAGAGGTTCCAATACTGGCGCGCAACCTAAGCACTAGCATCTGACCTGCTATGGGAAACGCTGGTTCAACCCAGAACGGGCGAGGATCAGGATGATCGGTGCTCGCTGTTTACCTCGTCGAGTGAGGTATTTCAGTACCTATTGCTTTTATCTTCTGGAACCGATTGTTGCAAACCAAATAGTGGCCGGAGCCGGCATCGCCTTACGCTCGGCCTTGATTCCGCCACACGAGGCCAAGAGTGACAAGCAATGGTACTCAACGCGTAGCACAAAGGAGTCCCCTCCAACGTGCGTGGGCCGCAAGTGATGCCCCAACCGCTGGAACGGTGGCAGGGCAGACATGTGCGGGGCTGGCCGATTTCATCGGAAATTCCTACGCTTGTCCGCGGGCGAGGAAAATAGAGCGCGTCTCCCGGAGCCTTCTGGCTGAATGGCTGCAGTAAGTCGGGCGCCGCGTAGGACGACATAGCATTAAGGGGGCCAAATGACTCGCGGAGCCCGGCGACGTCGCCACGTTGCAACGCAGTGTAGGTAAAGGAAGCGCAGTGAAAAACAATTCTGGCCTAGACTTATCGAGCTCCGGCTCCGCGCTGTTGGGATCATCCGCCGATGGCGGTCAGGTGACGGTATATCCCCGACCGTTAGTTGCCTGGTCCGCCACCGCGCTTCTGATGCTCCTTTTTGCTTTGTCATACATGGACCGGCAGATCGTCTCGCTTATGGTCGGGCAAATCAGGGCCGAATTTGGGGTGGGAGACTTTGAGGTAAGTCTGTTGCAGGGCTTCGCCTTTGCACTCCTATATGCTGCATGCGGCTTGCCGCTGGGTATGGCAGTCGATCGCTACCGCCGCAGCTGGGTGATCCTTGGCGGAGTGCTGATCTAGTCGCTTGCGACGATCGCCTGCGGCCTCGCCCGCTCCTTCAACGAACTGTTCCTCGCTCGCGTGCTCGTCGGGGCCGGCGAAGCGGCGCTGGCTCCGGCCGCTTACTCACTGATGTCGGACCTGTTCCCTCGCCGCAAGCTGACCTTTGCCATGGGCGTGTACATGGTCGGTGCTTTGATCGGCGCCGAAGGATCACTGGCGCTTGGCGGTTACCTCCTCGATGAAGCGCGCGGCGGCGTGACGATTCCGGTTCTGGGCCACCTCCCGGCGTGGCGATTCGCGTTCGTCATGGCCGGCCTGCCCGGTCTCGTCTTCGGCTTTCTGGCGTTGCTGCTCCACGTGATCGCGGCGGGCGGCGTCGTCGCATATACCGCGCCTTCGCCGGCGATATTTTTTCTGGCGATGGCGCTGCCTGCGCTGCTCCTGAACATGGGAGCCATCGGCGCAGCGGCGCTTCAGGTCGCGACTCCGGCGCAACTGCGCGGAAGGGTTTCGGCCATCTACTTGATGGTCACCAGCCTTGTCGGCATGTCGATGGGTCCGGCGATAGTCGGGTTCCTCACCGACTACGTCTTTGCCGACCCGCAACGAATCGGGACCGCGCTCGCACTGGAATATGCGACCCTGGGTATAATCGTCGCCGTTCTGTTCCGGGTCGGCCTCAAACCGATGCGCGTCGCGGTGGCCTCTGCCGACCGCGTTAAAGCTGAATAGCAGCCCCGGTCGAAACGGGCCCGTAAAAGCTTCATGCGATATCCGCAAATCCACCCCTCTTCTTGCAAGACGGGGGGCGCCCTGTAATTGATATTGGCGTCCAATTCCTCAGCTAGCGCGTGGCAGTTCGCCGAACCGCTTGCGCAGCTCAAACTTTTTGACCTTGCCGTTTGGCGTGCGTGGCAGCTCATTGACGACGAACAGATGTTCAGGTGTCTTGGCACGGGCTAGGCCGCTAGCCCTGAAATGCGCAGCAACCTCGTCGAGCGTGAGAAAGGTGCCCGGGCGCAGCTGGACCGCCACCGCGACCCCCTCGCCCAGCCGCGGATGCGGCACGGCGAAGGCGGCGGCCTCGTGCACCGCCTCGTGGCGCGCGAGAATGTCCTCGACCTCCTTGGACGAGATGTTCTCACCACCGCGGATGATGATGTCCTTTTTTCGGTCTGTTATGATGAGGTTACCATCGCTAAAGCGGCCAATGTCGCCGGTGCGGAACCAGCCGTCCTCAAAAAACGCCTCCGCGTTTAGGGCAGGCGACTCGTAGCCTTCGAACAGCTCGATCCCGCGAGTCAGGATTTCACCTTCGCCGCCGGTCACGGCAACATCGCGGCCTTCGTCGTCGATCAGCCGCACCTCGATCCCCGGTAGCACCTGACCGTCCGTCTCGGCGCGGACGGCAAGCGGCGCGGTCGGGCTGCTGGCGGATACCGTCGGATGTTCGCTCGACCCATAGCACCGGAAAACCGCGATGCCCGCCTCCTCCGCCCGCTGGACGAGCGAAGGCGGCACGTTAGCGGCGCCAACCATGAAACTCTTCACGCAGGATAAATCGATGCCGCGGTCTTCGGCAACGTCTAGCAGCTCGTTGAGCACCACCGGAACGCCGGCCATTCGGTTGATCTGGAAGCGGGCGATCAGTTCAGCGCCATCCGATGCGGACCAGCGATCCATGAAAACCGCTTCATTTCCTACCAGTTGGGCGTTGGCCATCGATCCGAACCCACCAATGTGCCCGGCGGGCCACGGCGAGAAAGTCTTGTCGGACGACGTCTCGCCGGTGACGTGGCGTTGTTCCAATTCGCCCAAGAGTGACCGGTTGGAATGCAGCACGCCTTTGGGATCTGATGTGGTGCCCGACGTATAAAGCAGAAGCGCAATATCGGCGGGCGACAGCATCGGCGCCGCCAACGGGCAAGGAGGACCTGAAAGCAGTTCTTGCCAAGTTAAAGCGTTGGCCTTGTCGCCAGCGCCAATGTAGACGACCTGAAGCAGATCTGGACAATCTCCCAGCTCGGCGACCCGCTCCCGGAAGTCGAAGTGGCGCCAGCGGTCAGGCACGAACAGCAGCCGGGCTCGCGACTGACGCAAAATGAAACCGAGTTCGGTCGGTCCATAGATGTGGACGACCGGAACGAGCGTCGTTCCCAGAATAAAGCAGGCTCGGTAAATAACCGCAGTTTCCAGACGGTTGGGCATCTGGACCGCTACGCGGTCGCCCTTGGCCAAGCCGCGCGCCTGCAATCGCGCTGCCAGGTCACGCGCACGGCTTTCCAGATCTCCGAGAGTGATCCAGGTCAACTCGCCATCGGACCAGAACCAATGTCGCACGTAGGGCCGCTCGCTTGCGGTGCGCGCGGTCAACTCGGCTAGGGTCAGGTTACGGTAGCGGGGCGTCACAGGAGGGCCGCGAAAAATTTCTGGATCCGGCGCTGTCATTGCATTCCCGTGATAGAGCAGAAGGAATTCTGCGGGACAAAGGTAAGCCGTTCGGCACCCCGATCGCGGCGACGATGCAACCGCGACCGGGGAATAGCAGGGGTAGTCAGAACGAATAGCTCGCCCGTATGCCCCAGGTGCGGGGCCGCCCCCACACCCCGAAGCCGGAATCGAAGGGCGGCGCGGTGATGGTGACAGTGACGGGGAACGAACCAAGGGTGTTGTGGAACATCTGCTGGATGACCTGCTTGTCGAACAGGTTGTCCACGAACGCTTCTAATCCGACATGGCCATCGGCCGACTTCCAGCTGACTCGCGCGTTGGCTATGCCGTAGCCGGCAACCCGTTCGGACGAATCATTGTCGACGCCGGAAAAGACGTATGACTGCCAGCGCCCGTCGGCCTGGATGGTCAGGTCTCCGCTGTCGCCCATGGGCACGGTGTAGCGGACGATCGCATTGCCACTGAACTCGGGTGCCTGCGGCAGTCGGTTGCCGTTGAGCACACGACCATCGGCGGAGAACGCCGGATCAGCAATGATTTTCGTATCGAGATAGCTGCCGCCCAGCCGCACTTCGAGCCGGTCGGTCAGCCGCGCACTCAGCTCTCCTTCGAGACCGTAGGTCCGCGGATCGCCCGCGTTGATGTAGAGTGTAATCGCCGCCCCGGACACCGGGTCGTTTGAGCCGATCAACGCCTGAATGCCGTGGTATTTGTAATAAAAGCCCGCAAGGTTCAAGGTCACGCGAGAGTCGAAGATCTGGCTCTTTAGGCCGACTTCGTAGTTGTCGATCTTTTCAGAACCAACCGGCCCGCGAAGCGCTGGATTGCGATTTGTGTTCCACCCGCCGCTCTTGAAGCCCTTTGAATAGGAGGCATAGACGAGCAAGTCGCTGTCGGGCTGCCAGTTGGCAGCCAGGCGGTACGTGGTTTCGCCGTCATCGATCCGGCTTATGATCGTCGCGCCGCAAGTGGTGCTGGTCAGGCTCTGGCTGCAATCGAGCGGATCAATACGGCGCTTGTCGTTAGAGTAACGCAGGCCCCCAGTCACGGTGAATTGGTCACCAAGGGGTACATCGACTTGGCCGAAACCAGCGAGCGATTCGGTGTGAGTCGTGAAGCCGATCAGGTCGGTCTTCACGTTATCGACGCTGATGGTGTTGTCTGACCGCTGATAGCCTTTGTAGTAAAAGCCGCCGAGTTGCCACCTCACCCCGCCGGCCTTACCGCTCAGCCGCACTTCCTGAGAAAACGTGTGCGAACGCGGGTTGAAATACACTCCGAGATCGCGCGAGCCAGCGCCATAAGGCCGATTGTCGTAGCCGTCGGCGTCGTAGGCAAAGTACTGGCGGTAGTTTTCGTAGCCGCTTACGGAGACGAGATCGGCAAAGCCAAGGTTGGCAGTCAGCTTCGCGTAGCCACCCCAGCTGGTATAGCGGAACGGCCAGTCATCAACGTCCGAGGTGCCGAGCGTGGAGGCGTAGTAACTGAACGCCCGTCCGGCAGTCCGGCTGACACCCTTTCCCGCAAGGATGCAGGCGGCGTGAGCGAGTTCGGCTGCGGTACCGGGCACCGGGCGCCCGCCGCAGTAACCGCTAGGATTATTCGGATCGAGGACGAAGTAGGGGCGGTGGATCGGCGACTAGCCCTCGTTATGGGCATAGCTGGCCTTCACCTCCAGCATGGCCGACGGTCCGAGGTCCGCCTGTAGGATTGCGCGGGCGGCGATTGCATTAGTCTTCATGAAGCGACTGCCGGTTACGGTGTTCTTCTGGAGTCCGTCATCGCGGTTGTACTTGATCGCAAACCGGGCGCGTAGCCCTTCGCCCACCGCGCCGCCGGCGGCCAGCTGGGCAATCACCTGGTTGGCGCGACCGTACTGCAGGCTCATCTCGCCCTGGAAATCGTCGGTCGGCTTGCGGGTTACATATTGGATGACGCCCGCGGTAGAGTTGCGGCCGAACAACGTGCCCTGCGGCCCGCGCAGCACCTCGACACGTTCGAGGTCGAAAACTTGCTGGGTTCCCGCACCCTGCGCAACTTGATAGACATCGTCGACATACAGCGCGACCGAGGCCTCGTTAATCCCGCTGAAGTCGATGAAGCTGACCCCGCGGATGTTGAAAAATGGTGGACCTCCCGCTCCGCCGAGGCCCGCCGCCTTGAGGCCCGGAACGAAGTCGACGATGCGCTGCGCGTCCTGGATGTTGAGCGCCTTCAGCTGGTTCCCGCTAATTGCGGTGATCGAAATGGGAACGTCCTGGACGTTCTCCTCGCGCCGTTGCGCGGTGACCACAATCTCGCTCGTGAGCACGCCGTTGCCGGCATCCTGCGTGCTAGTAGTATCCTTCTGCGCGACGGCTGCGCCCGACCCGACCACACATGCTCCCGCAGTGCCCAGCAACGCTGCTTTCCTGATGAACCCCATTTCGTGGACTCCTTCCCATCCGTAATTTTCCCGTTCGCGGACGAGGCAAGGCGGACTGCACGATGCGCGGCCCGGCGGCGCTTCCCTCTCTCATTCGGCAAATCGCGGTTCTTATCTGGCGGATGCTAGCTCGCCCCGTTCCCGCGAACATCCGACAATTTGGCAGTGATCTATCGTGAAATGAAATAGATCGACGCGGACGTCAGCAAGCCGCCGCGCTGGCGCGCAAGGCTTCTACGGCCGGCCGACGCACATTTCGGTTGGTATAGACATAATAGCGCAGTCGGAGCGCGGGTTCATCGATCTGAGCCGTCACAAACCCGGGCATAGCGAACAATGCCTCGTCGGTGCTCAGCCAATGAAGGATCGGCAGGCCTCGCGCCGCGGCGAACTCGGCGATGTATGACCGCTCCGCCTCTGGCGCTTCCAGCAAGTTGACAGCGCAAGCACCCGCGAACCGCGTCAGGTGCTCCATCACGCGCGGCTCTTGCCGCCCAGGTGAAATGGCGAGTTCGAGCCCACGAAGATCGGCCAGGGTCGGCGATGTCGGAAGGGCGAAACCCCGCCCTTCGGGAAAGGACACGTGGGGGTGGATCTCGCTAAAGGCAATCGAGGCGAACTCCGACATGGGTCCTTCTGGGCCTTCGAGGCACAGGAAGGCGTCAATCCGGTCTCCACGCAGCATTTCGATCAGCAGGTCGCGGCTGGCGTATTCGACCTCAACCCTGCTCAATGGATTCTTAGCCAAAAAGCTCTCTATCAACCGAGCGCGGCGCTGTGAGGAAAAGGCATATCCGCCTAACCGAACCGTCCTGCGGGCGCGGTCGCGCAGCCGGCCTGCTTCCTGCCGGGCACGGCTTTCCGCGGCCAGCAACTGATGGGCACAGGGCAGGAACTCGAGTCCGGCCTGCGACAGTTTGACTGTGCGAGAAGTCCTCTCAATTAGATGGATGCCGGTCAGGTCCTCAAGTCTTCGCAAGCGTTGGGAGACGACCGACTGCGTCAGCCCAAGGCGCTCGGCAGCCAGCGAGAAGTTGCCTTCCTCTACGATCGCGACGAAGCAGGCCACCTGGTTCAGCTCAAGCATGCTTTTGCCCCTTGCGTACCCCGCCCGGGACCCGCGCTAGAGTCCGAGAACGTGCTTGGCGACGTTGTTGTGATGTATTTCGGTAGTGCCTCCCGCAACCGTGGCCGCGCGCTGCGAGAGGTAAAACGCCGTCGGGATTTCGGCATGGGCCGGACCAGCGACGCCCTTGCCGCCCACGTGCAGCGCCGCTGCCTGTAGCGGCGCGCCGTAGTTGCCAAGCGCCTCCATGAGCAGGAAGGTCAACTTCTGGCCAAGCTCGCGGCGGCGAATGTTGATCAGCTCCGACAGATGCGGTGGCATTTCGTCGGCCTGGACCGCCTTGACGAGGCGGCGGGTGACGGCGTCCGAGGTCTCGCACTCGATCGCGACTTCGGCGAACTTCGTCCGGAACACCGGATCGTCCATGATCACACCTCCGCGCCCGTTGGGCTCGCTTGCAGCGATCGCTTCAAGCAGGTTCAATCGCCGCCGCATCTCGAGACCGTCGAACACCGAGCCGCTGTGTTCGCGGGCCAGGAGATGGCGGGCAACAGTCCAACCCTTGCCTTCCTCGCCAAGCAACACGCTGCGCGGAACACGGACGTCGGTGAAGAACACCTGGTTGAACTCGTGCTGGCCGGCAAGATTGATAATCGGTCGGATCTCGATGCCTGGCGTGGCCATGTCGAGCAGCAGGAAGGTAATGCCCATCTGCTTGCGCTCTTCCCGACTTGTCCGTACCAGGCAGAAAATCCGGTTGGAGTGATGCGCCATTGTGGTCCAGATCTTGGAACCGTTGAGAACATATTGGTCCCCGTCGATGTCAGCGCGCATCTGCAGCGCGGCAAGATCCGACCCGGCACCCGGCTCGGAATAACCCTGGCCCCACCAGTCATCGCCGCTGAGTATGCGCGGCAGGAAGTACGACTTCTGTTCGGATGTGCCGAATGCCATGATACAGGGCGCGCACAGGTCGCGGCCCATGTTGCTGATAAGCGGCGGCCTGTTCCGGGCATTCTCCACCGCCCAGATCAAGCGCTGGTTCACCGTCCAGTCGGTGCCGCCGTATTCGACCGGCCAGGCTGGCGCCCCCCAGCCCCTCGAGTTGAGGATCTTCTGCCACTGGCGGCCATACTCGAATTCGGAGATCAGCCAAGTCGTCTTGCGACCCGCCTCGCGCAGTTCGGGCGTGAGGCTCTCGGCGAAAAAGGTGCGGACCTCATCCTGGAACGCCAGATCTTCGGGGCTGAGCCTTTCAAGGGTGATCATTGCATGGCCTCCACCGACGACGAACGGGTATCGAGATAACGTTGCAAGTGATGGTCGGCATCGCCGAACAGCATCATGTTGACCAAGAGCCGCTTGAAGTAGCGGCCCACGTCGACGTCCTCGGTGGTGCCGCCGGCACCGTGAAGTTGGACTGCCGCTTCACCGACGAATTTCGATTCACGTGCCACCGAAACCTTCGCCGCGGAAACGGTCGGCCGGGTAGCGCCTCCGCCGGCAGCGCCGCACAGCGTCTCGGTAGCGGCCTCTACCATTGCCGAGGCGTGTTCGACCGCGACGTGCATGTCCACCAGCCGGTGCTGGATCACCTGATTTTTCGCGATTGGCTGGCCGAATGCGATGCGCTCGCGGCAATATTCAAGGGTTACCTCGTTGAGCCGTTCCATCGCGCCCACGGACTCGTGGCACGCTGCAATCGTCGCCTCTTCGATCACCCGCTCCAGCACCGCGAGCCCATCGTCCGGCCCCGCCAGCATTGCCTCCGGGCCGACGCGGACATCGTCGAGCAGAACTTCGCCGGCGCGGCGTCCGTCAATCAAGAAGTAGTCCAGTATGCCAACGCCAGGGGCGTTACGATCGACCACGAACAGCGCGATCCCGGCCGCGTCGGTAACGCCACCGTCCGTACGCGCGCTGACCACGATCTGGTCGGCCTCAGGTGCACCGAGCACGACCGCCTTGTGCCCGGACAGGACATGACCATCCCCATCGGCGACGGCGCAGGTCGCAACGTGGTTCAGAGCGTGGCGCGAAGCGGGTTCGGCATAGGCAAGCGCGAGCTTGAGTTCACCTGACGCGACGGTTGGCAGCACCCTATCGCGAAGGCCGGCGTTGCCGCTTTTAAGAACCGCTCCCGCGCCCAGGACGACTGTGGCGAAGAACGGCTCGACAGCGGCAAATCCGCCAAGCGCGCGCATCACCGGCCCGATTTCCTGGAAACCGAGTCCCAACCCACCGTGTTCCGCTAGAACCGGCAGTGCGAAAATGCCTAGCTCGCCCAGTTGCCGCCAGGTTGCCGCGTCCGGAGCCAGATAGCCGCCCACCGAATTGCCGCGCACCCCCGTTTTGCGCAGGACCGCGGAGATCCCGTCCATGAGCATCCGGCGGTCTTCCCCCGTCAGTTCCATCATTGCTTCTCCTACTCCCGGAAAATCGTCACTGCAGGATAACGTGTGGCGACAGCGTGGATGCAGGGAATCCTGCGCTGCCAAATCCACTCACTTGCTCACAAGCCATAGATTGGCTTAATCCTTTATACAATAATCACTAGATTTCCCTTATGACTTCACCCAGAACGACGGCTCTTGCGAAGGCGCAATCATATAGATAATTCGCGCCGAGATCAGGAGTCGAGGGAGAAATGAATGTCCATATTGCTTGAGGACGCGCAGCAAGCGATAGCAACCGCATCGCGACGCGTGCTGGACGCCAGCGTCTCCAAGAACCGGCTGCTCGCGCTCCTCGAGAAGCAGGGCGAATTCGACGAGACATTCTGGCAGACCACCATCGAACAGGGTTGGACCGCACTGTCGATCCCGGAGGAGTTCGGCGGTCTGGGTCTCGGCCTGACGGAGCTGGGGCTCGTTGCTCAGGCGACCGGGGCCGCCACCGCCGGCGCGCCGTTCCTCACCTTCTCGTATGGTGCCGCCCGCGCCCTGATCAGTTCATCGAACTATGAAGCCCGGGCAGCCTGGCTGCCGAAGCTGGCCATCGGGGAAGCGATCGGCACGGTCGCCTTGGGCGAAGGCACCAACGTCCTTCCGAAAACACCCGCGGTGACTTTTGCCGGCGGCCTGCTTGACGGCATCAAGCCCGCGGTCCCGGCCGGCCTCAAGGCGGATTTCGCTGTGGTCTGGGCATCGAGCAACGGCCAGCCCGCCTTGGTCCTGGCCGACCTTGACGGCGCTTCCCGCCAAGGTTTCGACAGTTACGACAACACGCGCCTCTACGCCGATCTCGCGTTTGCCGGCAGCCCCGCTGTGCTCCTGGCAGAGGGCGAAGCAGCGCGCGCTCTCGCGCTCGACTTGCTGGCCAGGATGGCCGTGGTGACCGCACACGAACAGGTCGGCGGCGCCGAAGCTCTTCTCTACGCTGCGCGCGACTATGCCGTCACCCGCCGGGCTTTCGGCCAAGTGATCGGCGCGTTCCAGTCGGTGAAGCACCGCATCGCCGAAATGTACGGCATGGTCGAGATCGCCCGCGCCAACTGCATTCACGCGGCAGCGCGCGAAGGGCATGACGATTTCCTGCTCGCCGCCGCGGATGCCCGCATCTCCGCGACTGAAGCCTATGACGCCAATGCGCGCGACGCGGTGCAGGTTCACGGCGGCATCGGCGCGACCTGGGAACAGGGTCTCCACCTCCACATGCGTCGGGCCCGCAGCCTGGCGAGCGAAACCGGCAACATCCTCTTTTGGGAAGACCTGCTCGTCACCCAGTACACCGGAGTTTCGGCATGAGCGATTTCGAAGCTTTCCGCCAGCGCGCCGCTGTCTGGCTTGAATCCGCCGCCCCTATCTATGGGGCCGCGGCGCGCAAGGGCCTGACAGAGGAGCAGGACCTTGAGCTGGGCCGCCGCTACATGGCAGCCCGCTACGAAGCCGGTTATGCCGGGATCAACTGGCCCAGGGAATTCGGCGGCCAAGGGCTGACCCACGTCGAGCGAGTGCTTTTCGACACCGAAGAACTGAAACACGGCTTCCCGACCAATTACTTCTCGATCTCCATCGGGATGCCGGTGCCCATCCTGATGCGCTATGGGCTCGGCGAGAACAACGAGAACGTCGCGTGGGTCAAGGAGCGCGTGATCAAGGCGCTTCGCGGCGAAGAAATCTGGTGCCAGCTGTTTTCCGAGCCGGCCGCTGGGTCGGACCTCGCCGGTTTGCGCACCCGCGCCGAAGTTGACGGCAATGGTTGGACGCTCAACGGCCAGAAGCTGTGGACCAGCTATGCCCAGTATTCCGACTACGGCGTGATCGTGGCCCGTACGGATCCCACCATCGCCAAGCACAAGGGCCTTACCTATTACTGGGTCGACATGCACGCCAAAGGCGTGGAAGTCCGCCCGATCAAGCTGGCGAGCGGCGGCAGCCAGGTAAACGAGGTGTATTTCGACGACGTCCGGCTCGAGGATTCGCAGCGGATGGGTCCAATCGGCGGCGGCTTCGCCGTGGCCATGGCCACGCTGATGATCGAGCGTTACCAAGCGACCGACAGCGGCGGTTTCGGACCCCACCTCAACACTTTTGTCGACCATGTCCGCAACCTTGAGGTCAACGGCAAGCCGGCGCTCAAGGATGCGCGGGTTCGTTCTCAGATAGCGCGCAACCATGCGATGCGCGCCGGCCTGGAATCGATTACTGCCCGCGCCATGCAGATGATGCAGGCGGGTATGGAACCGGGGCCGGAGGGCTCGCTGAACAAGCTGGTGTCGGTGCGCAGCCGGCAGAAGCTGTCGGAACTCGCGCTCGACCTGGCCGGGCCGGCGGGCCTTGCGATCTCGCCAACCGCCACCCGCAAGGCGGACTGGGGCTATAGCTGGATTGACGCGCCGACCGGACGCATTGCCGGCGGCGCCGACGAGATGCTGCTCAACACGATTGCCGAAAAGATTCTCGGCCTGCCCCAGGATCACCGTCCCGACAAGGGCGTGCCATTCAACCAGATCCCGGCCTGAGCCTCAGTCGGAGCTGTCAGTCGGATGCGAACTCGTCTCTACCTGGCGAAGCTAGGTCTTTGGCGATGGCAGCCTAGCTCGCGACGATCTGCCACTCGACCATTGCGGCCGAGCGGCGGGCTTTGAATGTTTGACGATCGACGAGATGGCGTTCTGAATTGAAATGGTTGTGCAGGGAGGCGTGAACCGAAGCGAATTTTTGCAAGGTCTTCATCCGCCGGAAGCGCTGCATTACCCGCTCCTTCCGGCGGAGCGGCAGGTGTGAATTTTCAACCCGGTTGTTGGCGTGCCTCCCCATTTCACGGCGCTGCTCATTGCCCAGTTCGCGCATCGCGGCCGGGTAGGATTTGAGCCCATCGGTGACGATGGTCTCCACGCGGCCGTGGCGCTTCAGCGCCTTCTTCAGAAACGCCAAAGCCGCGGGTTTGTCTCGTTTTTTGGTGACGTAGGATTCCAGGATCTCGCCCTCGTGGTCGACCGCGCGCCAGAGGTAGTGCATCTCGCCGTTGATCTTGACGTACATCTCATCAAGATTCCAGCGCCAGTGCCGAAAGCCGCGCATCCGGCTCACCCGCTGCCGCCGGATGTCCGCCGCGAACAGCGGCCCGAACCTGTTCCACCACAGCCGCACTGTCTCGTGACAGATGTCGATCCCCCGCTCGAAAAGGAGATCCTCGACGTTCCGCAACGACAGCGGAAACCGCACGTACATCATCACCACGAGCCGGATCACCTCCGGCGAGGAGTGAAAATACCGAAACGGGTTGGCTGGTTTTCGAGGACGAGGCATGGCCATGCCTCACTCTCGACCCGCCCCATTCGCTAGCCGGTGCAGTTGCGTTGACAAAGCCCTCACCCTCCAGGCGTTCCTGCGCAGCGAGGTTCCGCTCGGCTGGGCCGCGCAGCGCGCCGCGCTGGGTTGGCCCTGACTGGCGACGCCCGCTCGTACCTGTTATCTGCAATAAGCAACCTGTTATGGTCGATTAACAGGCCCTGTTAGGGCGATTTACAGGCCTGTTATGGCAATTAGCAGGACCTGATCCGGCGCATTGCGCAAACCGCTGATCCGGCTGGCGAATCTCCAGCGGCATGGCCCGCCAGGCACCGCCAGAAGCCTGTTTTTTTGGCTCAAATGCAGAATAATCCCTGTTATCAGGTAATAACAGGCAAACCGCACTGCCTCCCTGACCACCAGAGACGGGCCCGGAATGGACGTCCAATCCGGGCGCGAAGACCGCCTCTTGTAGGCCCCCTGTTACGGTTTAGACCTTGCAAAGCCGCACAAATGCGCCGGTTGTGCGCCGGTGTCTGTAAGCTGAGACAGGTGTGGGGGGTGGCTGGCGGAGCGGGAGCCCTTCACACCCAAGGCATATGCGTCGCATGCCACGGAATTCCGGGAGGTTGGCCAGCATCGTAAGCGTTCAGGGCTCGGATGCGACGCATGAGACTTTTGCAAGCGGGCTGTCATTGCAGGATTGAATTTACCGGATTGCAGGATTGGACAGTTGGCGTCTAATTGCATAGCCCCCTGATGGAGGCATCCGATGATCGACCCCAAATCCAAAGAAAAGCGCAAGCCGCTGACCACCGACCTCGCGGTCAAGAAGGCTGCTTGTCTCGAAGGCAAGCCCGTTACCCGATATTCCTGCGGTGGGAACGGATTGTTCCTTGACGTAAAGCGCGGTGGCGCTCGGTCATGGGTCTTGTGCATTATGATCCAGGGCAAGCGCTTGGAAAGGGGCTTGGGTTCTTACCCTCAGGTTGGGATTGGAGAGGCAAGGGATCGAGCGATCTTGTGGGGACGCCAGCTTCGCGAAGGTAACGAGATTGGTCCGCGCAAGCTTGCAGCGCTTCGAGTTCAGGAGAAGGATAGCAAGGTAACCTTCGAAGACGCAGCTCACCGCTATCTTGCTAAGTTGGATCGAGAAAATGCCTTCAAGTCAGCCTTAAATGGCGACAAGGGCGTTCATCGCAAGCAGTGGGATTACACTTTGAAGGAGTTCGTTTTCCCCGCCATCGGAACGATGGATGTGAACGAAATCCGCATTTCACACCTTACGCCAATCTTCGAGCCAATCTGGAAAACGAAGTACTCGACCGCTTCCAAGACGCGACAGCGGGTCGCTCTCGTTCTGGATTACGCCGTCGACCAAGGTTGGCGGAATGAAGAGCTGATGAATCCTGCGCGACACAAATCGACTACATTTAAGAAGCCAAAGGAGTACGAGACGAAGCATCACGCGGCGGTGCCTCGGGAGGATATGCCGGCGTTCATGCGGAAGCTGCGAGCCTTTGAGTCTGTATCCGCTGCAGCACTTGAGTTTACGATCCTGACCGCGGTGCGCACGAGCGAAACTCGCGCTGCAAAGTGGAGCGAAATCGATTTAGAATCCCGCATGTGGATTATTCCAGCAGAACGCATGAAAGCCCGTAAGCCGCATCGGGTCCCGCTTTCAACAGCCGCGATTGCCATCCTCGGCCGCATGAAGGCTCTCCGGGGCTATGACGGCTGGGTCTTCCCCGGCCATGTTGGTGCACGCGGCGAGGGATGCCTGTCGAACATGGCGCAGCTTGCGTGCCTGAAAGCTATTCGCCCCGACGCGACCGTCCACGGCTTTCGCTCCACCTTCCGCGACTGGGCGATCAGTGCAGGAATCGTTGAGGAGGTTCGTGCTGCGTGCAGTGCCCACACCAAGAAGGACAAAGTGCAGGCCGCGTATGAGCGCGCTGACTTTTTCGACCAGCGTGTTCCCGTAATGCAAAAATGGGCGGATTTTCTCGGCACTTGTTCGCTGCTGCCCGAGGACTTTGCAGCCGCATATTCCTAAGGTCGTGGGCACAAAGCTTTGCAAGTGTTTCGCGCAGTATATTGTTTTCTATGGTTAACTAATTGCCCCTTGCGCACTGGACGGTGTTCGTTGCATCATCGTTTTGCGACACGGTACGCGTGTCGCCCGAGAAAAGAGACTCGAAACCGCTAAGCGGCTGACACTGCGCCCTCGGTCATCAAAATCGCGCGGTACTTACTCAGGCAACTGCCGGAAGACCGCCTCTTTGAGGGGTGTTTATGCACGTCGAAAAATGCGAAGGGCTCGATCCCATCACTTGCTCGGTCAAAGCGGCCGTTGCCGCAACTGGCCTTGGACGAGATACTCTTTATCGGATGATGAATGCCGGCACACTGGCGTCTGCGACGGTTGGCGGACGCCGAGTAATATTCCTCGACAGCCTCCGGGCCTATCTAGACGCGTGCCGGCAGCAGGCAGGGGGTGTCGCATGAGCTACACCGACGAAGAACTTCGCAAGGTTCGCTCTCGCGAAGCCATCCGCCTGTCTCTTCAGGATCCGGGGTCGGTCACCGGCCTGTATTTTGGAGCGGTGGAAGATTACTGGCGCGAAGTCGGCAGGGGCTGTGTCGTCAAGCCAAAGGGTCAGCTGGGGCTTATCCGTGTCGGGAGAGTGCTCTACATGCTGGCCGATTTCCGTACCTTCGTTCTTGCATGGCCGATCTGGCTAGGCCAAGAACCAGAAGGATGGCGCAATATTAGACTTGATAGCGATGAAAAGCTGCGCGTCTTTGAAAGCTATTGCCATTCTATCGGAAATGTTTCTCAAAACAATTTGTAGCAGTACGAGATAAATGAAAATAAGACCGGCGATTGCTTATGCAATGCCGGTCTTTTTTTGCTCTCGACAACTCGAATTTAGGGTCAGGACCCATTGATCTGAGAAGCATGATCTGATTCAGGCTCCGCAAGGAGACTGAGCATGAGCGACCTGTACTGGCTTACCGACGAGCAGATGGCTCGGCTTTGTCCGTATTTCCCTGTCAATCGGCGTGCAAACGGGACCCCCTATCGGCGCGCAAAAGGGACCCCCTTTCACGATGGCGCAAGGTTGAT
>NZ_JBYSYP010000027.1:0-12336 GCF_058783565.1 Novosphingobium sp. FW305-C-111
GCATATCATCCGCGCTCATCTTCAATGGCCTGCTTTTACTCCGCCATCATGGCCTGGAATCCGACCGCCGTTGACACATCGGCGGTCGCCGACATCATGTTCGAAAACCACGCGGCCTATATGGGCGCCAAGGCCGGCCTGAACCACGTGACGCGCACCGTGGCGAACGAATTCGGCAAGTTCGGCATTCGGGCCAACATCCTCGCGCCTGGCCTTACGGTGACTCCGATCCTGAACAACCAGTTCCCGCAGTCAGTCATCGACCGTTTCGCGCAGGAATATCCGCTGGGCCGGATCACCACCGTCGAGGATGTGGCCGATACCGCGCTTTATGTCGCAGGCGACGAATGCTTCATGACCGGGCAGACATTCCAGGTAAATGGCGGTCTGACCCTGCGTCGCAATCCGACGACCGAAGAAATCCATCACGCGGCGGCCTCGGCCACGCCCTGAAGCACCGGCCCGGCGCGCGCGTCTTGGCAGAGAGGATGGCGGAATGAACCTGATCAGCACGATCGTCGCTCAGCCGGGTCACGTTCCTGACGAACTGGTCAGGGACTTCGATCCCTACAACCTGCCCGGCCTCGTGGATGGCTATTCCGATGACATCCACGCCTTGTGGAAGGATGTGCAGGATACCCATCCCGACATCTTCTGGACGCCGCGTAACGGTGGGCACTGGGTTGCCACACGCTATGACGACATGGTGCAGCTGACCACCGACCCGGGCCGCTTCTCCAGCCTTGAACCTTTCGTGCCTAAGGGCATCATCCCGCACACCGGGCCCAGCCAACTCGACGCGCCGGAGCATGGGCCCTTCCGCAAGCTGGTTTCGCAGGCGTTCACGCCCGTCTTGCTCAAAAAGGCCGAAATCCGCGCCCGTGCCACGGCAATCGAGATTATCGACAAGCTCCGGCCGCAGGGCCGCTGCGACTTCCAGCTCGACTTCGCCGGGATCATGCCGGTCATCACCTTCCTCAATCTTCTCGGCATGTCCGAAGAGGATGCGCCCTACCTGCTCGACCTCGCCAAGCGAAACGTGCCCGGGCAGGACACGATGGAGCAGGCGGCGGCCGAAACGCACGACTACATTGCGAACCTGATCCGCGATCGGCAGGCCCGGCCCGGGGATGACTTCATCACGATGCTGGTCAACGCGCAGGTCATGGGGCGCGATCTTACCCCGGTCGAGCGGCACAACGTGATACAGCTGGTGGTGACCGGCGGGCTCGAAACCGTCATGAACATGACCAGCTTCGCGATGGTCCATTTCGCCCGCCACCCTGAGATACAGCACGAACTGAAGCACAATCCCGAGCTGCACGACGGCGCGATCGAAGAGATCACGCGCCGGTTCGGAACGAGCAATCTCGCGCGGCTCGCGAAGATGGATACCGAACTGGGCGGCGTTCAGCTGCGCGAGGGCGATCAGGTGCTCGGCATCTTTCCGCTGAGCGGGCTCGACGAACGCGCCAATCCGGATCCGATGACCTTCGATGTCCGTCGGTCGAAGCGACGTCACGTCAATTTTGGCAGCGGTCCGCACACCTGCCTCGGCGCGCGGCTGGCGCGGCGCGAAATCCGCATCTTCCTTGAAGAATGGATCGGCACAATGCCCGAATGCCGCATCGCGCAAGGCACTACGCCGCGGATGGCGGCAGGCCTCATCAACACGGTTCGCGGGTTCTATCTGGAATGGGATCCGGCGTGAGCCATGCCTTTCACGGAGGTAGCAAGATGAAGAACTGGACCGACTATCTTGAATTGCTGGCCCCTGTGGACGACATTCTGAATGAAACTCCCACACCGGTAGACGAACAACTGCGGGCGGATCTTTATCGACAGATCTCGATGAACCTGTCGCAAGCCTATTTTCTGCTGATGTCGACCGATCCGCGTTACCCGGAATTCGTGCCTTACCTCAACTCCGGGTTTCTTCTGCAGCCGAACCCCGACGCGGTCTATTACGTGGCCAGCCTTGACGGCAACGGGACTTACCGCGTCACCGGCGAAAGGGGCAACGCGCCGGTGCTGGGTTTTGCGACCGGCAACAAGATGTTCGGCACCGATGGCCTCAAGATGGGCAAGGGATTTGGCAACTACGATTTCGACGACCTGACGCTCGATGCCGATGGACGTTTCTCGGTGGTCCTAAGCGCCGAGCGGCCGGCGGGTTATGACGGCGACTGGCTGTATCTCGATCCGGCTTCTGACTTCGTGATGGTGCGGCAGTTTTCCAACGACTGGGGCAATGAGCAGGACGTGCGCCTCGCCATCGAACGTCTGGACAAGCCGGCAAACCTCAAGGCCCGACTGACGCCGGACGAGGTGGACAAGAAGCTGCGCAAGGTCTTTGCCTATGCGCTTGACGTGACGCGGGTCGGAACGGTGCAGATGAAGCGCCCGCGCGATGGCGGCTTCGTCAACACGATGCACATCCATACCTTCGCTGACATGGGCAATGGCAAGGACTGGCCCCAGGCCTATTTCGAGATGGTCTTCGACATCGCGCCCGACGAAGCTCTCGTCATCGAAAGCGAGTTGCCCGAAACCCGCCCCTACTGGAATGTGCAGGTCATTGACGGGCTGTGGAACCAGGTCGACATCGGCTATCGGCAGAGCAGCCTTAACGGCTCGACTGCGAAGGTCGATGGCGACGGCAAGTTCCGCGCCGTCCTGTCGCACGAGGATCCCGGTTTCTTCAACTGGCTGGATACCGGCGGCAACGGGTACGGTATGCTGATTGGCCGCTGGTATCGTTGTTCGTCGCAGCCAACCCCGCAGGTGACGAAAATGAAGCTGGCCGATGTGGCCTCGCATCTTGGCTCGGTCTCGCCGCGCGCCAGCGCGCAGGAGCGCGACGCGCAGTTGCGCCAGCGCCTGATCGGCAACCAGATGCGCCGCAAGTGGTAGTCCGCCTTTGCGGGCGCACCGCCAAGGTCGGGGCAAGCCGATGAGTTTACGACAATCTGCGCGGGACACCGCAGGCAACTTTATGGCTGTCGGCAGTACAGCATCTCTCGTTATCGGAGAGAGCCGAAGGTGAACCCGAACGAATGGACGATACGCCAGAAGTCGATCTTGGCCATATGCTCGCTTGCGATCATTCTCGACGGGTTCGATACACAAGCCATCGGATTTGCTGCTCCCTCGCTGATCGCCGACTGGAACATTACCAAGGCTGACCTCGCGCCGATCTTCGGAATCGGCTTGCTTGGCATGGCGCTGGGGGCGGCGGCGGGTGGATGGATCGGCGACCGGCTGGGACGCCGGATCGGCATGATTGCCAGCACTGTCACCTTCGGCCTGGCGACCTGTGGGATGGCGCTGGCGAACAACCTGTGGGAACTGGGCGCGCTGCGCTTCGTGGCCGGTCTGGGTCTTGGCGGCGCCTTGCCGACCGCAACCGTGCTGGTGGCCGAATTCACGCCACCTTCGCGCCGCAGCCTGGCGGTCTCGATCAGCATCATCTGCATCCCGATCGGCGGTATCGTCGGCGGCCTGTTCGCTGCGCCGTTTCTGCCAATCATCGGTTGGCGCGGATTACTTCTGATCGCGGGTGTCCTGCCGCTGATCGTCGCTGGCGTTCACGCATTCGTGCTGCCGGAATCGCCGTCGTTCCTCGAGGCGCGCGATCGTCGCCGGGCCGGACGTTCCGATACCGACGCGTCTTTCGAGGTGAGAACGACAGAGCCTTCGCATACGGGCTTTTTCCGCGCGATCTCGGCCTTGGGCCTCCTCGGCGAAACCTTGGCCCTCTGGACCGCGTTCGGCGCTTCTCTCTTGTCCGGCTATCTCTACTTCAACTGGCTCCCGGTTCTGCTGGCCGAAGCCGGTTTCCCGCTTTCGGCCACCAGCCTGGGCCTGCTTGTTTACAACGTCGGCTGTGTCGTTTCGGGCATCGTGATCGGTGCACTGACCACGCGCGCGGGTACGCGGCTGCCGCTTATCCTTTTGGCAGCCGCTGGCGCGGCGACTGCGATTGGGGCGATGTTCTTCCCTCTCGATCCAGACAGGTCGGCATGGCTGTTGCCGCTGCTCGCGCTCCAGGGCTTTACCCTCGGCGGGGTGACGGTTCTGCTCTATGCCCTGGCGGTCCAGGTATTCCCGACCTCCATCCGTTCTTCCGGCATAGGCAGTTCGGCCAGCGTCGGCCGGATCGGTGCGATCATAAGTTCCGCGCTCGGTGCGGTGGTGCTTGCCTGGGGCGGCTATGGCTTCTTCCTGACAATCGGCCTTGCCATGACGATCGGGACGCTCGCGCTCCTCACGATCAGGAACCGTGAGCATGAAGGGTCCGCGGGCGGCACTGTCTGACCGGGCCGATGTCGGAGCCCGGCGAGGGCCTGTGACCGCGGCGACGGGATCAGACGCCGGCTTCGATGACGATGTGCCTCGGCTCGTTCTGAATGGCGCGGATTTTGCTGAAGCCCGCCTGTTCGAGCACGGCGCGCAGGCGCGCCAAACCGGCCTGCGCTCCGAGGGCGGCCCGCCCCTCCTGGCTGAGCGAAACCGGCGTGCAAATGCAGGTCGAGGCCGCGTAGCCGAACTTGCCGCTCAGGGTCAGGTTGTCCTCCAGGCGATCTTCGGCAAACGGCTCGATCACGAGGAAATTGCCGCCCGGCTTCAGCAACGTGCGCACGTTGGCGGCGACGGCCACCGGATCGCCCATGTCGTGCAGCGCGTCGATGATGACGGCGATATCGAACCCGCCTTCCGCCACGGTTTCGGCCGCGCCTGCGGTGAACTGCGCGTTGTCAACGCCCGCTTCCCTGGCGCTTGCACGAGCATGATCGATCGATGGTGCATGGAGATCGAAACCGTGGACGAAGGCAGCCGGAAAAGCCTTGGCCATGGCGATCACCGCGGCCCCCCGGCCGCAGCCGATGTCGGCGATCCTGACACCGGCGCCCAGCCGTTCGCCTCCACCCTCCACCTGGCTAAGCCATTTGCTGACAAGTTCGGGCAGCACGATCTGCGAGGTCAGCCGTTCCGTGCTGCAGAACAGGCAACCGTGGTGATCGCCCCACGCAATACCTTCGCCCGTGCGGAAGGCCTGTGTCAGCTTCCCTTCGTCATGGGCCACTGCGACGAGCAGGTCGGCGAACGGCGGTGCATAGCAGGGTGCCTTCGCATTGGCGAAAACCAACGCCTGAGCCGGGTTCAGGAAGAAGCGCGTGGAGGACGGATCGTAGGATATGTAGCCCGCGGCGGCCATAGCGCTCGCCCATTCGCGCACATACCGCTCGGCAAGATCCGCGCGATTGGCCAATTCCTGCGACGTGGACTCTCCGTCGGCGAGGCTGGCGAAGAGACCCGTCTGTTCGCCCACTCGCACGAGGATGGTGCTCAGTCCGCCGGCCGCGTCCGAAGCGACTTTGGTGGCAAGTTCGGACACCTGGTTCCTGAATTCGGCCTGCGTCATGCTCGTCCTCTCGATCTCAACTGATCGCCCCTTTTGCCGGGCCACCCAAGGATCGATGCATGCCGGACCCTGATATCAGCATGGTGATTAAAGCCGAGGAGATTTGTCTCGCGACGATCCGCGCTGCATTTTTGATCCGGGCGGAGCAAGCGGCTTCGGGCAACGACGGGATTTGAAACTGATGAAGCCACTGGATGACATGGTCGCGGTCGTGGTTGGCGCGGGAACGGGGATCGGTCGGGCCACGGCCGTGATGCTTTCGCAGCGTGGAGCGAAGGTCGTGCTGGGCGACTTGGCAATCACCGATGCGCTCCGCGAGTGCGCCGATGCGGTTGCGGCTGCCGGCGGTGAGGCCATCATGGTTGCCGTCGACCATACTGTGGAAGCACAGGTCGAGGCGCTGGCGGCGGATGCCGTGGCGGCATTCGGCAAGATCAACATTCTCGTGAACAACGCGGCGGGCACCTCGCCGGAATTCCAGCAGGGCGATCGCGATGTCGTGAACATGTCGGTCGAACTCTGGGACAAGTCCATGGCGGTCAACCTTCGCGGGCCGATGCTGTGCTGCAAGCACATTGTCCCGCACATGATCGCGGCCGGATACGGCTCGATCATCAACACCAGTTCGGGGGTCACCCTGCGCGGCGATTCGGTGCGTGCTGCCTACTCGGCATCGAAGAACGGCGTGAACAGCCTGACCATGGATGTCGCGACGGCCTACGGCAAGCAGAACGTCCGGTGCAACGCGGTTCTGCCGGGGCTCACTCTGACCGATGGGCTGCGCAAGGTGCTGACGGCCGAGCAGATCGACGGTTTTGCCGACCAGAACCTGATTCCGTTTGTCGGCGGACCTGAGGACATCGCGGAAGTGACCTGTTTTCTCGCTTCGCCCGCGTCGCGATACATTACCGGCCAGCTCATCTCGGTCGACGGCGGCATGGCGGTTCACCAGGCCATCATCGGACAAGGTGCCTGAACCGGCACACTTCACACATGCTCCGTGCGAGAGCGCGGCAACCTTCTTGGGCTGGCCCGGCATTTATAGGGGCTCTGCGCGAACATTCGGTACGCGTTCCGGATTAGGAGTATCGCATGAAGGCCAGACAAGCGAAGACCCATTGTCGCATCTGCCTGTCGGCATGCGGTCTTGTCGCAGAGATCGAGGGTGACCACGTGTCGAAGGTGCGTGGTGATCGCGATCACCCCCTCAGCGGCGGGTATTCCTGCCCGAAGGGGCGCGCGCTTCCCGATTTCCACCGCAGCCCGCGGCGCCTGCTCGCGCCGCTTGTGCGCCGTGAAGGGGTGCTGGTGCAAACCGGCTGGGATGACGCACTCGACGACCTGGCCGCCCGTCTGCGGACGGTCATGGCCGAAGCGGGGCCGCAGGCCATCGGCTTTTTCCTGGGTGCGGGCGCATTTTTTGACGGCCTGTTCTATCTGGCTGCGCGAGGAGCGGCCCCGATTCTTGGCACGCCGCAGGCCTACTCCGACCAGACGATCGATTCGATCGCCAAGAGCGTCGCCTCGGAACTGGTGGCCGGCTCTCCCATGGCGCTGACACAGCCGGATTTCGCGCGTTGCCGCATGCTGATCTATTTCGGCGCAAACCCGGTCGTCTCGCACGGACAGGCGACGGTCCATTCGAACCCGACCAAATTGCTGCGCGACGTTTCCGCTCGTTGTGATGTCTGGGTCATCGATCCGCGCAGGACCGAAACTGCTTCCAAGGCAAACCGACATCTGGTGGCGAGACCCGGATCGGACCATGCCATCCTTGGCTATCTGGTGCGCGAAATACTGATCGACGGTGCCGACCGGAACTACGTGATGCGCCATACGCAAGACGTCGATCGGCTGGCACAAGCTGTTGCGCCGTTCGACCTGGCCAACGCGTCGCACCTTACCGGGCTGGAACCCGACGCGCTCGTGCAGATGCTGGCGTCGCTCCGCAAGAGCGGTCGCGTCGCCATCGAATGCGGCACGGGCGTGTCAATGTCGTCGACGGGTGGCGTGGTGCACTGGCTGGCGCTTGCGTTGATGGCGGTCACCGGCTCGCTGGATGCCGAGGGCGGGGTATGGTTCAATCCCGGCCTGCACACCCAGGCCCACAAGCGGAACATTCCCAGTGCCCCGCCCGAGGGCTTCGTCGGCCCGGGCCCGGCAAGCCGTCCCGAGCTGGCCAGCCGTATCGGCGAATTCCCCGTCGCGGCGATGGCTGATGAGATCGAGGGGGGCCATCTACGCGCCCTTATCAATCTGAGCGGCGGGCTTGTCGAATGCATGCCCGAAACAGCCCGGTCGACCGCCGCGCTGCGCAAGCTCGACATTCTGGCGACGCTCGATGTGGTGGAAACGACCACCACGCGCATGTCGACACATGTCCTTCCGCTCAAGGCCCAGTTCGAACGCATCGACGCGTCGATGTGTGCGGACATGATATCGCCTGCGGTCGCAATGAGCTTCACTGACGCGCTCGTCCCGCCGCCGCCGGGGGTGCGGTCGGGCTGGTGGGTCCTGGCGCAGATTGGCAAGCGGCTGGGCTGCGACTTCGCGTTCGGTATCGATCCGGATACCACCAGCGACGAAGCATTCCTCGCACATGTCCTTGCCGAAAGCCCGGTCACCGTCGCCGAATTGAGGCGGACGGGCTACATGGTGGGCGAACCGCCGATCTTTGGATGGTTCCTGGACCGGGTCGGGAAGATGGGCGGATGGCGCCTGGCGCCGCAACCGCTGGTCGATCAGCTTGCCTCGCTCGTCGTTCCCGATGCGCCGCTGCTGATGATTTCACGCCGGTTTCATCATCATTTCAATTCGCGGATCGATACGACCCGGCACGACGACGGGATCATTCTCAATCCCGACGATGCCGCCGAGGCCGGTCTGGTCGATGGAGCGCGAGCGGTTGTCGCCAGCGCGCACGGCAGTGTCGAAGGCAAGGTGCGGATCGACCCAACGTTGTCGCGCGGCGTGATGAACGTGCCGCATGGTTTTGCGGGCCTGAATGCGAACGCGCTCACCAGCCTTTCGCACGTGAACGGCCTGACCGGAATGCCGACGTTCTCGGCACTTCCGGTGACTGTCGAACCAGTCTGAGCGCACCAGGCAGGGGACTAGGCAGCAGGTTTCGCCGGCATGACGGTCGCCGGTGGCCCATCGACCTAGCTCGGCGTCCGTCGCACGACCGGTCCCGGCTGTTACCTCGGCCAGACCAGAGGAAGCGTGATGACGCCATTGACGGCGCCGCTTGCCGTGACGACCTTCTGGTTCGGATCAATGCCGAAACTGGGCACACGCTTGACCCATTCTTCCAGCATGATGGCGATCTCGCTGCGTGCCAAACCTGCGCCGGGGCAGTTGTGCACGCCGTTGCCGAAGGTGCAGTGGGTGCTGCGCGGACGGTCGAAATCGACGACAAGCGCATCGTCCCACCGCTTTTCGTCGAGACCATGCATGCAGGTGGCGAGCACCAGCATGTCGCCCGCCTTCATCTTGTAACCCTGGCGCTCGACGTCACGCATCACCCAGCGTCCGGGGTTGGCGACGCCGAAGCGCCGGAACATTTCTTCGACAGCGAGAGTGATCTTCGCCGGATTGTCGACGAGCTGCTGGTAATGCGAAGGACTGGACGCAAGGAACTGCATGACGAAGCCCATCATGCTGGCCACGGTATCGAGGCCGCCGAACATGACGTCCATGCACTGGCCCCGGATTTCCGTCTCGTTCATGGGCCGGTCGCCGACCTTGCCGTGAATGATCGCGCTCAACAGGTCGTCGCCGGGCTCGACCTTGCGCTTCGCGATCCATGTCTCGAGATAGGCCGACATCTTGGCGGTGTTTTCGGTCCGGATCTCGTCCGACGCCGGGCGGATGACCTTTTCGACGACGTCGACCAGCCATTCGCGATCTTCTGCGGGCAGGTTCACGAGCGTCAGGAAGATGCGCATCGGCACGTGACGCGCGAACTCGGTCATGAATTCGCACGAGCCGCGGTCCAGAAATCCGTCGATGAGTTCGGCACTCATCGAACGAACGTCGTCCATCAGGCCGCGCACGGCCTTCGGGCTGACGAAAGGCAGCACGATCTTGCGATAGTAGTGGTGCTCGGGCTCGTCGGATTCGTTCGGGATTAGCTTGAACGATCCGTCGCCTGGCGGGATCTGGATGTCGTTGGCGGACACCCGGTCGAGGTCGGGGAAGATTTCCCATAGCATTTCGGCCGAGGTCAGGATCCAGTGGCCGCCGTTGTGCGGCGTCCAGACGAAGCCGGGGTTGCCCGGAATATCGAGCGCCTTCCATGCCATCTGCGGGTCGGTATCTCCGCCGGGAAGGGCATAGATGTTGGCGTCGACGACCAGTTCGGGCGGAACGTGAGCGGGCCTTTCCGCAAGCACAGTTGCCATTGTCGCTTCCTTACTTCGCAAGTCGCGCGCGCTGGGCGGCGATGATGGGCTCGAATTCGTCGAAGACGATGTGGGGCATGGCGAATGTCGAGACGTCGTCGATTTCGGCCATGTGCCGTTCGATGTCCTCGGGCAGCGGCGGGTTCTCGAAGTCGGCCAGCCAGCCTTCGGTTGCGCCAATGAACACCTTGGCAAACCGGCCGGCGGTCGCGCTGTAGAAGCCGTGGCTTGTCTGGCACCGCTCGCTGACCAGCCACAGCACCATCGGCGTGACGTATTCGTTGCGCATGCACGGTGCTATCATTTCCATGCCGGGCGGCACGGCCTCCATCAACCCGGCGGGCCAGTCCATCTCGCCGTCGCCGCGCCCAAGCCGCCCCGAACCCGTCGGCAGCAGGCCGTTGGCCTGGATGCCGTGGCTTTCGCCTTCGAGCGCCATGACGTTGACGAGCCCGGCAAGGCCGAGCTTGGCCGCGGCATAGTTGGCCTGCCACGGCATGCCGAAGAAGGCCGAGGCGGAATTGGTCATCAGGATGCGGCCATAGCCGTTGCGCTTCATCGCCGCGAACGCTGGCTGACCGACGTAGAACCCGGCCATCAGGTGCACGTCCATGATCGCCTTGATCTGCTCGTCGGTCTGCTCCTCGAAGGGCGCGTTGCGCAGGAAGCCGGCATTGTGGATGAAGATGTCGACCTTGCCGAACGCGTCGAGGGCGGCCTGCACGATCGCCGCACCGCCTTCGCGCGTGGCACAGCTGGCATGGCAGGCAACCGCCTTGCCGCCAGCGCTCTCGATCTCGCGCACGACCGCCTGGGCAGAGCTTTCGCCTTGCTCGCCAAGCGCCTGGCCGCGCGTGTCCACGCCCAGATCGTTGACGACGACGCTCGCCCCCCGACTGGCTAGGTTCAGCGCATAGTCGCGCCCAAGACCGCTGCCGGCCCCCGTCACAATCGCCACGCGACCGTCGAAACGTACTTCTGCACTGCTCATCTCAGGCAATCTCAATATTATCGGGGGCGGCTTCCACCCTTCCGATCAGCGTATCTGAGGCATCGGCGACATCTAGCGAACATCTTGTGACCATCCCGGACAAGAGAGGGCTCTGCCCGGCTCGGGTTCGGAATGACCGCTGCCTCTCGTCTTCTGCGTCGCGTTCTGGCTTCTGAATTGCCCGTTTACATTCGGCATTTCCATATCGACCATGCGACCAGAGCGATCCGCCGCTATGATTATCCCGCTTGTGATAAGGCGTTGACCGTCGAGGCGGCGCGCCTTCGAGAAACATGTCGAGTGCAATTCGTATGGGTGCACGTTCGGCCGGCGGCCTTGGCACGACCATGATTGCGACTTGGCCTGGCAGTAAACTTCGCCAGGATACGGCCTCCCACCTCCGAAAGCTTGCATGACACGGCCAGCATGTCATGCCCTTGTCGACAAGTATCGCCCGTCACCATAGACCAGTGGTGCAAATTCGGGGTGCATGCGGATCGCGTCGATCCGGCCCACCACGATGTTGTGCGAACCGTATTCGAAGATGGCGTCCACGGTGCAGGCGAAATTGACCTGTGCGTCCCTCAGATAGGGAAGCTCGCCAAGGTCCCAGTCGCCGATCCCGAAGCGTTCCTCTTGGGATCGCTGGCCGCCGAAAGCGTGAGACACCTCGTCATGTCCTTCCGACAACAGGTTCACGCAGAACGATGTGCCGATGGAAATATGGTTGCTGAGCCGCGCATCGCGGTTCACGCACGCCAGCAGCGAGAGCGGGTCGGCTGAAAGCGATGTCACCGCCGTTGCGGTCATGCCCATAGGGCGCCCGTCATCCTGGACGAGCGTGATAATCGTCACAGTCGCAGCCAGTCGTCGCATGCTTTGCCGGAACGTATCGGCCATCAGCGACTGGTCGGCAATGAACCTCGGTTCCATCGATCAAACCCTTTTCACGCGCACGCTGGTGCCTGTCGCTATCCCGAGCCTGTCGCTAATGCCGCCGGCGTTTACAGGGCAAAGCCTTGATCGGGAACCGGCACACTGACCGTCGCGGCCATCAATCAGGGTAATGATGATCGCCACGGCCTGTGTCCGGGCATCAGGGCGGCAATCGGTTCGGAGATTGGCTGGTTTCGACGGTTTGCCGCACCCCGGCGCCGCCGACCAGTCGCATTGCCATGGGCGTTATAATTGCCGAGCAGGTTCCATCAGCGGGCTGATATGTAAGTCGCTCAGGCTGGACCCACCGAGTGGGCAGGGCCTCCATCCGGAGGGCAGGGCGGCCGACCAGAGCATTTCAAGTGGACCTCGAAAAATCCCTTTGATTCTGGCGTTTCTTGCGACGAGCGCGATCAGGCAAGAGGGCACGGGTGGTTTGCCAAGCCCAGTTGAACCATCGGCAGGAAGAGGTTCCGCTGAACGGAAGTCATGGGGCTCACGCCCCTACTACCAAATGGGAGGTTAGCAGTCCATTGTTGTGGCTTATGTGTGCGGGGCAAGCCGGCTAACGGCAGCAGAGG
>NZ_JBYSYP010000028.1:0-10792 GCF_058783565.1 Novosphingobium sp. FW305-C-111
TCGAAGATATGGCCGCCGAGAACCTCGACGACATCCTTCTCGCCGATCTTGACATGGGTGTCGCTGCCCTCGGCGATGCGCACCGCCGCGTGGCGGATCACCTTGCCGATCTCGCGCTCCAGGTTCCGCACGCCGGCTTCCCGCGTGTAGAAGCTGATGATCGCCTGCAGCGAGGCATCGTCGATCTCGACCTGCTCGGCGCTCACCCCGTTCGCCTCGAGCTGGCGGCCGACCAGATAGCGGCGGGCGATGTGGAGCTTCTCCTCCTCGGTGTAGCCGGGGAGCGAGATCACCTCCATCCGGTCGCGCAACGGTCCGGGGATGGTGTCGAGCATGTTGGCGGTCGCGATGAACACGACCCGGCTGAGATCGAAGGGCACGCCGAGATAATTGTCGCGGAAGGTGCCGTTCTGCTCGGGGTCGAGAACCTCCAGCATCGCTGCCGACGGATCGCCCTGGACGCCGCGGCCCAGCTTGTCGATCTCGTCGAGCATCATCACGCAGTCGCGCGTGCCCGCCTTGCGGATCGCCTGGATGATGTTGCCCGGCAGCGCGCCGATATAGGTGCGCCGGTGGCCGCGTATCTCGGCCTCGTCATGGACGCCGCCCAGGCTGACGCGGACGAACTCGCGCCCCATCGCCTTGGCGATCGACTGGCCGAGCGAGGTCTTGCCGACCCCCGGGGGGCCCGCGAAGCACAGGATCGGCGCCTTGCTCTCAGGCGCCAGCTTGCGGACCGCGAGATATTCGATGATCCGCTTCTTGATCTTCTCCAGCCCATAATGGTCGGCGTCGAGCTGGGCCCGCGCCTCGGCGATGTCGATGTCCTTGTGCGCGGGCAGCGCCCAGGGCAGTTCGGTCAGCCAATCGAGATAGGTGCGGATGATGCCGTGCTCGGCCGCGCCGTCGGGCATGCGCTCCAGCCGGCGCAGCTCCTTCGTGGCCTGCTTCTCGACCTCTTCGGGCATGCCGGCTCCGGCGATGGCTTCCCTGAGTTCGGCGATCTCGGCCGAATTGCCCTCGTCCTCGCCGAGCTGGCGCTGGATCTCGGCCATCTGCTCGCGCAGCAGATGCTCGCGCTGGCGGTTGCCGAGCTTCTCCTGCACGCCCTTGCCGATCTCGGCCGACAGGCGCAGCACCTCGAGCCGCTGGGCGAGCAGCGCCATGACCTTGTCGAGGCGCGGCTGCAGCGCGACCGTCTCCAATATGTCCTGCTTCTCGTTGGCGCCGATATCGAGATAGGCCGCCGTCAGGTCGGCCAGCGCGCCGGGCGCCGCGATCGTGCGGATCGCGTCGGCCAGGCCCTGCGGCGCCTGCGGCAGCAGCCCCACCGTCTCCAGCGCCTGGTTGCGCAGGTTGATGAAGCGCGCCTCGACCTCGTTGCCCTCGGGTGCGGGCTCCTCGATGCGCTCGATCCGGGCGACGAGGAACGGCCAGCCGTCGAGGAATTCGACGACGCGGAAGCGTGTCTCGCCCTGGACGATCAGGTGATGGGTCTCGTCGGGCCCGGTGATGTAGCGCAGCACATTGGCGATGGTGCCCATGCGGTGCATGTCGAGCGGACCGGGCTCCTTGGCGTCGGCGTCGCGCTGGGCGAGCACGCCGACGGGGCGGCTCTCGCGAACCGCCGCCTGCGCCGCGTTGATCGACACCGGCCGGCCGATCGCCAGCGGCATCACCACCTCGGGGAACATCACGAAGTTGCGGACCGGCACGATGATCATCGCGTCGGCGGGAAGTTCGGGCAGGCGGGGACCGGCGTCGGTCCGTGCCTCCTGCGCCTCGATCGTCTTGCTGTCGGCCAGGTCGGTCATCGCCGCAGCCCTCCATTCACCTTGTTCAACGTCACGAGCAGGCATCCATGCACGCTCGACCGGCGAACCGAGTCATAGCGGCCCGGCGGCAGCGGCAGGCGTCGTTCGAACCGGCCTTGCGGGAGTTCGAGCCGATGGATCTTGGCGATGCGCAGTTCGGGAGGCAGGATCCGGTAGCCGCGGACGACCAGCACGCCGTCGTCGATGAACGCCTCGGTCTGGTCGAGGTCGACCCCGGGCAGCGCGACGAGCACGAGCAGTTCGCCCTCGGTCTCGAGCATGTCGGCCGGCGGCTCCCAACTGGGCGCGCCGCCGCTCGCCCGCGACGGGGCGAAGGCCTGCTGATGCAGGCGCTGCACGCGGTCGATCAGGTCGACGGCTTCCGCCCACATCCAATCCCGCGATCGGCCAGAATTCATGTGACGTCCTCTCTCGGCGGCCGGGGGTGTGCCGTGGGGCACGGCCGCTCCCCCGTAATAAGGAAACGCGGACCCGCAATTTCAAGCGGTGCCCGAAACGAGCCTAGCGTCCCGCCGTTCGACGCCGGGGAGCGTCCGAAGTTCCGGCCCGCAAGACGGGGCGCATACAGATAGAGCCGGTCTGCACACTGCAATAGCGGGCACCGTGGTGCGTATATGCGTTAGGTAGAACGAAAATGTGCAGGAGATCATGATGGCTAGAGCGATCGTCGACACGACCGCTGGAACGGTGCGGGGAACAATCGAAGCGGGCGTTCGCCGCTTCCGCGGCGTTCCCTATGCGGCCGCGCCGGTGGGCGACCGTCGCTTCGCCGCCCCCGCGCCCGCCGAACCCTGGGAAGGCGTGCGCGACGCGGTCGACCCCGGCCCCAACGCCCCCCATCGGGTCAAGGCATTCCCCGGCCTCGACGTCACACCGCTGATCGGCAGCGGCTGGGTTCAGGGCGACGATTATTTGTCGGCCAATATCTGGACGCCCGAGGCCAATGGCGGCGGCCGGCCGGTGATGGTGTGGATCCACGGCGGCGGCTTCGTGATCGGCAGCAAGGACGTGTCGATCAGCGACGGCGCCGCCTTCGCCCGCGCCGGTCTGGTCTGTTTCGCGATCAACTACCGCATGGGCATCGACGGCTTCCTTCCAATCCCGGGCGTGCCCACCAATCTGGGCCTGCGCGACATGATCGCAGCGCTGCAGTGGGTGCGCGCGAATGCCGCGGCATTCGGCGGCGATCCGCGCAATATCACGGTGTTCGGCGAGTCCGCGGGCGCCATGGCGATCGCCGACCTGATCGCTTCCCCGCTCGCCAAAGGCCTGTTCCGCCGCGCTATCATCCAGAGCGGCCATGCCGGCATGACCCGCGAGATCCCGGTGATGCAGCGACTGGTCAAGAAGCTGGCCAAGCTGCTGCGGGTGACGCCCGACCGGGCCGGCTTCGCCAGCGTGGCGCCGGGCGATGCGCTCGACGCGGTCGAGCAGATATCGGCGCCGACCGCGCGGATCGACCTGCGCGATTCGAGGGGGCATGAGCCGATGTTCGGCCTCAGTCGCTTCGTGCCCGTCCATGGCGACGACGTCCTTCCGCTCCAACCGCTCGAAGCTTTGCGGCGCGGCGCGGGGAGCGATGTCGAGGTCCTGATCGGCACCAATGCGGAGGAGATGAATCTCTTCCTCGTCCCCTCCGGGGTGCGCGACAAGATCGGTGGCCTGCTCGCGACATTCCTGCTCAGCCGATCGCAACCGGGCGCGCGCAGGGTGCTCAAGGCCTATGGCCTGGGGAAGCATGGCGTGAAGCCCGGACAGGCGCTGACCGACGCGATGAACGACCTCGTCTTCCGCTGGCCCGCGCGCCGTTTCGCCGAGGAGCATCAGGGCCGGACGCATATGTACGAGTTCGACTGGCGCTCGCCCGCCTTCAAGGGCGAGCTCGGCTCCTGCCACGCGGTCGAACTGCCCTTCGTGTTCGACACGCTCGCGACCGCGACGGGCGCGCAGGGCCTGGTCGGGGAAGCCCCGCCGCAGCAGCTCGCCGATCGCATGCATCGGCTTTGGGTCGACTTCGCCCGCGACGGCAACCTGCCCTGGTCGCCGTTCGACCGCGAGAAAAGGCTGGTCTATTCGATTTCGGACGGACTCGCCCGTTCCGAACCACGCCTGCCGGCGGCGACCTTTCTTCCTTGATTTCAGACACTTGATCGGGCCGGTCAATTGTCCGAGCCGATCGGCAAAGCCGGCGGTGCATCAGGACCTTTCTGAAAGGTAAGCTATCGGATAGGTCCTCTTCATTGGTTGGCGCCAGATCATCAAAGGTCGGCGCGTTTCAGGAGAGGACCACAGATGCGCTTCACCACCATGCTCGTCTCGGGATGTGCGTTCGTCGCGCTCGCCGCCGCCTCGTCGGCCGTCGCGCAGCAGGCCGCCCCCGCCGCGGCCGAGGAAGCGACCGGCGATCAGGACATCATCGTCACCGCCCGCAAGCGCAACGAAACCCTTCTCGACGTTCCGGTCGCGGTGACCGCCGTTTCCGGCGACGTGTTGGCGAAGCGCAGCATCAACTCGGTCCGCGAGGCAGCCCTTCTGTCGCCGGGTCTGAACATCAACAGCGATGGTGCCGGCCGCGCCTTCGTGTCGATCCGCGGCGTCGGCGTCACCATCCAAAGCACCGTGCAGCCGGGTGTCGGCCTGTTTGTCGACGGCATCTATCGTCCCAACACCGCCTATCTCAACAACCCGCTGAACGACGTCGAACGGATCGAGGTGCTGCGCGGCCCGCAGGGCACGCTCTACGGCAAGAATACGCTCGGCGGCGCGATCAACGTCATTACCCGCCAGCCGGGCAACGTCTTCGAAGCGCGCGGCATGGCGAGCTATGCCGGCCCCGACAACGCCTGGCAGGTCGGCGCTTCGGTGGCCGGACCGATCGTCGAAGACAAGCTGGCGGTCCGTGTCGCCGGGTCGCACCGCGAACAGGACGGCTTCATCAACAACGTCATAATCGGCGGCAAGTCGAACAAGTTCAACACCGACTCGATCAACGCCACCATCCGCGCGACGCCAACCGAAGACCTGACGATCACCATCGGCGGCTATTATGACTGGGTGAAAGGCACCGCTTTCCTCTATGCCCGCGTCACCGGCCCGACCGACTATCTGCGCACCAACCAGTTCAACGCGTTGGGTGTCGCCAATTACAAATATCGTGGCGTCAATGCGAAGATCGAAACCCCGATCGAAGCACTCGCCAGCAAGCTGACCCTTCAGGCAGCCTATGACCTGCGCAACACCGTTTCGCCGGACTCGGACGCCGACTTCGGCCCGCTGAACGCGGTCCGCGACAACAGCCGCGACCGCCTGCGCACGACAACGACCGAGCTTCGCCTCGACAGCGACTTGAGCGACCAGATCTCGACCTTGTTCGGCCTGTTCTACAGCCGCGAAACGACCTCGGCCTCGCTGGCGCGCACTATCGTCATCGCCGGAAATGCCGTGGTACGGCAGACCGACAAGCGCGTGGGAAATACCTACGCCGCGTTCGGCACGCTATTCTGGAAGCCCAACATCGATTGGGAAGTGGCCCTCGGCCTGCGGTACGACCATGAAAGCCGCAAGGCTTCGGGCACCGTCAATGGGGCGGCGCTCCCCGATGCCAGCCTCAAATCGGATCAGGTCCAGCCCAAGCTGACCGTGACCCGTCACTGGAACACCAGCATGATGAGCTACGCCTCGGTGGCGCGCGGTTATCGTGGCGGTGGCTTCAACGCCCCCAACGCGCCATTCCGGACCTACAAGGGCGACTCCGCCTGGACGTACGAGGCCGGGACCAAATATTCGACCCGCGCGCTCTCGCTGTCGGCCGCAGTCTTCTACAACGACTATAAGGATTATATCGGCCCCAACTCGGTCGCGCCGGCTCTCCCCTCCGGCCTCGTCACGGTCGACCTGAACAGCGGCGATGTCGAAAGCTACGGCGTCGAACTCGAAGGGCTGGTGCGGCCGACCCAGCAATGGACGATCAGCGGTAGCCTCACCTACATGCACGCCCGCCTGACGGACAGTTCGCCTTATACCGCCGTCACCGGCCGCACGCTTTCGAGCGACCGCCTCACCTTCCAGCCGGACATCATGTTCAGCCTGTCGAGCGACTATGCCGTGCCGATCGGCGACGACACGCTGACCTTCAGCGCCGGCGTGCAGGGCAAGGGCAAGCGCCTCGCCGGGACGCTCAACGAGACCACGCCGACCTTCCTGAAGGGCTATGCGCTGGTCAACGGCTCGATCACCTACAAGACCGGTCCGTTCGAGCTGGCGATCTTCGGCAACAACCTGCTCAACAAGAAGTATTTCGAGAGCTACATCGAGAAGACGGCGCTCCTGCTCGCGGGCCTGCCGGCTTCCGACCTGGGCATCATCGGGGATCGTCGTCGCTACGGCGTCCGCGCCTCCTTCAAATATTGAGACAGGCCATGACCGCGCCCCTGCCCAATTTCGACCGCAAGCCGCTGCCCACGGGCTTCCTCGACGAGGTTCGTGCGGTGGTCGGCGACCGGCTCGGCACCGGGGAGGCGATCCGCCTCCAGCATGGGTCGAGCGAGACCCATTTCGATCCGGTGCTGCCCGATGCGGTCGCCTTCGTTCGCTCGACCGAAGAGGTGGCGGCGCTGGTCAGGCTGTGCGTCGCCGCCGAGGTACCGATCATAGCCTTCGGCGCCGGCACCTCGCTCGAGGGCAACGTCACCCCGGTCAAGGGCGGCCTCACGATCGACCTGTCGGAGATGAACGCGATCCTCGAGGTGAACCAGGAGGATTTCGACTGCACCGTCCAGGCGGGGGTGCGGCGCGAACAGCTCAACGAACATCTGCGCGACCAGGGGCTGTTCTTCCCGATCGATCCCGGGGCCAACGCCACCATCGGCGGCATGGCGTCGACCCGTGCGTCCGGCACCAACGCGGTGCGCTACGGTACGATGCGCGAGGCGATCCTGTCGCTGCGCGTCGTCACCCCCGACGGCAAGGTGATCCGTACCGCGCGCCGGGCGCGCAAGTCGGCGGCGGGCTACGACCTGACCCGTCTGATGATCGGCGCCGAAGGCACGCTGGGCATCATCACCGAGATCACCCTGCGCCTGCACGGCATTCCCGAGGCGATCTCCTCGGCGGTCTGCTCCTTCGAGACCCTCAAGGGCGCGGTCGACACCGTCGTCCAGTCGATCCAGATCGGCGTGCCGGTCGCGCGGATCGAGATCCTCGACGATGCGCAGGTTCGGGCCTGCAACGCCTATTCGAAGCTCGACTATCCCGAAAAGACGACCCTGCTGTTCGAATTCCACGGCTCCGAACGCTATGTCGAGGAGCAGGTCGAGACGGTGCGCGAGCGAGATCGCCGGCTATAATGGCGGCGGCGAGTTCCTCTGGTCGAACCTGCCCGAAGAACGCAACCGGCTGTGGAAAGCGCGGCACGAGGCCTATTACGCCGCGGTCAACCAGCGCCCCGGCGCGGTCGGCTGGACCACCGACGTCTGCGTGCCGATCAGCCGCCTCGCCGAATGCATCGTCGAGACCAAGGAAGATCTTGCGACGTCGTCGGTACCCTCGACGATCCTCGGCCATGTCGGCGACGGCAATTTCCACGTGATCTTCGCGATCGATCCCAAAAGGCCGGAGGAGATGATCGAGGTCGAGGCACTCAACGACCGGATCGTCGCCCGCGCGCTCGCCATGGACGGCACCTGTACCGGCGAACATGGCATCGGTCTGGGCAAGCAGCAGTTCCTCGTCGACGAACTGGGTGACGCGGTCGAAATGATGCGGCTGATCAAGCGTGCGATCGACCCGAAGGACCTGTTCAACCCCGGCAAGATATTCCAGCTTTGAACGAAGGCCCGGTTCCGTCCGGGCCTCCGTCATGTCCGCTGGAAAGGATCTGCCCGTGAACAGCCGCCACCTCGTCGACCCCGAACTCCTGCCCGTTCTGGAGCAGTTTCCGGACAGCGAGCTCAGCCGCGAAAGCCTGCCTGCGCTGCGCGAGCAGTTGAGGGCGATGCTGCCGCCGGCGCAGACCGACGCGGCGATCGAGGTGAAGACCGTCGCCGGCCCTGCGGGGGGCCCCGACATCCAGCTGCGCGTCCTGCGACCGAAGGACGCGGCCGCCGCCCCGCTTCCCGTCATCTATCACATCCATGGCGGCGGCTTTGTCGCCGGCACCGCGGATCAGGGGGACATGTCCAACGGGCCGCTGGCGATCGAGCTGAACTGCGCGATCGTCTCGGTCGACTATCGGCTCGCGCCCGAGACCGTGTTTCCCGGCTCGATCGAGGACTGCTATGCCGGCCTTGCCTGGGTCTTCGCCAACGCCGCCGAACAGGGTTTCGATACGGCCCGGATCGGCGTGATGGGCGAAAGCGCGGGCGGCGGCCTTGCCGCGGCGCTGGCGCTGCTGGCGCGCGACCGCGGCGAATATCCCCTCGCCTTCCAGCAGCTCATCTATCCGATGCTCGACGATCGCAACGGCAGCGGCGCCGAACCCCATCCCTTCGTCGGCGAATATGTCTGGACGCCGGAAAAGAACCGCTTCGGCTGGGAAGCCCTGCTCGGCCATGCGCCCGGCGGCGCCGACGTTTCGCCCTATGCGGCGCCCGCCCGCGCGACCGACCTGTCAGGCCTGCCGCCGACCTTCCTCTACGCCGGAGCGCTCGATCTCTTCCTGGAGGAGAATCTCGATTATGCGCGCCGCCTCGCCCGCGCAGGCGTGCCGATCGAATTCCATCTTTTTCCCGGAGCCTTCCACGCCTTCGAACTGCAGGCCGACGCCTATGTCAGCCGGCAGGCGCGGCAGCTCAGCCAGTCGGCCCTCAGGAGGTTCCTTGCCCCTCGCACCTGACCCAACGCGCGCCGAACCGCGCCTGTCCGCCGCGCTGCCCGCGCTGTTCGCCCTGGCGCTGGCGCTGGCCATCGGCACGATGTCGATCTTCCTTTTCAGCATCGTCCAGGAGGCCGCCAAGGCCGAACTGGGCCTGACAGACAACCAGCTCGGCTTCATCCAGGGCGTGGGCGCGGCGGCGCCGCTCGCCGTGCTGGCGGTGCCGATCGGACGACTGGTCGACAGCAGCAACCGGATGCGGCTCCTGCTCCTGCTGGTGCTCGGCTGGACGATCGGGCTGGTGCTGACCGCCTTCGCCGACAGCGTCACCGGGCTGTTCATCGCCCGGATGTTCGTCGCGGTGGGCGGCTTCTGTTCGGTCACCGCCGCTATCTCGATCGCGGCCGACATGTGCCCGCCGACCCAGCGCGGCAGCGCGATGCTGGTCCTGACGCTCGGCAAATGGGGCGGCAGCGCGGGTGCGTTCGCGCTGGGCGGCTGGCTGTTCGGCATGCTCGGCACGATGGTGCTTCCCGCATGGATCGGCCCGGTCGCGCCTTGGCGCGGGGTCCATCTCGCCGTGGCCGCGATCGGCGTGATCGTGTGCCTGCCGCTGCTGTTCGTCCGCGAGCCGGCCCGGCGCGAGACGGTCGCGGGCGCCGATGCTCCCTTCTCGGTCGCGATGCGCGAACTTTGGGACCGGCGTGCCTTCATCCTTCCCTTGTTCGCCGGCCAGCTCTCGGTCGCGATGATCGATACCGCCGCCGGCATCTGGGCCGCGCCGGTGCTGAGCCGCAGCTATGGGCTCCAGCCCGATCAGTTCGCCCAGTGGATGGGCCTGGTCGTCTTCGCCGCCGGCGTGATCGGATCGATCCTGGGCGGTCTTGTCGCCGACTGGGGCCATCGCCTTCCGCGCCGTGGCGGCATCCTGATCGGCGCGATCGCGGCGACGACCCTGTCGGTGCCGATGTCACTTTTCCCGCTCGCCCCCGACGTGCCCAGTTTCGCGCTGATGCTCGGGCTCTTCCTGTTCTGCGGCACAGCCGCCGGGCTGATCGTCGGCGTCACCATCACGGTCCTGCTGCCCAACGAGCTGCGCGGATTCTGCATTGGGCTGTTCGTGGCGCTGGCCGGCGTCCTCGGCTTCGGCGTGGCGCCGCCGCTGATCACGCTGGTCAGCGGCCTGCTGGGCGGGGAGAGCCATCTGGGCACCGCGCTCGCGATCGTCGGCGTCGTGATCACGGCGATCGCCTCGCTCGCCTTCCCCCTGGCGATGCGCCACGCGCCGCGCGATTCGACCTCGCTCGCCACATGACCTTTACCTTTCTGATAGGTCTCGACAAACCTATCAGGAAGGTCTAGCTTTTCCTCGATAGGATGAGAGGATGCGCTGGATGGTCGAGCGGGACTGGGTACAGGTCTCCCACGAGATGGCGGCAATGGTAGGCGCGGGCGCGTTGCCGCAACGCCCCTGGCCGGCCGAACCGGTTGCGCTCAGCTACACGCTCGGCTGCGTCGGTACCCCTGCCACGGTCCGCTGGCATGCCGATCCCTCCGCCGCGACGCTCGGCGACGACCAGCTTCTCCTGATCGTCTCCGCCTCGGCGATCGAGCGGCTGTTCGGCGCGCTGCCCGAGGGGCGCGACGGCGCCTTCCACATCACCCGCGAACTGCGCGAGATCGCCCTGGCCATCCGCGACTGCGACATGCCCGAAGGCGCGCGCGAGCCCTACCGTCTCGCCAAGAGCATCGAATTGCTGTGCGATACGCTGCGCCTGATCGGGGACAGCGCGCTGGTTCCGGTGCTGGGGGAGAGCCATTTGTCACAGGAGGACAGCCGCCGCATCCTCAATGCAAGGTCGATGATCGACGAGCGCTGGGCGGAGAAGCTGACGCTCGACACGCTGTCGCGCGCCTGCGGTCTCAACCGCGCCAAGCTGACCCGCGGTTTCCGCGACATGTTCGACTGTTCGATCGCCGATGCGCTGGCCGAGAAACGGCTCGAGGGTGCGAAGATGCTGCTCCTGTCGACCGACCTGCCGGTCGCATCGGTCGGCTATCGCTGCGGCTATCTCAACAATGCCAGCTTCACCCGCGCCTTCAGTCGCCGCTTCGGCACCGCGCCGACCCAGTATCGCGCGCGGAG
>NZ_JBYSYP010000029.1:0-6225 GCF_058783565.1 Novosphingobium sp. FW305-C-111
AATGGCCGGTTTTTACACCGCCGCGCTCAGCAAAACGCCGGCGCTCCATTGGCCTGGTTTGTCACCGCCATGCACAGCCGTCACTTCGGCCACCACGGGCGTTTTCCACGGCCTCACCATTTCGGGAGGCGGGCTTTCCTGCTCTACCTCGTCTGACGTGCCGTTCACGATCATGAAGAACGGCAACGCTGCAACGTCGTTCTTTTTCAACTCGGTGAACTTCGGAAGCGGCTGCAACTACAACGCCAATCTCAACACGGGCGCTGCTTTGACCGTCACGCCCTAATCGAAGCTAACAGGGGGGCGGGGCAACCCGCCCCCTTCTGCCGCCCGCGCCGATCGCGACGGCAATTCGGTTCAAAAGGCCACACGAACCGATCCTGCATAGCCGGCACGCGCGATCGAGCGCGCCACCCAGCTATAGGACTGACAGTGGATTCCATCGCGGCGCGCGCGAGCCCACGCCAGATCAATCACGAGATCGCCCCACCGTTTAGCGACGTTTTCGATCGCGGCCGTGGCGCGGCGATCATAGGGCAAAAGCCAAACGACCTTGCCGACCTGGAGCTTGCCCCGGATCGCGTTGAGATTGTCGGCGAGGTGCGGATTGCCGGCATCATTCGCGCCGGCCGAGATCACGGCGCTACCATAGGAACCCGCAGGCGTCCGATCGAGGATCGCGGCCGAGCCGATCCCGGCCCTCGCTACGACCGTGCAGCGGTTGCCGAGCGCAGCCCGCACCGCAGCGGCCGTGCCGTCCGCGTGACTATCGCCAAGGATCAGGCAGGACGCGAGCAGCATCACCGAAATTCGCCTCTATTGCCGCCGCAAGCATGTCTTGCGCGGCTATTTCAGCCGACGCCGCTTCCAGATCGATTTGGAAATATTCGGTTGGAAGCGGCATCGTTCGCGCGATCAGAAAATAGCGCAGGACCGCATTAGCTCCCGGCGTTCGCGCCCAGCGCCGCAGTGCCGGCGTATCCTTGAATCCACCCGTCGAGAGCATTTCCAAGACCGCCCGATTGATATCGTGAGCGTCGAGGATCAGTGGCACGTCACCTTCCGTTGCGTGCGGGGGCCAAGAGCCGCCCACCGTCATTCCTCCACGGCCGCGATCGAGCGCGGGACGTATCCGGAGGGATTGTAGGAAACCACCCGGATCGGCGACGAATAGGGGTTCATGCTCCCGGCCTTCGGAGAGGCCCGAGGAGCGCGCTTCGCTACGGCCGCCACCCGAACAGGCGAGGCTTGGGGAGTCGGCCTCGCAGCGATGACAGGGGCGGTTGTGACCGGCGCATTATTCACCGTCGCGATCGTCTGAGGCGTCACGGTCAGAGTGTCATAGGTATGGAAGCGCGACGACAGCCAGCTACCCCATTGGTGTGCATAGACCATGATCGCCGCCCGATAAGGGGCGTTGTGGATCGGCGTTCGCGAGTGGTAATTCGCCACCCGCGTCCAGATATCGCCGCGATCGTTTTTGATGTGTCCGCGCAGCCGCCACGCCGCCAGATCGTAGGAATAGCAGCCCGGTTGCGCCACGTCCGCCGTCCCGATCCCGTAGCGCGCGAGCGTGCGAATATAGGCGGTGTTGAACTGCATCGAGCCGATATCATAGGTCGCGTTGGTGTTGCGGACCCATTGCCCCGGCTTGCCGCCTTCCTTTTGAGCGACGGCAAGGATGATGTTGGCAGGCACGCCATACTTGGCCGCCGCGCCGATCGAGCAGACGACCTTTTCATGGATCGCGGGCGGGATATCCGCTGGCATCATGGATTATTCCCCCGATTCACAAACTCGGAAACTTCATTGCTGGCGTCCACACGAGTTGAGGGGTTGCTACCCCGCTGACTTCCCGAGATCGCGTCGCCGCCAAACCCGCCGGGGTCCGCGCCGATCGCTTCCGAAGGGCCGCCGTCGCCATCGAGCGCGCCGCCGTCAGAGCCACCACCACCGAACGAGCCCGAACTACCGGACGAATAGGAGCCGATCGGCGAGGTTGTTGATCCATACGAGCCGAACTCGCCGCCGCCAGTGCCGCCCGAGCTTCCACCGCCACGCGATCCCCCGCGCGATCCCCCTGCCCCGGTTGCTGGCGTCAGGGTTTCGCCGCCGCCTTTCCGCCTCGCAGCCGCCGAGCCGGGGTTGCGGATTTCCGATGCGATTTGGCCGCCGACCGTTCCGGCGACACGCGCGCGAGCCGCGTCAGCTACAGCGCCCATTTTGTTTGAAGCGGTTCGCGCGATCCCACCGCCGAGGTTAGAAGCCATATCGGCCGCGAACAGAGCACCCGTCGCCAACGCGCTACGGCCCTGCGATCCGCCGCCGCCTTCTCCCGCGCCGCCGGCCCCGCCGCCGTCTTCACCCAGCGCAGCGGACGCTTGCGCCGCAGAGCCGGCTTCCGCCGTCGCGGCCACGACTTCTTCGGCTGACCCGGCCGCCGCGCCATCGGGCTCCCCGACCGCCCCGGCGATCCCGCCGCCGGTAGTGCCAGCCGGCGAGCCAGCGCCAGAGGTCGCAGTCTCAGCGCCGCCGCCTTCCGCCGTCGCGGCGCTACGTCCACCCCCGGCGTTGTCGTTCGCGCCACCAGCGCGACCGCCACCCATCGCCGAGGAAAGCGGAGAAGGGCCGCCACCGCCACCGCCACCGCCGCCACCGCCGCCGCCGCCGTCAGGTCCGAGACTACCGCTCCCGCTGGACCCGCCGCCGGACGAGGAACCGCCGCCCGAGCCCGAGAACATGCCGCCGCCGCTTGCCATGTTTTCCTGCGCCGACTTGAACGCGGCGCTTATCGCGCTTGCGCCGCCAGCGGCGTTCGCAGCCCCGGCCGCGAGCGCCGCGCCGCCAGTTGCCGCCGCCGCAACAGCCATGCCGCCCGCAGTCATCGCCGCGCCCGCGCCGAGCGACCCGACATTCGCAGCACCGCCGACACTCGCCCCGGTTATGATGCCGGCGACAATGCCGGGAATCTTATTGACCAGCGCCAACAGGATCACGCAGGCGACCATCATCGCCGCCAGTTCCTTGATCGTCGTCACTGACGACATGCTGGCGTGATATTGGTCAACAAACGTCTTTCCGATGCCGACGAGTAGAACCATCGCCATTAGTGACGCCGCCACGCCGAGCACCGTCTTGAAATAGTTGATCGCCATGTCCGAGGTCCAACGGGAACCCCCGAAACCAAGGAAGAAGATGCCGCCGAAAGCGAGTATCCATGCTGACACGAGCAGCAGGAGCATGTTGACCGCCACAAGGGCCAGCACCACGAGAATAATGCACGCGATGATGATCCCGACCGCAGAATCCACAGGCTCCCAAATCGAAGACTGATCGACCGTCGTGGAGACGATATCGAAACCGATATCGACAATGCTTCCCGGCGTTACAGGGCCTATGCTCGCTGCGTTGGAGCCTAGCTGTTGCAGAGATCGAATGATGGCGTCCGCGATCGAGGGGCCATTCGTCAGCAGGAAGAAATAGAAGCCGGTGAAGACCACAAACCGGATGAACTCGGAGAAAAACTCTCCAAGATCGGCGCGGCGTAGAGCCATGAGGCCCATCGTCCACACTAGGCTGATCGCCGCCAGACCCCAAAACAGGAACGAGGCTGCACTTGTCATCGCAGAGGACCAGCCACGGGCCGCCGCCGCGTAGCGATTCTGGATATCGGTGAACATGCCGCCGCCCTCAGTTTGGGCCAAGGCAGGCGTCGCTACCGTTAATGCTACCAACGTGCAGAGCCCCAACAGGGCCAGCTTATTGCGAGATACAACCATCGTTCCGGCCCTCAGTTATCCGAACTTCACTCGCTCATTTCGGCGTTGTGTATTCGTACTTCCCCGGCGGTGTTTTCTTATAAGACCCGCCGCGCGGATTCGGTTTTGGCTGGATCGGGGCTGGCGCGGTGACAGCAACGGGTTCGACCACTTCGGGTTTGGCACGCATCATCATCACGAGCAGGCCGAGGAGGATGACGATAACCGCCACCAAGAGACCCACGAGCTTCATATTCATTTCGTCATCCTCCTATCGGCGCGATCAGTTTGGCGTCGTATAGCCATAGGTGCCGGCCGCATCCTTTGTGTAAGAGCCAGAGCGTGCCTTTTCAGACGCCGCGACCCGCAGAGCCTTTTCGTCCATAGCGGCCTGCTGGACGGCCAGCGTGGCGGCCTGCTGCGCCATTAGCTGCTGGCGCAGGGCGAGAAGCTGGTTGGCCTGATTAGCGGCGAACTGGTTGGCATAGCCGAGGGCCTGCGCCTGCCCGTCCGCCGATTGGGCGTTGCGCTGCATCTGTTCGAGCGTCGCTGCTTCCTGCTTCAACTGCGTCTGTTGGTCACTGATACCCCGCAGCACATCGTCGTTTGACGCCATGAGAAGCTGTTGCTTGGCACGCTGATTGGTTTGAAGGGCGGCGCGCTGTGCAGCGGTGCAACCTGTCGCCGAAAAGCAGGCCGAGTTTCTGTAGTAATTCGGATTTTGAAATTGGCTCAGATAGGCGTCGATCCCGCCCGTCTGGCGTGTCAACGAGTTGAGCGTATTCGACGTATTTTGCAGCCCGTCGATGGTGCTTTGGGCTTGGCTCCACACGTAGGCCGCAGGAGCCAGCGTATTTTTGAGCATGTTCTGATATTGTTGAAGCTGGGTTTGGTACTGCTGAACCTGCTTCGCCACCTGTGCGACGCTCTGGACAGCCGTGATGGTGTTTTGCTTGACGCTCGCCACATCGACCACGGCGAACTGCGCGTAAGCGGGCGTTGTCATCGGGGCGGCGATGACGGCCAGCCCGAAGCCAATTTTAGCGGCTAAAATTACCTTTCGCATTGGACTCACTCCTTGGGGTTAATAGTCGAAAGCACGATACGGCTTTGAAAACGCGAGGTCTTTCGTGACCACGACGTTGAACCGGAAGCCGGGCCGGATCATCAACGTAGGGGAGATATTGAGGTTCTTTTGGATCATCATAGCGGTAGCTTGACCAAGCTGTTGCCCGAGGGCTTCGCTCAGGGCCGAGCTTGCGCTTTGACGGCTGTTGCCGTTGCTATCGAAGTTGGATTGGGGCTGACTGAGCGTTGCGCCCGCCGTCACGCCAGACATGAACAAGGCCGATCCGAAGATGCGCAGATAGTGATTATTCACCTTGTCCTTGAAGCCGCCATAGCCGGCGCTGTCCGAGCCGGGCATCGCGCCAATGTCCATCGCCTTGCCATCCGGAAAGACGATCCGCTGCCACGCGATCAGCACACGCGATTGTCCATATTGAACGTCAGCGGAGTAGGAGCCCACCAGCCGCGCGCCTTGCGGGATCAGGAGGTATTTGCCCGTCGCGCTGTCATAGACGTTCTGTGAGACTTGAGCGACGATTTGGCCGGGCAATTCGGAATTGATGCCAGAGATCAACGTCCCCGGAATCACGAAACCGGCGGTTAGCTGATAGCGCGTGCGCGGAGCCGCAGGCTGCGAATCCAGTTGCCACCGATCGCCGCCTTGCTTGTTGCCGAACTGGCCTAAATCCCTCCCCTGCCCCGTGGCGTTCCCACCGCCGTTCGCGGCCATTTGACCTTGGAGGGCGGCGAGCGTTTGCAGATCGGTTGAGGATGGGCCGTTGCCTTCCGCCGCAGCCGCCGCGATTTGCTGGCGCAGAGCTTCAAGGCGTTGCGCCGTGTCGCCGTTGGCGCTTGCGCCGCCGGGCGAGCCCGCGCTACGCGCCGCCGCCATTTTGATGTTCGTCGGCGCGCGAACCGCGTCCGTGAACATTTGCGCCTTGGCGGCGCGCATAGCTTCGATGCGTTGCCGCCTCGACATGACTTCGGGCGAGACTTGGGGAGCCTGTCCATTCCCGGCATAGCCCCCCGGAGGCACGGGAGGCATGTCGGGATTGACGGGGGCGATCGGGACGCCATTGGCGTCGAGAGCAACCGGGCCGGGAACCATCGTCGGCGCCGTTGGCACGGTCGGAGCGCCGTTCGCGGAGGGGACTTCCCCGCCTTCCGCGTTGCCGGCGACCTGTCGCGCCATGTCCAGCGAGGTTTGGCCTTTGTTGGGCTGTTGTAAATCCTCTGGCTTCACCGTCTGCATTTGGCCGCGTTCGATAACGACCATGACGACGATGAGCAGGAAGACGACGACGAGCGCGCCGACAATGTAGGGCTCTGTTGCAAAGATTGGCGGCAGTCAGAGGTAGGCTGTCGCTCTGCGCCGATCAGGCGGCTGCTGCGAAATGGT
>NZ_JBYSYP010000030.1:0-2756 GCF_058783565.1 Novosphingobium sp. FW305-C-111
ATCAACCTTGCGCCATCGTGAAAGGGGGTCCCTTTTGCGCGCCGATAGGGGGTCCCGTTTGCACGCCGATTGACAGCCCTGGTCAATGGCGGGGACGCAGAGCCACTTCGCGCCCGACTTCGTGCTGCCGAGTCCGCGATGAAATCGCTGCAGGGCGAAGCCGGCCGCCTGGAGTCGACCCTCGCACGGCAGAAATCCGGCTACGCGGATGCCGGACAGAATGTCGCGACACTGGAGGGCAACCTTAACGCCCTCGCCCTCGCTCAGCGTGCCGCACGCGAGGAAGGCGACCGATTGAATGCGAGCCTGGCACAACAGGCGAAGGCAGCCGCCGTCCGTCCGACAATTGAGCGTGCAACGGGCGTGACGCGTGATCGCGGCGACTATGATCAGTTGGCCGCCAAGCTTCGCGAGGAAGCCGCCACGGCCGCCGATCGCGAGGCCGCGGCGATTGCCCGGCTGCGCAGCGAACTTAATCCGGCTGCGGCCCTGGAGGCACGCCTAGCAGCCGAGACGGAGAAGCTGGCGAACTGGCTGCACCGCGGGGAGATCAGCGCGGATGAGCATCGGCAGGCGCTGGCACTGTTGAAAGGGGAAGCCGATCGAACGGCAAAGGTCCTGGCACGCGCCCCGGCAGGCGGCCGCGGGGCATTCCTGGGACTCGAGCCCTACCAGCTCCAGAATCTCTCGTTTCAGGTAAATGACGTTTTCACGCAGCTCGCGTCCGGCACGTCACTAATGCAGACGCTGGGGCAACAGGGCGGGCAGATAATCCAGATTTTCCCGCGCGTCGGTTCGGCGATCGCTGCCGGCCTTACCAGTGCGCCAGTTATCGCATTGGTCGCGGTGTTTGGCACGCTTGTCGCCGCAATGAGCCGGGCGGCCGATCAGGCAGAGCGCCTGCGGACCTTCAACGGGATCCTCGCAGCGAATGCCGATGGGGCCGCGCACAGTGCCGAACGGCTCAGCGAGGCGACCGGCGAACTGCGGCGATACGGGGTGGCTGCCGAGGATGCCCTTGCGGCCGTGCGGAAATTCAACCGCGACGGGATCGCGGACTCGCGTATCGAGGAATTTGGACGGGCGGCGGCTGATACTGCCGAAGTCATGGGAGTCGACCTGAAGCAAGCCGCCGATGACGTGTCTCAGGCATTCACGGGCGGGTTTGAAGCGGTCAAGAAACTGGACGACGCGACCAACTTCCTAACCGCGGCGCAGCGCGACCAAATCGAGTCCTTATTCGAGCAAGGGCGGGCAACTGAGGCTCAGAATCTCGCGCTAGGGATATATTCCGCCAAAATGGAGGAAGCCGCCGAAAAGCAACGCGGCGCCTGGGCAAGTGCAGCGCGGGAACTGTCGGCAGCCTGGAGCGACCTGCTAGACGAATTCGCGGACTTGGGGCCGATTAAGGGCGCGACAAGCGCGCTCGAAACCTTGGCGCGCAACCTCGCGATGACTCTTCGCGCGGCGCGCGGCGCCAGTACCGAAGCCGACTTGTTGCAGCGTATCGCTGCCACTGAAGTGGAGATTTCGAATCTCCGTCGATATGGCGGCGCGAATAATCCGTTCCTGCAACAGGCTTTGGAGCGGAAAGCAGCACTCGAAAAGGAGCTGCAAACCGTACAGCGACGCAATTACGCTGAGAAAGCCGGCGCTGCGATCGTCGCCGATCAGACTGAGCAGCGGGCCAAGCAATCGGACTCGCTGCGCACCGCGACCGCGGCCGCGAAGGAAAACAAGTCGCTGGCTGAGGCCGAAGCCGATGCCCTGCGCAAGGCGAACGAATTCCTGGATAAGAATTTCAAGTTCGCCGATGACGCGACGAAAGCCGCGTACCGTCAACAGGAACTGGAAAAGGTCCGCGCGGACTATGCCAAGCGGGCCGCGGACTCGGCGAAAAAGGAAGCCGATCAGCGCGAGCGATCGCGGCGCGAGGCCGAACGTCTCAGCAAGCAAACCGCTTTTATCATGCCGGTTGACGGTCCGGTTAAATCAGGTTTCGGACCTCGCAAGGCGCCCACTGCCGGCGCGTCAACCTATCACCGCGGAATCGATATCGCGGCGCCCATCGGGACGCCCGTAAAGGCGCCAGCCGATGGTGTGGTTATCGAGACCGGGACGGACTCGAAGCTTGGGAAATTCATTTACATTGACCACGGCGGCAACGTGGTTTCGAAATTTGGGCACCTGAGCGACAACAGCATTGCGACGGGGACCCAGGTTACCAAAGGCGATGTTATCGGCCGGACGGGCAACAGCGGGCTCAGCACGGGGCCGCACCTGCACTACGGAGTCGAAGTCAACGGGAAACCGGTTGATCCTCGCAAGGGGATGTTCCCTGCGGATGGCGCCGGCCGGTTTGCGATCGATGCTGGCGAAGCCATCGCGGACCTTGAGGACAAGCAAGACAAGTTCAATGAGGCGATTGACGCTGAGAACCTGAAGCGACGGGAAACCATCGACCTGTTGACCGCGCAACAGGGTCTCAGAGGCATCGCGCTGATCGAGGAGCAAAAGCGCCAGTTTGTGGAGGAAGCTGTCAATTCGCAGCGGGCTCGCGCGGCGAAGGAAGGACTCAGCTACACGGCCGATCAGGAAGCCGCGACGCGTTCCCTGGCTGCGCAGGAATTCGAGCTGACTCGCGGCATTACGGACCGGGCCGAAGCGCGGCGCGATGAACTGGACGCCTCGAAAAACCCTCGTCTTTGAGGGGGTGATTTGATTCAATGGCCCCCGTATCGAGCGGAGGCGGAGAT
>NZ_JBYSYP010000031.1:0-2701 GCF_058783565.1 Novosphingobium sp. FW305-C-111
CTACTACCAAATGGGAGGTTAGCAGTCCATTGTTGTGGCTTATGTGTGCGGGGCAAGCCGGCTAACGGCAGCAGAGGATTGATAGTGATGAGCAGGACCCTGACCCACCTCGAGCGGCTTGAGGCAGAGGCCATTCATATCATGCGCGAGGTCGTTGCCGAGGCGGAGAAGCCGGTGATGCTCTATTCGGTGGGCAAGGACAGCGCGGTGATGCTGCACCTGGCGCGCAAGGCGTTCTATCCCTCGCCGCCGCCGTTCCCGCTGCTCCACGTCGACACCACGTGGAAGTTCAAGGCGATGTACGAGCTTCGCGACAAGATGGCGAAGGAATCGGGCATGGACCTGCTCGTCTACCAGAACCCCGAGGCAGCCGAGCGCGGGATCAACCCGTTCGACCACGGGGCGCTCCACACCGACATGTGGAAGACGGAAGGGCTCAAGCAGGCGCTCGACAAGTACGGCTTCGATGCCGCGTTCGGCGGCGCCCGCCGCGACGAGGAGAAGAGCCGCGCCAAGGAGCGCATCTTCAGCTTCCGTACCGCGTCGCACGGCTGGGACCCCAAGAACCAGCGGCCCGAGCTGTGGAACCTCTACAACGCCCGCAAGAACAAGGGCGAGAGCATCCGGGTGTTCCCGATCTCGAACTGGACCGAGCTCGACATCTGGCAGTACATCCACCTCAACGACGTGCCGATCGTCCCGCTCTACTTCGCCGACAAGCGCCCGACCGTGGAGCGCGACGGGATGCTGCTGATGGTCGACGACGAGCGCTTCCCGCTGCAGCCCGGCGAAGTGCCGGAGATGCGCTCGATCCGTTTCCGCACATTGGGCTGCTACCCGCTGACCGGCGCGGTGGAGAGCGAGGCGAAGACCCTGCCGGAGGTGATCCAGGAGACCCTGCTCACCACCACCAGCGAACGCCAGGGCCGGGCGATCGACAAGGATGCGGGCGGCGCCGGCATGGAAGTCAAGAAGCAGCAGGGGTATTTCTGATGAGCGACGACGTCATCTACCAGACCGACGCCCTCATCGCCGAGGACATCGACGCCTATCTCGATACGCACCAGCACAAGACCATGCTGCGCTTCATCACCTGCGGGTCGGTGGACGACGGCAAGTCGACGCTGATCGGGCGGCTGCTTTACGATTCCAAGATGATCTTCGAGGACCAGCTCGACGCGCTGCAGTCGGATTCGAAGAAGGTCGGCACGCAGGGGCAGGAGATCGACTTCGCGCTGCTGGTCGACGGGCTTGCGGCGGAACGCGAGCAGGGCATCACCATCGACGTCGCCTATCGCTTCTTCAACACCGAGAAGCGCAAGTTCATCGTCGCCGACTGCCCGGGGCACGAGCAGTACACCCGCAACATGATCACCGGCGCCTCGACCGCCGACCTCGCGGTGATCCTGATCGACGCGCGCAAGGGCGTGCTCGTCCAGACCCGGCGGCATTCGTACCTGTGCCACCTGATCGGCATCCGCAACATCGTGCTCGCGGTCAACAAGATGGACCTCGTCGACTACGATCCGGCCGTCTACGACGGAATCGTCAAGGACTATGCCGAGTTTGCGAAGAGCATCGGCATCGAGAGCTTCACCGCGCTGCCGATCTCCGGCTTCAAGGGCGACAACATCACCACGCTCTCGGCCAACACGCCGTGGTACAAGGGGCCGACGCTGGTCGAGCATCTCGAGACGGTGGAAGTGCTGTCCTCGGTCGATGCCGAAAAGCCGTTCCGCCTCCCGGTCCAGTGGGTCAACCGCCCGAACCTCGATTTCCGCGGCTTCTCCGGGCTCGTCGCCACCGGCTCGGTCAAGCCCGGCGACGAGGTTCGCGTCCTGCCTTCGGGCAAGACCAGCACCGTCACCCGCGTCGTGACGCTCGATGGCGACCAGGACGAGGCCGTCGCCGGCCAGTCGGTCACCGTCTGCTTCGCCGACGAGATCGACTGCAGCCGCGGCAACGTCATTGCCGCCGCCGACAATCCGCCGCAGGCCGCCGACCAGTTCGAGGCGACGCTGGTGTGGCTGAACGACGATCCGATGGTGGTCGGCCGCGCCTATTGGCTCAAGCTCGGCACCCAGACCGTCTCGGTCACGGTCCAGCAGCCCAAGTACGTCGTCAACGTCAACGATGCAGGAGGTTCCGGGTCGCACCTGGCCGCCAGGACGCTCGACCTCAACGCCATCGGCGTGGCCGAGATCGCCACCGACAAGGCCATCGTGTTCGAGCCCTATGCGCAGAACCGCACGCTCGGCGGGTTCATCCTGATCGACAAGATCACCAATGCCACGGTGGCCGCCGGCATGATCCACTTCAGCCTGCGCCGGGCCCAGAACGTCCACTGGCAGCCGACCGACGTGACCCGTGCGGACCATGCGGCGCTCAAGAACCAGACGCCCAAGGTGCTGTGGTTCACCGGGCTGTCGGGCGCGGGCAAGTCGACGATCGCCAACGAGGTCGAGAAGCGGCTGGCGATCATGAACCGCCACACCTTCCTGCTCGACGGCGACAACGTCCGCCACGGACTCAACAAGGACCTTGGCTTCACCGAGGCCGACCGCATCGAGAACATCCGCCGCGTCGGCGAGGTGGCCAAGCTGATGGTCGACGCCGGGCTGATCGTGCTGACCGCGTTCATCTCGCCGTTCCGCGCCGAGCGCGAGATGGTCCGCAAGATGCTGCCCGAGGGCGAGTTCGT
>NZ_JBYSYP010000032.1:0-2378 GCF_058783565.1 Novosphingobium sp. FW305-C-111
TCGGCGCGAGTATGCCGGCGGCAAGGCGATCAAGGCGATCGCGCGGGATTTGCATGTGTCGCGGAAGGTGATCCGCAAGGCGATCCGGGCGCCGGAAGGCGCATTCGACTATCAGCGCAAGGTTCAGCCACTGCCTAGGATCGGGCCGTTTCAGGATCGCCTGAACACACTGCTGGAAGAGAACGAGGTGCGCGGCAGGCGCGAGCGACTGCGGATGACGCGGATACATGATCTGCTGGAGCGCGAAGGTTTTGAGGGTTCCTACGATGCCGTTCGGCGCTACGCGGCGCGCTGGAAGGCCGACCGGCGCAAGGATGCCGGCGATGGTGTCACCGCCTTCATCCCGCTGATGTTCAAGCCGGGCGAGGCCTACCAGTTCGACTGGAGCCATGAGGATGTGGAGATCGCCGGCAAGCCGATGCGCGTGAAGGTTGCGCATATGCGGCTGTGTGCATCGCGGGCGGTCTATGTCCGGGCCTATCCGCGCGAGAGTCAGGAGATGCTGTTCGACGCGCATGCGCGCGGCTTTGCTTTCTTCGGCGGCGTGCCGGGCCGCGGCATCTACGATAATATGAAGACGGCGGTGACGAGCGTGTTCACGGGGAAGGAGCGGGTCTTCAACCGGCGGTTCCTGATCATGACCGACCATTATATGGTCGAGCCCACCGCCTGCTCGCCGGCGGCGGGATGGGAGAAGGGCCAGGTCGAGAACCAGGTGCAGACGATCCGGGGCCGCTTCTTCCAACCCCGGTTGCGGTTCGCCAGCCTCGACGAGCTCAATGGCTGGCTGGAGGCCGAGTGCCAGCGCTGGGCGGAACGACAGGCACACCCGGAACAGGGCGAGCTGACCGTGGCGCAGGCGCTGGAGATCGAGCGATCGGCACTGCAGCCGATGCTGGGACCGTTCGACGGCTTTAACGAGAGCGAGCATGCGGTGACGGGCACCTGCCTGATCAGCTTCGATCGCAACCGCTACTCGGTTCTCTCGACGGTGGCGCGGCGGACGGTGCAGGTCCGGGCCTATGCCGACCGCATTGTCGTGCGCTGCGGCGAGGAGGTTGTCGCCGAGCATCCCCGCTACTTCGGGCGCAACCGCACGATCTATGACCCCTGGCATTATCTGCCGGTACTGGCCCGCAAGCCCGGAGCGCTGCGGAACGGCGCGCCCTTCCAGGACTGGGATCTGCCGCCGGCGCTGGCGCGCCTGCGCCGCAAGCTTGGCAATGGCGACGATGCCGACCGCCGGTTCGTCCGTGTGCTGTCGGCCGTGCTGACCGATGGTCTGGAGCCGGTCGAAGCGGCCGTCCGCGAGGCATTGGCGACCGGCACGGCGAGCGACGACCTGATCCTCAACATCCTGGCGCGGCGCCGCGAACCGCCGCGACCGCTCACCATCATCACCTCCGAAGACAGCGCCTTGCGCCATCCGCCGATCGCCGACTGCGCCCGTTACGACCAGCTGAGGACCTTCGATGCAGCGGCATGACATGATCGAGGCGATGCGCGGGCTTGGGCTCAAGGGCATGGCGGGCGCGTTCGACGATGCGGTCACCACCGGCCTTCAGCGCCAGCGCACCACGATGGAGATACTGACCGACCTTCTGCGCGCGGAAGCAACACATCGCCATGCTGCCTCGATCCGATACCGGATGGCGGCCGCCCGGCTGCCGGTCGTGAAGGATATCGATGCGTTCCGGTTCGAGGGCACGCCGATCAACGAGGGGCTGGTGCGTTCGCTGCACAGTGGCGCGTTCCTGCCCGCTCGGCGCAACATCGTCCTGGTCGGCGGCACGGGCACCGGCAAAACCCACCTGGCCATCGCCATCGCCGCCAATGTCGTTCGCTCGGGTGCGCGAGGCCGCTACTTCAACACCGTCGATCTGGTGACCCGCCTCGAAGAGGAGGCCAGGATCGGCAAGAGCGGCGCTCTCGCCGCCCAGCTATCCCGCCTCGACCTGATCGTGCTCGACGAACTGGGATATCTGCCGTTCGCCCGCTCGGGCGGCCAGTTGCTGTTCCACCTGATCAGCAAGCTCTACGAGCAGACCAGCGTCATCATCACCACCAACCTCGCGTTCGGCGAATGGCCCACCGTGTTCGGCGATCCCAAGATGACCACCGCGCTCCTTGATCGCGTCACCCACCATTGCGACATCGTCGAGACCGGCAATGACAGCTGGCGCTTCAAAAACCGCAGCTGATCGCCCCCACCGACCTCCGATTAAAAGATGCTTTGCGCTGCGCGCGCCTCCGGTCGGGCTCCGCCCTCCCTACGCCGCGCGCAGCGCAAAGGCGCGTGTCCGATCAACCTTGCGCCATCGTGAAAGGGGGTCCCTTTTGCGCGCCGATAGGGGGTCCCGTTTGCACGCCGATTGACA
>NZ_JBYSYP010000033.1:0-1911 GCF_058783565.1 Novosphingobium sp. FW305-C-111
GCGCCGTGCCGTGCTCGATCCTGTACGACAACACGAAGATCGCGGTCGCGAAGATCTGCGGTGACGGCAAGCGCGAGCGCACCCAGGCCTTCACCGGACTGGTCAGCCACTACCTGTTCACCGATCGCTTCGGGCGCCCCGGCAAGGGCAATGACAAGGGAAAGGTCGAAGGGCTGGTCAAGCACGCGCGGACACACTTCATGGTGCCGATCCCGCAGGCGGCGAGCTACGACGACTTTAACGCGGAATTGGAACGCCGCTGCCGCGCTCGGCAGGAAGAGCGGGCCGGACGGCACAGCCAGACGATCGGCGAGCGGCTCGTGGCCGACCTGGCTGCGATGCGTCCCTTGCCGTCAGGGACGTTCGAGCCGTGCGAGACGCGGATCGCCCGCGTATCGTCGACAGCATTGGTGCGCTACCGGACCAACGACTACTCGGTTCCGACCCGCTACGGCTTCCAGGACGTGGTGGTGAAGGGCTTCGTCGATCAGGTCGTCATCCTGTGCGGCAGCGAGGAGATCGCCCGTCACCCGCGCTGCTATGGCGAGGCCATGTTCGTGGCGAACCCGCTCCATTATCTGGCGCTGATCGAGACCAAGCCAGGAGCACTCGACCAAGCTGCCGCGTTGCAGGGCTGGGACTTGCCCGAGGTGTTCCAGCATCTGCGTCACCTCCTGGAGGCGCGGATGGGCAACAAGGGCAAACGCGAGTTCATCCAGGTGCTGCGTCTTCTGGAGGCCATCCCGATGGAGGTGGTCACCTTGGCGATAAACGAGGCGATCCATATCGGCGCGATCGGCTTCGATGCGGTCAAGCAGATCGCGCTGGCGCGCATCGAGCGCAGACCCGCCCGGCTCGATCTGGCCTCCTATCCGCACCTACCCAAGATGGAGGTAAAGACGACCCGCGCCGCCGACTATGCCACGCTCCTGCCGGAACTGGCAGCATGAGCAGGGCAACGGACGACAAGATGCCGGCCGGCACCACGGCAGGCACGCCTCAGGTTCTGCTGACGCATCACCTCAAGCAGCTCAAGCTGCCGACGGTACTGCGCGAGTATGAGAAGCTGGCCCGGGAATGCGCGCGTGATGGCGTCGATCATACCCGCTACCTGCTGCGCCTCATCGAACTGGAGCTGATCGACCGGGAACGCCGCACGGTCGAGCGCCGGATCCGTGCCGCCCGGTTCCCGGCGGTGAAGAGCCTCGATACCTTCGACTTCACGGCCATCCCCAGCCTCAACAAGATGCTCGTCCTGGAGCTGGCGCGTTGCGAATACATCCTGCGGCGGGAAAACATCATCGCGCTGGGTAACAGCGGCACCGGCAAGACCCACGTCGCGCTCGCGCTGGGCCTGGCGGCCTGCCAGAAGGGCTTCACCGTCGCGTTCACCACCGCCGCGGCGCTGGTGAACCAGTTGATGGAAGCCCGCGACGAAAAGCGGTTGCTCAAGATGCAGCGCGACCTTGCCGCCGTGAAGCTGCTGATCGTTGACGAACTGGGCTACGTTCCGCTCTCGCCCACGGGCGCGGAACTGTTGTTCGAAACCTTCTCGCAGCGTTACGAGCGGGGATCGACGATCGTCACCTCCAACCTGCCGTTCGAGGACTGGACCCAAGTTCTGGGGTCCGAGCGGCTCACCGGAGCGCTGCTCGACCGGCTCACCCACCACGTCAGCATCCTCACCATGAACGGCGACAGCTACCGCCTCAAGCAGTCCGCCCACCGCCGCCGCGCTGCCGGGGCGGAGCAAAACCAGGCCACTCCCGCCCACGCCACCGACTGACCCGCCGCAAAACGGCAAATATGCAAAGGGCCCCGATCGGGGCCCTTTGCATATCATCCGCGCTCATCTTCAATGGCCTGCTTTTACTCCGCCATCATGGCCTGGAATCCGACCGCCGTTGACAC
>NZ_JBYSYP010000034.1:0-1322 GCF_058783565.1 Novosphingobium sp. FW305-C-111
GGGACTGTCAGGATTTCCGTGTGTGGCCGGGCATAATGGGCAACAAGGAGTCCCACTATGTCACGACGCAAAGAACCTGCCATACCGAATGAGCTTCTCGATCAGCTTTTGGCGGGCGGCGCTGCCAGTGCCGCCTTCGAGCAGGGCGGTCTGCTCGATTCGCTGAAGAAGGCGCTGACAGAGCGTGCCCTGAATGCGGAGATGGATCACCACCTCGCTGGCGAAGACGGCGCCGGCAACATGCGCAACGGCTACGGTCGGAAGACGGTAATGACCGACACCGGCAAGTTGGCGATCGACGTGCCGCGCGATCGCCAGTCGAGCTTCGACCCGCAGTTGATCGCCAAGTATCAACGCCGCTTTCCCGGCTTCGACGACAAGATCGTGTCGATGTACGCGCGCGGCATGAGCACCCGCGAGATCACCAGGCACCTGCACGATCTATACGGCATCGACGTCTCACCCGATTTGATTAGCACGGTGACCGACGCCGTGCTCGATGAGGTCGCCACTTGGCAGCAGCGGCCGCTCGATCCGGTTTACCCGCTGGTCTTCTTCGACGCGATCCGGGTCAAGATCCGCGACGAGGGCATGGTGCGCAACAAGGCGATCCACATTGCGCTGGGCGTCCGCGCCGACGGCGCAAAGGAGGTGCTCGGCTTGTGGCTCGAGCAGAATGAGGGTGCCAAGTTCTGGCTTCGGGTGATGAACGAGCTTCGCAACCGTGGCGTTGAAGACATCCTGCTGGCCGTCGTTGACGGCCTGAAGGGCTTTCCCGATGCGATCACCGCAGTGTTCCCCGATGCGATCGTCCAGACCTGCATCGTTCACCTGCTGCGCAACTCGATGGACTTCGTCTCCTGGAAGGACCGAAAGAACCTCGCCAGCGCGCTCAAGGAGATTTACCGTGCCACCGACGCAGATGCCGCCGAAAAGGCGCTGACAGCATTTGAGGCTGGCCCTTGGGGGCAGCGCTATCCCGCCATCGGCCAGAGCTGGCGGCGCGCCTGGGGCGAGGTGATCCCGTTTTTTGCGTTCCCCGACGAGGTCCGCCGGATCATCTACACTACGAACGCCATCGAAGCTTTGAACTCGAAGCTCAGGCGGGCTGTCAGGGCCAGGGGACACTTCCCCAGCGACGAGGCCGCCACCAAGCTGCTCTACCTGATCTTGAATCGGTCGGAGAAAGAGTGGAAGATGCCACCACGTGAGTGGACCATGGCGAAGGCGCAATTTGCCGTGATCTTCGGCGAACGTTTCATCAGAGCCATGGCGGCCTGATGATCAACCGCCCGGCCGCACACGGAAATCCTGACAGTCCC
>NZ_JBYSYP010000035.1:0-1307 GCF_058783565.1 Novosphingobium sp. FW305-C-111
TGGACACCTCGAAGAACTCGCTGTTTTCGGCCTGAAGGGGGTGCGAAGGGTCTGATCGCGGTCTTTGGTGCGTGAGGGTTGGCCTTTTCGGCCTCGCTTCCTTGGTTTTCGGTGGTGGCGCGCGGCGTGGCGCCCGTTTTCCTGCTATGCAGGCGCACCTCGCCCCTCGAGCCAGGCGAGGCGCTGGAAGTTATAGGCCAGGTTCGCCATGCCGATCTTGATCCGGGCTCTGGCGATGCCGATGGTGCGGACAAGCAGCCCCATGCGGTGCTTCTGGCCGGCGAACACGTGCTCAACCGCCGAGCGGACAGCGGAGCGCTTCGCATTGGCCCGGGCGATATGCCCGGGCAGCGGCCGACGCGGCATGCGCTTCTGGTGGATATTGCTCTTGAACATGCCCCTCTCGAGGAACGCCTCGTTCTTCTTCGAGCGATAGGCCGTGTCCGCCCATACGCCAGAACCGGTGTTCTGCTTGCTGATGAGGTCAGGGAGCCGCGCGCCATCATGGGCGTTGGCCGCGCTGGCTTCCCAGGTGCGGATCAGCCCATGCGTCCGGTCGATGCCGATGTGGTTTTTGTAGCCGAACATCGGGATGGCAAGGTCGACCGGCTTGAAGCCCTTGAGGTCACCGCCTTCCTTCATCTTGGCCTTCGAGTATTTGACCGTCCAGCGGGCGTCACGATCCTTCTGCCGGATCTTGGCAGGCTTCTCTTTCCAGCGCTCCGGGATCTTGCCCTCCTTGATCGCGGCCTTCTCCTCGTCGGTATTGCGCTGCTTGGGCGCTGGCACCACGGTCGCATCGATGATCTGGCCGCCCATCGCCAGGTAGCCGCGATCGGTCAGCGCCGCATCAAAGCGCGCGAAGAGCTTGTCGATCGCCTTGGCCTTCACGAGCTGCTCGCGGAACAGCCATACCGTGGTGGCATCAGGCACCCGGCCATCGAGCCCCAAGCCGAGGAACCGCTGGAACGACAGCCGGTCCTTGATCTGGAACTCGCATCCCTCGTCTGACAAGGAGTAGAGCGCCTGGAGCACCAGGATCTTGAACATCATCACGGGGTCGAACGGCGGTCGCCCGCCTTTGCCCCGATCGCTCCGCCTGAGCGCCACGATCAATGGCCCGCGGAACACCTCGAAATCCACCACCGCTGCCAAGCGCTCCAGCGGATCCCCCGCCGCGCTCAGCGCCGCATAACGATCCGACAGATCAAAGAAACCAGGCTGACCAACCATCTCCGCCTCCGCTCGATACGGGGGCCATTGAATCAAATCACCCCCTCAAAGACGAGGGTTTTTCGAGGCGTCCA
>NZ_JBYSYP010000036.1:0-881 GCF_058783565.1 Novosphingobium sp. FW305-C-111
GGCTCTGTTGCAAAGATTGGCGGCAGTCAGAGGTAGGCTGTCGCTCTGCGCCGATCAGGCGGCTGCTGCGAAATGGTGGTTGAGCATGCCCATGGCCTCCGTCAGCGCCGAGGGCCCAATGCCAAAAGCTCTCTCCACAAGGCGCACCTCGCCCCTGATGCCGGGCTGCAGGCACCAGGGGCGAGCCTGTCCTTTGCGCAGGGCTCGCATGACTTCGAATCCCTTGATCGTGGCATAGGCCGTGGGGATCGATTTGAAACCGCGCACCGGCTTGATCAGTATCTTGAGCTTTCCGTGATCGGCCTCGATCACGTTATTGAGATACTTCACCTGCCGGTGGGCCGTCTCCCGGTCCAGCTTTCCTTCGCGCTTCAATTCGGTGATCGCTGCACCATAGCTCGGCGCTTTGTCGGTATTGAGCGTGGCAGGCTTTTCCCAGTGCTTCAGGCCTCGCAGGGCCTTGCCCAGGAACCGCTTCGCTGCCTTGGCGCTGCGGGTCGGCGACAGGTAGAAATCGATCGTGTCGCCCCGCTTGTCGACTGCCCGGTACAGGTAGGTCCACTTGCCCCGCACCTTGACGTAGGTTTCATCCAGGCGCCAGCTCGGATCAAAGCCACGCCGCCAGAACCAGCGCAGCCGCTTCTCCATCTCCGGGGCGTAGCACTGGACCCAGCGATAGATCGTCGTATGGTCGACCGAAATGCCGCGTTCCGCCAGCATTTCCTCAAGGTCGCGATAGCTGATCGGATAGCGACAATACCAGCGCACCGCCCACAGGATCACATCACCCTGGAAATGGCGCCACTTGAAATCCGTCATCGTTCCGTCCGTCCAATCTCCGCCAAGCATGCTCAAGCTTCACGATTTTTGCAACAGAGCCC
>NZ_JBYSYP010000037.1:0-771 GCF_058783565.1 Novosphingobium sp. FW305-C-111
CTCCGCCTCCGCTCGATACGGGGGCCATTGAATCAAATCACCCCCTCAAAGACGAGGGTTTTTCGAGGCGTCCAGTTGGATCTGGGATCGATGAAGGCACGAACCTCGCTTCCATTTCATGGGACGACTTTGAGCATTTGGTGCGAGAGCTCTTTGAACGAGAATTTGCTTCTCGTGGTGGCGAGGTGAAGGTTACTCAAGCCAGCAGCGACGGTGGCGTAGACGCCGTGGCTTTCGACCCCGATCCGATTACCGGCGGCAAGATCGTTATCCAGGCGAAACGATATACCCGAACTGTTGGGGTCTCGGCAGTTCGCGATCTGTACGGCACAGTGATGAATGAGGGCGCGTCACGCGGCATTCTGGTCACAACCGCAGACTATGGCCCTGATGCCTATTCATTCGCCAATGGCAAACCCCTGACGTTGATGAACGGGGCTAACCTGTTACACATGATGCAACGTCATGGGCAAAAGGCAAAAATTGACCTGAAAGAAGCACGTGCCCTCTTGGCCGAAGGTGAAGTTTAGCGATTGGATTACGGTGACACTTTACTCGCGAATTTCCGTGACACTTTACTAAATCCCCAATTGCACCCCAAAGAGCGCATTTCCGGACGGAAGAGAACAGAGAACACGCCCTCTTGGCGTCTTCGTGTGAACCCGTATGCAGACGGCATTCGCGAAAATCGCAGCTGGACGCCTCGAAAAACCCTCGTCTTTGAGGGGGTGATTTGATTCAATGGCCCCCGTATCGAGCGGAGGCGGAGAT
>NZ_JBYSYP010000038.1:0-667 GCF_058783565.1 Novosphingobium sp. FW305-C-111
CACGGCGCCGAAGAACGCACATGCCGAAACGTGCCCGTCGAGGAAAGCCTCGGTCGTCTCCGCCGGATAGGCCTTCACGAAGCAGGCATCCGACTGAGGCAGGTCCATGCAGAAGAAATGCACCTTCTGCCGGACGCCGCCGATCACCCCCACCGCCTCGCCAAAATCCACCTGCGCGTGGCCCGGTGGATGCGCCAGCGGTACGAACGTCTCGCGGCTGCGCGCTCGGCACTGCCGAACGTAATCCTTCACCACCGTGTAGCCACCGCCATAGCCATGCTCGTCGCGCAAACGCTCGAATATCCGCTTGGCCGTGTGCCGCTGCTTCACCGGCGCTATCCGGTCCTCCGCCAGGATCCGGTCAATCACCGGCAGCAACGGCCCCAGCTTCGGCTTCGCCACCGGCTTCGTGCGCGTGTAGCCCGGCGGCAGCGAGAACCGGCACATCTTGGCAATCGTATCACGGCTCAGGCCAAAGACCTTCGCCGCCTCACGCTGACTGTTCCCTTCCACAAACACAAAACGGCGAACCGCTGCGTAGACCTCCACGGCAAACATCCCTGGCCGCTCCAAAAAGAGCAACCTTATCCAATGGCCGGTTTTTACACCGCCGCGCTCAGCAAAACGCCGGCGCTCCATTGGCCTGGTTTGTCACCGCCATGCACAG